>JAHBWT010000028.1 GCA_019636815.1 Nitrospira sp.
GGACAAACTGCGTTCGGTTGACGGATTAGGAGTAACGACGTGAAAGTCGATCAGCGAATCAGAATTAGGTTGCGAGGGTTCGACTACCGAGTCCTCGATCAGTCTGTGAGTGAAATTGTTGAGACTGTCCGGCGGAGTGGGGCAAGAGTGGTTGGGCCGATTCCGCTTCCCACTCGAATCGAAAAAATTACGGTTCAGCGATCGACACATGCCGATAAGAAATCACGCGAACAATTTGAAATGCGCACGCACAAGCGATTACTCGATATCATGGAGCCGACGCCTGAGACGATGGATTCTCTGATGAAGCTCAATTTGGCAGCTGGAGTGGATGTCGAGATAAAGTTATGAGCCTCGAGTGTTAAGGAGTGAATTCTAAAGGGTAGTGCATAGGGAGTACGTAGAGTACTGGACGAATATGACAAATGGACTGATCGGGAAGAAGCTCGGGATGACGCAAGTGTTTGAGGAGAGTCGTTTGACGCCTGTGACAGTCATTGAAGCTGGTCCTTGTAGAGTTGTGGCTGTGCGAACAAAGGAGCGAGACCGGTACGAAGCGATTCAGCTTTCGTTTGGTGAAGTCAAGGAGCGTAAGCTTTCTAAATCTGAACTTGGTCACCTGAAGAAAAATCAAGCCCCCCCCAGCCGTATTTTGCGCGAATTCAAGAAAGAGGGCGAAGCGACGGTGGGACAGCTGGTCACGGTCGATATGTTTAAAAAAGATGATTGGGTCGATGTGATCGGCGTATCGAAGGGGAAAGGGTATCAGGGCGTTGTCAAGCGGCATCACTACGCTGGCGGTCCTGAATCTCATGGGTCCATGTTTCACCGTGCTCCAGGATCGATCGGAGCAAGTTCATTCCCGTCTCGTGTCTGGAAAGGGAAGACGTTGCCAGGCCATATGGGATCAGAGCGGGTCACGGTTCATCGCTTGAAGGTCATTGAGTCGCGATTGGAAGAAAATCTCCTGTTTGTGCGCGGGGCAATCCCCGGGGCGGCGAACGGGGTTGTTGTCGTGCGTAAGTCAAAGAAGAGCTAGCATGCCTACTATCGATCTGGTGGATCTGCAAAAAAAGAAGGTGGGGACGGTTGATCTGTCTCCCCAGGTCTTCGGTTGCGAGCCTCGTGCCGCTTTGGTGCATGAAGCAGTGATTATGCAGCGTGCATGCGGACGTAGGGGTACGGCATCGACTTTGCGTCGAGGTGAGGTGAGTGGGTCTGGGAAAAAGCCATGGAAGCAAAAGCATACCGGGCGTGCCCGAGCTGGCTCGCTTCGTTCTCCGGTCTGGCGCCACGGAGGGAGCGTCTTTGGACCGAAGCCAAGGAATTACGGCTATTCGATGCCGAAGAAAAAGTACAGGGCCGCTCTCCAGAGTGCATTATCGGCCAAGGTGGCCGAGGGTAAATTGTTTGTGGTGTCAGGTCTATCTTTGCAGCAGCCTAAGGCGAAACTATTGTCCCAAGCATTGAAGCAATTCGGCCGAGGTGTTCACGTTTTGGTAGTCAGCGGGAAATCACAGACGGACATCTTTCAGGCTGCTATGAATTTGACTGATGTTAAAGTCCTCAGCGCGGATCAGTTGAACGTCTATGACATTGTTCGTGCCAACGTGATTCTGCTCTCAGAGCGAGAGCTTGGTCCTGTGAGTGAGGCCTGGTCATGAAGGTGGGTATGCATAGGGTCTTGGTTCAGCCGTTATTGACTGAGAAGATCACCGGACTTCGAGAGAAAACCAATACGGTAAGTTTCGTGGTTCACTCCGAAGCAAATCGTGTTCAGATCAAGCAAGCGGTGGAGGTTCTGCTCAAGGTTAAGGTCGAAAAGGTCAATGTCATGAATGTCCGCGGCAAGGTGAAACGGCTCGGTCGTTTCTCTGGTAAGCGTTCCGATTGGAAAAAGGCTTTTGTCACGCTCAAAGAAGGTGAAAAGTTAGAGATGTACGAAAGCGCCTAATGTTTGGGTACGGTCGACTCGCTGGGGATTTGAGCGCAAGGGGTGTCGCATGGGTTTGAAAGTGTATCGTCCAACATCTGCAGGCCGTCGAGGCATGACGGCTGTGGTGTCCAAAGAACTCACCAGTAAGAAGCCTGAGAAGTCGTTAACCTCGTTCCACTTGCGGAGTGGTGGCCGGAACAATAATGGACGGGTGACGGTCCGGTTTCGTGGCGGTGGACATAAACGACTATATCGGGTGATTGATTTTCGTCGAGACAAAGTTGGTGTTCCTGCAAGGGTTGCGTCGATCGAGTATGATCCAAATCGATCTGCAAGGATTGCACTGCTGAAATATCGAGATGGCGAAAAGCGCTATATCTTAGCTCCTGTGGGGCTTGGTCTGAACGACGAAGTCCAATCAGGTCCGCAAGCAGAGATTCGACCTGGGAATGCGCTTCCGTTGGTCAACATGCCTCTTGGTACGACCATCCACAACCTCGAATTGAAGGCCGGCAAGGGTGGGCAACTGATTCGAAGTGCCGGTGGCTTCGCGCAAGTTATGGGACGTGACGGCGACTATGTGCAGGTTCGCCTGAAGTCCGGTGAGATGCGCCGGGTTTTGGGTGTCTGTATGGCGACAGTCGGACAAGTCGGGAACGTTGATCATGAGAATGTCAGCGTTGGAAAAGCTGGACGGAGTCGATGGAAAGGAAAGAGGCCGCACGTTCGCGGTGTGGTCATGAACCCAGTTGATCACCCGCACGGAGGGGGCGAAGGAAAGTCGGGACAGGGAAACCCGCATCCTGTCTCTCCATGGGGTCTTCCAACAAAGGGCTACAAGACCAGGCAGAACAAAAGGACCGAGAAGTTTATCATCGCTCGACGGAAATCAGGAGTGCGCAATGCCTAGATCGGTGAGTAAGGGGGCGTTTGTCGACGGTCATTTGCTTAAGAAGGTTGAACAGATGAATCAGACGAAGGACCGTAAGTTGATCAAGACGTGGTCACGTCGTTCGACGGTCATCCCTGATATGATCGGTCATACCTTCGCCGTTCACAATGGGAAAAAATTCATTCCGGTATTTGTGACTGAGAATATGGTCGGTCACAAGTTGGGTGAGTTTGCTCCGACGCGTTTTTTTAAAGGGCATGGTCAGGCAAAAACCGAGAAAGCTGTTGCGCTGAAGTAGAAGATTAATGGTATCGGTTCACTGATTACAGGGTTTTGAAGATGACTGAAGCACATGCAATTTTGAGGTTTGTTCGTGTCGCGCCGCGCAAAGCGAGGCCGGTGATTGATATGATTCGTGGCAGCCAGGTGCCGATGGCGTTGGCCATCTTAAAGCACACGCCTCGACATGCCGCTCGAGTTGTGGAAAAAATCGTCCGCTCCGCCGTGGCGAATGCTGAGTTGAAGGAAATGGGAGATAGTGAATCCATGGTGATCTCCAAGGCCTTCGTCAATTGCGGTCCCACATATAAACGCGTCCGTGCTAGGTCGATGGGGAGGGCTAACGCAATTCAGAAGCGTACGAGTCACATCACTGTCGTAGTCACGGTGCCAGAGAGTCAGAGCAAGCGAAAATAGACTCATTCTTCCTTATTGAGGCATATAACGCATGGGGCAAAAAACACATCCTATCGGTTATCGTCTTGGCTATAACTATACATGGAGCTCTCGTTGGTATGCAGGGAAGGACTATGCCAAGCTTCTCCATCAAGACGTCAAAATTCGAAAGATGGTCAAGGGGCGGCTCTACCACGCTGGAGTGGCAAAGGTCGAGATTGAGCGTTCCGGAGACCAGACCAGAGTGATCATTCATACCGCTCGTCCAGGTATCATTATCGGCAGGAAGGGCGCGGAAGTCGATAAGTTGAAGGCCGACCTCGAAAAGCAATACGGAGGACAGGTCTACATCACCGTTAAGGAAATCAAAAAGCCTGAACTGGATGCTCAGCTTGTGAGTGAGAATGTGGCGACTCAACTTGAGAAGCGAGTAGCGTTTCGTCGAGCGATGAAGCGCAGTGTTCAGTCCGCCCTGAGGCTTGGTGCTCAAGGTATAAAGATTATGGTAGCGGGTCGGTTGGGTGGTGCGGAGATTGCGCGGACAGAGTGGTATCGGGAGGGACGTGTCCCTTTGCACACGCTGCGTGCTGAAATCGATTATGGTTTCGCTGAAGCGCATACGACGATGGGACAAATCGGAGTGAAGACATGGATTTATAAGGGAGAACTCCTTCCTGTTCAGCCTATGAAAGCAGAATCATCATTGGATCGCCGGTTTGGGTGAGGAGATCGAACAGTGTTAGCGCCTAAGAAAGTTAAATTCAGGAAAATGCAGAAAGGCCGGATGACGGGAAAGGCTTATCGCGGTGGGCGAATCACTCTGGGGGAGTTCGGCTTAAAAGCCTTAGAGCCAGGATGGATCACCAGTCGTCAGATTGAAGCCGCACGCATTGCTATTACCAGGCACGTGAAGCGAGGTGGCCAGGTGTGGACACGTATTTTCCCAGACAAGCCTATTACCAAAAAGCCGGCAGAAACGCGAATGGGGAAAGGAAAGGGTAATCCCGAGTATTGGGTGGCTGTTGTGAAGCCGGGCCGGATTCTTTATGAGATGGATGGAGTTACTCAGGAAACTGCAAAAGAGGCGTTTCGGCTTGCGTCTCATAAGTTGCCGATAGCGACAAAGTTGGTTGTTCGCGGTGAGTTTGGGTAGGTTCTTGCAGGTGGAACACAAGCCAGGAGTGGGCATATGGCGCTAGATGTCAAAGAGCTGCGGAATATGACGGTAGACGAGCTTGCTGAAAAAGAAAGGCAGCTGGTGCAAGAACTGTTCAATCTGCGTTTTCAGTTTGGTACTGGCCGTCTTGAAAATCCTATGCAGATTCGGAAAACCAAGAGGAATATCGCCCGGGTGAAGACGATTCTTCAGCAGGGGATGGACCGAGTTGAAGGGCCTAAGAGGTAAAGGACGCTATGGCTGAAGTAGTGAAGCGTCGTCATTGGTATGGCGATGTTGTCAGTAACAAGATGCAAAAGACCGTCGTCGTGGTGGTTTCACGGTCTGTCGTTCATCCGGTCTATAAAAAGGTTCTCAGGCGGGTGACAAGATTGAAGGCTCACGACGAAAGCGGCATCTGTAAAGTAGGAGATCGAGTCAAGCTTGTCCAGAGCAGACCGCTAAGCAAGGAAAAGAATTGGCGTGTCGTTCAGGTCATGGAAAAGGGGCAACCGGAAAAATAGAAGAGACTTTTTCTGGGCTTCTCCGCTTGTAATACCTGTGGAAAGATTGCAATGATTCAGAATTATACCTATATGGATGTGGCTGATAATTCCGGAGCCAAGCAGGCCATGTGTTTTCATGTTTTCGGAGGCACAAGGCGACGCTATGCTTCGTTGGGTGACGTTGTGGTGGTGGCCGTCAAAGAAGCTATCCCTCAGGCGAGTGTTAAGAAGGGTGATGTGAGTCGAGCTGTGATTGTGCGAACGACGAAGGAAGTTCGCAGGGAGGATGGGTCGTATATCAAGTTCGATCGAAATGCGTGTGTCCTGATCAATAAAGAGGGAGAGCCGATTGGAACCCGTATTTTTGGCCCTGTTGCCCGGGAGCTTCGCTGGAAGAAATTCATGAAAATCATTTCCTTGGCACCTGAGGTTTTGTAAAGAGCGAGCGAGGAGTATCGTGGAAGCGCTGAGAAAAAGCAGAATTCGAAAAGGAGATACGGTGGTCGTGGTTTCTGGCCGTGAACGAGGGAAGACGGGCAAGGTGCTTTCAGTTGACCTCCATGCGGGTAAGGTGATCGTGGAGAAGTTGAATATAATCAAACGACACACAAAGCCAAATCAAAAGGTAAAGCAAGGAGGCATACTGGAGCGGGAGGCTCCTCTGCCGATCTCCAACGTCATGTTTTTTTGTCCGGTGACACAAAAGGGCACACGGGTCGGGGTTCGCATTTCAGAAGATGGACGGCGAGTACGCTTTAGTAAGAAATCCAATGAGACCGTAGGTTAGGTAATGGCCAAGCAACTGAAAAATCGAGCGGGCAAACCATCTGAGCGAAAGACTACGAAGAAGGAAAGTTCATCCCCACAGTTGGACCAGGGCAGTGAAGAGTCGAAGTTCCGTCCACGACTTCGCGATATGTATGAGCAGCAAGTCGTTCCAGCGCTCATGAAGGAATTTGGGTATAGAAACGTGATGCAGGTGCCGAGGCTCGAGCGCATGGTGCTGAATGTCGGGATAGGTGAGGCTATCCAGAATGTCAAACTTCTGGAGAGTGCGGTAACCGAATTGGGGATGATTACGGGTCAAAAACCAGTCGTCACGAGAGCGAAAAAAGCCATCGCCGGTTTCAAGCTGAGGCAAGGGCTGCCGATTGGTGCCAAGGTGACACTCCGTAGTCGGCGGATGTACGAATTCTTCGATCGGCTGGTTACGCTGGCGCTTCCTCGTATCCGTGATTTTCGCGGAGTTTCTCCGAAAGCATTCGATGGTCGCGGTAATTACACGCTAGGGCTGAAAGAGCAGCTTATCTTTCCAGAAATCAAGTACGACGAGGTGGCTTCGATTCATGGCATGGATATTACGGTGGTCACCACAGCCAAGACGAACGACGAAGGAAAGTCTCTTTTGAAGCACCTCGGCATGCCGTTCCGTACATGAGGATGGCTGGACTGCGAAGGATTTTTTCGGAATAGGAGGAGTGCTTGTGTCACGATTAGCGCTGAGAAATAAGGCAGCGGCGAAGCCAAAGTTTTCCACGCGAGAGTATCACCGCTGTGGTGTTTGTGGCCGAGTACGCGGGTATCTGCGTCGCTTTCGGATGTGTCGGATTTGTTTTCGAGTGATGACGTTGCGTGGAGAGATTCCCGGCGTTCGGAAATCTAGTTGGTAACTGGTGCTGTTGCGCCGATGACCGTCAAGGGAGGGTAGAAGGGTGTTGTATGGGTACTGATCCAGTCGGTGATCTTCTTGTTCGTTTGAAGAATGGTGCTCAGCGCCGTTTTGAAACGGTCACAGTTCCAACCTCAAAACTGAAGCGCGCGATTTTGGAAATCTTGAAAAGGGAAGGTTATGTTGATTCGGTTGAGGATGAGGTGCGGGATGGTCATCCCGTTCTGAGCGTCCGGCTTCGATACGTAGGCGAGGGGCAGCCTATGATTACCGGCTTGGAGCGTATCAGTAAGCCGGGGCGCCGTGTCTATGTTGGTAGTCAGGAGATCAAAAAAGTTCGCAATGGTATCGGTTTATCAATCCTCTCCACCTCAAAAGGAATCATGACGGATCAGGAGTCCCGTAAGAATCATCTGGGAGGCGAGGTTCTTTGCTCGGTGTGGTGAGCTGGTTCAATCTCGACTGAAGGATAGAATAAGCCATGTCTCGCATTGGAAAAAAACCAATTGCCATTCCTGGTGGAGTGGAAATCAAAGTTGCTGGATCAACTGTATCGGTGAAGGGGCCTTTAGGTAAGTTGGATTGGTCTCTCCAGGATGGCGTGAAAGTGGTGGTCAATAATGGCCAGCTTGTCGTTGATCGTGCAAGCGAGGATCGAAAGGTGAGAGCGTTGCATGGCCTGACTCGTGCCGAGCTGAACAATATGGTTCAGGGTGTTACAAAAGGATATGAGCGTTCGCTCGAAATTACTGGAGTTGGTTACAAGACTCAGCTCCAGGGTCGGACGTTAAGCTTCAATGTTGGTTACATTAACCCGGTGATTTATCAGGTTCCGGCAGGCATTGATGTCAAGGTTGATAAGCAGACGCTTATTAATCTCAAGGGAGTCGATAAACGATTGATAGGCCAAGTTGCGGCTGACCTACGCGCCATTAAACCGCCAGATGTCTACAAGCAAAAGGGCGTCCGGTACGCCGGTGAAGTATTACGCAAAAAAGAAGGTAAAACAGGGAAGTAGGAATCAACAATGAATGCGGCAAACAAGGTTCGACAGCTTGAGCGACGACGGCGGCGAGTGAGGCGTGTCATTCTAGGAACGGCAGAGCGACCTCGATTGAACGTCTTTAGGAGCACGGCTCACATCTATGCTCAAATTATTGATGATATTCAGGGTACGACACTAGCCGCTGCTTCCTCTCTTGATAAGTCGCTTCGAAAATCCCTCACGTCAACTGGTGGAATTGAAGCTGCGAAAGCAGTCGGAAAACTGATGGCAGATCGAGCGAAGGCTGCAAAGATCACCTCGGTGGTTTTTGACCGGGGTGGGCGGATGTATCACGGCCGCATTAAAGCACTCGCCGATGCATCCCGTGAAGGGGGATTGAAGTTTTAGGCTGAAGATGAGGTCAGAGGTTCGCACCGTGTCGGGGGCAAGCCTGTTGATGAATGGTCGGAGAATTTAGGACTGAGGGGTGAGAGCGTGCGAGTCAATCCCGATGAATTGAGTCTGAAAGATAAAGTGGTATTTATCAACCGTGTCGCTAAGGTTGTGAAGGGTGGAAAGCGGTTCAACTTCTGTGCCCTCGTGGTTGTCGGTGATGGCCATGGGTGGGTGGGTATCGGGAAGGGAAAAGCTGCCGAGGTTCCCGTTGCAATTTCCAAAGCTGTCGAACAGGCGAAAAAGCATCTCGTTCACGTTCCACTCAAGGGCGGAACTATTCCGCATGAAGTGCACGGTCTATTCGGAGCAGAGCACGTGTTGCTGAAACCTGCTGTTGACGGAACGGGCATCATCGCCGGGGGGGCGGTGCGCGCCGTTGTGGAATTAGTCGGTGCGCACAACATTATTGCGAAAACTCTTGGGCGTGGCAATCCATTTAACACAGTTCGTGCAACACTCGACGGTTTAACCCAGCTGAGAAGTTTAGATGATGTCATTCGCTTCCGCCGGCAGGCTGTTGTCGAGGGGCGGGAAAGGGCAACGGTTTAAATGGGGGCGGCACAGCTATTAAAAACTCCAGAATCGAAAGCTACGAACGTGCGGGTGACCTTGAAGCGTAGTCCGATTGGAACGCCAGAGCGCCATCGCCTTGTCTTGCGGGGATTAGGCCTTCGACGCATTCGTCAGACGGTCGTCCATCCTGATACACCGCAAGTACGAGGGATGATTCATAAGGTTGGTTACCTGCTTGAGGTTGTCAGGCCATGAATCTTCATGATTTGGCCCCAGCAAGAGGGGCAAAGAAACGACGTAAGCGCATTGGACGTGGGCCTGGTTCCGGTCATGGCAAGACCGCGACCAAAGGACATAAGGGACTCTTGGCTCGTTCAGGTGGAGGCAAACGTCCGGGTTTCGAAGGTGGCCAGATGCCGTTGGTGCGTCGGCTCCCAAAGTTTGGTTTCACAAACCCATTCCGAGTGGAATATACGATTGTGAACCTCGCGAGTTTTGCCGAATGGAGAGGGAGCGACATAGTTACTCCGCAGGCCATGGTCGATGCTGGGTTGGTGAAGCGGAAAAAGCTGCCGATTAAGATTCTGGGCAATGGTGAGCTCAAGAAGCCACTCGTCGTTCAGGCTCATAAGTTCAGCAAGTCAGCAGAGGCGAAAATCCAAGCAGCCGGAGGGCGAGTCGAGGTCATCGGCGGTGCTTGAACGGCTCCTCACCAGTTTTCAGAATATCTTTAAGATTCCCGAGCTGCGTACTCGAGTTCTATTCACGCTCGGAATGTTGGTTGTCTATCGGGTCGGGTCTCATATTCCAACTCCTGGTATCAACGGAGACGCGCTATCCGAATTCTTGCAGAAACAGGGTGGAGCTCTGTTGGGGTTCCTCGATATTTTTTCAGGCGGCTCGTTGTCTCGTCTGACGATCTTTGCGCTGGGCATCATGCCATATATCAGCGCCTCGATTATTCTTCAATTGCTGACGGTCGTCATTCCGCATTTGACCAAGTTAGCCAAGGAGGGTGAACGAGGCCGCAAAAAGATTATTCAGTACACGCGGTTTGGAACGATCGGCATTGCCCTGATTCAAGGATTCGGTATTGCGGTTGGGTTGGAACAAATGAATCAAGGGGCCTTTGTCCTCAGCGCAGGATGGGGGTTCCGTCTTATGACGGTGATCACGCTTACAGCCGGTACAGGGTTCTTGATGTGGCTCGGTGAGCAGATCACTGAGCGAGGAGTTGGGAACGGGATCTCATTAATCATTTTTGCAGGGATCGTCGCTCGGCTCCCATCGGCGGTGGCCCAGACTTACAATCTGTATGAGATCGGCCAACTCAATGCGTTCTTACTGGTGGCTCTAGCTTTCTTGATGATCGCTGTCGTGGCAGCAATCGTGTTTTTGGAAAGCGGACGGCGAAAGATACCGGTACAGTATGCGAAGCGAGTGATCGGGCGGAGGGTGTATGGGGGGCAAAGCACACATATTCCATTGAAGATCAATACAGCCGGTGTGATCCCTCCCATATTTGCCTCGTCGATCATTGCGTTTCCTGCGACCATCGCAGGGTTTTTTGAGACACCGTGGGTAAAATCTATCGGGATGCATTTGGCTCCTGGATCGCTACTCTACACTCTCCTGTATGTGGGGTTGATCATTTTTTTCTGTTTCTTCTACACTGCGGTCGTCCTTAACCCCGTCGATATGGCCGACAATATGAAAAAATACGGAGGATTCATCCCTGGGATCAGGCCTGGGCAACGAACTTCCGATTATATCTACAATGTACTGACGAAGATCACATTCGCGGGCGCGATTTATCTCGCCATTGTCTGTGTGATCCCTGAACTCCTGATTTACAAGCTGAATGTCCCTTTTTACTTCGGAGGGACTTCGCTGCTGATTGTCATTGGTGTTGGGCTCGACACTGCGCAGCAGATTGAATCCCACATGTTGATGCGTAACTATGAGGGGTTTTTGGGTAAAGGCATGGCTCCATTACGCGGGCGAAGCGGGTAAGGATGATGCGGCTTGTGTTTCTTGGTGCTCCAGGGGTTGGGAAAGGGACCCAGGCTGATAAGGCTGCCGCTCAGTTTGGTATCTGTAAGATCTCGACCGGTGATCTACTTCGAGAGGCGGTTCGCAACAAGACGTCGCTTGGTATTGAGGCAAAAGGGCACATGGATCGAGGAGGGTTGGTGCCTGATTCGGTGGTCATCGGATTAGTACGAGAGAAGCTGGCAGATTCATCCAATGCTTCTGGGTTTATCTTGGATGGGTTTCCACGAACGGTTCCTCAGGCTGACGCGCTCGCGAACGTGCTGAACGAGCGAGGTGAGAGTCTGGATCGCGTAATTAGTTTCGAGGTTCCTCGGGAAGAAATCGTAAAGCGTCTGAGTGGGCGTCGAAGCTGCCCAAAGTGCCAGGCGACGTATCACATGGATTTTGCTCCATCAAAGATGGGAAATGTCTGTGAACGGTGCGGAGAAGCATTAATGCAGCGCAGTGATGATCAACGGGAGGCAATTGAAATGCGGCTCCGCGTGTATGAAGAGCAAACGGCGCCGTTGATCAGTTTTTATGAGAACCAACGTGTGTTATCGCGTCTCAATGGTGACGAGTCAGTGGATGTCGTCTACGAGAGCCTTATCCGAACGCTGGCGGCACACTAGACGGCATGATCATTTTAAAAACGCCTGCCGAGGTTGAAGTTATGGCACAGGCGTCAAGAGTCGTCGCTGAGGCGTTGGACATTGTGTGGAAGGCAGTCCGACCAGGCATCAGCACGGAAGAACTGGATTGCATAGCCGAACAGGAGATACGAGTAAGGGGAGCGCTCCCAGCATTCAAAGGCTATCGGAACTATCCCAGGACTCTTTGTGCCTCAGTGAACGAACAGGTCGTTCATGGTATCCCTTCAAAGCGAAAGTTGAAAGAGGGGGACATCATTGGGCTTGATCTCGGAGCCATTGTTGGAGGCTTCTATGGTGATTCTGCTGTGACCGTAGCAGTTGGATCCGTTCCTGGCACAACAGAAAAACTGGTTCGGGTGACGAAAGAGGCGCTTTACTTGGGTATTCAACAGGCCGTGGTGGGTAATCGTCTGTCGGATATCTCCTCTGCCGTTCAGCAGCACATTGAATCATCAGGGTTTTCAGTCGTGACTGAGTTTGTTGGCCATGGGATTGGGCGACAATTGCACGAAGAACCTCAAGTTCCCAACTACGGAAAACCTGGCCAGGGCCCTCGATTGCAGCCGGGGATGGTGTTGGCCATTGAACCCATGGTCAATATGGGGCGAAGCGCTGTTCGTATTCTCGATGATCGATGGACGGCCGTCACGGTGGATGGTAGTCTGTCCGCCCACTTTGAACATACGATTGCTATACAGGCAACCGGAGGGCCTCGTATTTTGAGCCAGTTGTAGTACATGTAGAGACGGATTCATAAGAAAGAATACGACACGACGTGGCAAAAGAAGACATTATTGAAGTGCAGGGGTCGGTAGTGGAAACGCTCCCCAATGCCATGTTTCGAGTCAGACTCGAGAATGGCCATGTCATACTGGCTCATATCTCGGGGAAAATGCGTATGCACTTTATCCGTATTCTTCCCGGCGATAAGGTCACGGTGGAAATGTCACCGTATGATTTGACGAGAGGCCGGATCACCTATCGCTTTAAATGAATGGGAGTTGGGAATTGGTATGAAAGTCAAATCATCAGTGAAGCCCATTTGTGCAAAATGCAAAGTTGTCCGCCGTCGTGGGGTTGTCCGCATTCTCTGTATGAACCCGCGGCACAAGCAGCGACAGGGATAGCTGAAGGAGAGAGTGCCGAGGAACGAGTGAAACGCCAGACCATGGGCTGGCAGGACGGGCACAGTCGGCGAGAGGTCGGTCCAATAGATTACTGCTGAAAACGGATAGTTGGAGGAAGAATGGCACGTATTGCTGGCGTCGATCTGCCAAGGAACAAGCGAACTGATATTGGGTTGACATACATCTACGGGATCGGGAGGGCATCTGCCCGACGGCTTCTCGATGAAGCTGGTATTGATGGAACGATTCGTGTCAAGGATCTGAGCGAAGACAAGATCGTCAAGTTGCGCGAAATCATCGAGCGCGATCATCGAGTCGAAGGGGACCTTCGTAAGGAAGTGTCCCTCAATATCAAGCGGCTAATTGACACGGGCACATACCGAGGGTTGCGCCATCGCAAAGGATTACCGGTCCGGGGGCAGCGTACCAAAACCAATGCCAGAACACGTAAGGGACGTCGTGCAGGCGTAAGTAGTAAACCGCGACCAACGGGGTCAAAAGCGGCGGGTGCCTAGTCTGCTGGAGCGTTAGGAGGGGGGCCATGAGCGTCAAAAAGGGGAAAAAGAAAGAACGTCGAATCGTTCAGAGTGGAGTCGCGCATGTGCAAGCGTCATTTAACAATACGATAGTGACGATCACAGATATGAGCGGCAATACGGTGGTGTGGGCGAGCGCCGGTAACCAAGGGTTTAAAGGATCGCGCAAGAGTACCCCCTTTGCCGCACAACGAGCTGGAGAAGCTGCAGCCCGCAAGGCCATGGAAAGTGGGATGAGACAAATCGATGTGTATGTCAATGGTCCAGGTTCGGGCAGAGAGTCCGCGATTCGTTCACTCCAGGGGGCTGGCTTGCGGATCAATCTCATTCGTGATGTCACGCCGATTCCACATAATGGATGTCGGCCGCCCAAACGACGGCGCGTTTAAGTAGTTAGTATGGGGCAATGAATTCGTCTCTTTTGAAAGTCCAGCGAGGCCATGTTTAGGTGAGTCTGTAAGCTAATTCTCGAGGAGGACGCAGTGGCAAAGTATCGTGGTCCTGTGTGTCGGTTGTGTCGACGAGAAGGTGAGAAGCTCTTTCTCAAGGGGACTCGCTGCATGACGGAGAAATGTGCCGTCGAACGGCGAAGTTATCCGCCTGGGCAACACGGGCAGGGGCGTCAACGCACCTCCGACTATAGCCTTCAGCTTCGAGAGAAGCAGAAGTTGAGACGCATCTATGGACTTCAGGAGCGCCAGTTCCGCGGTGTGTTTGAACGTGCGGAACGACAGACGGGCGTCACCGGTGACGCTTTGCTCCGTCTCCTCGAATGTCGATTGGATAATGTTACCTATCGTCTGGGATTTGGCGCCTCACGCAAGCAGGCGCGTCAAATGGTCAGTCACGGTCATTTCACGCTCAATGGCAAGAAGATTACGGTGGCCGGTGCACTGGTGAAGCCGGGCGATGTGATTGAAATTCGGGAAAGAAGTCGTGATTTGGCTGCAATTCAAGCCGCATTGGAATCCGTCGATAGTCGAGGAATTCCCGACTGGCTTCAACTAGATAAAGGTGCATTCAAGGGAATTGTGCGGTCTTTGCCGGCGAAAGAGCAGATCGCGTTACCGGTGAACGAACAAATGGTGGTGGAATTGTATTCACGCTAGGCCGCCTCGGCATTTCGTTCCGTCGGTTCAGTGTCATCTGTCAATGTGTGTGTTACTCGATGGTATGGAGGGTCGGTCATGATCAAAGCGATGAAAGACTTTCAGATCCCGATGCGGGTGGAAGTCGACAGGGATGCACAGTCGCCCACATTCGGGCGGTTTACAACGGAAGCGTTCGAGCGAGGGTTCGGCACGACGATTGGCAATGCCCTCCGTCGCATTTTGTTGTCGTCGCTTACGGGGGCTGCCGTGACCACCGTGAAGATCGAAGGAGTCGTCCACGAATTCTCGACGATCGCCGGTGTGACGGAAGATGTTACGGCGATTATTCTGAACATTAAGAGTCTGCGGTTGGCTCTCCACACGGATAAACCGAAGACGATTCGGCTGAAGAAGAAGGGGCCAGGAGAAGCAAAGGGCTCAGACATCCTCCATGACGCTGATGTGACGATTTTGACGCCTGATCTGCATATCGCCACGCTCGACAAGGATGCGACGTTGGACATTGAAATGACCATCAAGCATGGGCGTGGCTATGTGCCGGCAGAGCGCAATAAAGAAGAAGGGTTGCCGATCGGAGTGATTGCGATCGACTCTATTTTCTCGCCGATCAAACGAGTAAATTTCTATGTGGAGAATGCGCGCGTCGGACGCATGACCGACTATGACAAGCTGACCATGGAGATCTGGACGGATGGCACCATCAGTCCCAGAGACGCCCTATCAACAGGGGCCGGTATCTTACGTGAGCATTTGGATATCTTTATCAATCCCGAAGAACGAAGCGAAGGAAAGAGCGAAGCGGGTTATGAGGAGTCCCAACGAGAAGTGAATAGAAATCTCTCGCGCAGTGTCAATGAATTGGAGTTGTCTGTTCGAGCGGCCAATTGCCTCAAGAATGCCAATATCAAAACAATTGCCGATCTCGTGCAAAAATCGGAAGGCGAAATGCTCAGGACGAAGAACTTCGGGAAAAAGTCTCTCAATGAGATCAAGGAAATTCTTACAGAGATGGGACTTTCGCTGGGGACTAAAATAGAGGCTGGGTCTTCGCCGCACAATGGAAGCCCAAAGTCTGAATGACGTTTTTTAGCCGAGGGGAACACCGTGCGACATAGGAAAAAAGGACGACAACTTGGGCGGCAGACCAAGCATCGAGGGGCACTATTCAGAAACTTGGTCACCTCATTATTGGAGCAGGAGCGGATCGAAACGACCGGAGCTAAGGCCAAGGAGATACGGGGATTTACCGATCGTATGATTACGCTGGGTAAGGAAGGCACTCTGCCGGCGAGACGACGGGCTCTTGGATTTCTTCGTAGCAAGGCAGTGGTCTCCAAGCTATTCAACGACGTCGCAGCACGGTTCAAGGATCGAGCAGGCGGGTACACCAGGATCATCAAAACGCGTCGCCGTGTTGGTGACGCGGCGGAAATGGTCGCTATCGAGCTGGTTTCCCGCCAGGAGATCCCCCACAAGAAAACAACGACTGCTTCCACAGCGCAGCCAGCGTCAGAAGGAGAGTCGAAATCATCGACATAGCCTTTCTGGACTAATCCGCTCGACAAGAACTAAACAGACTCCCACATGTGCACATGTGGGAGTCTGTTTAGTTTCTAGACCCAGACGGACGTTTACATGATAGCTTGTGCATGCTACGATCGTGCCAAGTATCGTTGTGAGCTTGTTCTGGAGCACACCTAACTCATGTGGGAGATTATCGCGAGACGTACTCTTCTCGCAGCGAGTGTGTTATTGGCCGTCTTCCTCGGATATCTTCTCGTCAGAAATGCAGATTCAGTGCCGACTAACCGACCGGTTGTTCCTGAAGCCATGGAACAAGCCGATGCCAAGCTCTCGGAATTTACTTTTAAGCAATCGAAAGGCGATGTGGTGCAATGGCAAGTCCAGGCGAAACAGGCGCGAGTATTTGAACAAGAACAGCAAGCCTTCCTCCAGGATGTTGCTCTCACTTTCTATGGGGAAGAAGGTGAAAAGGTGACGGTCTATGGCGATGAGGGAACACTCGATACTGCGAGCAAGGATTTTGCTCTGTCGAATCGCGATGTGCCCGTCATCGTGACAACCAGGAGCGGATACACGATTTATACCAACCATTTGGTTTGGACGGATAAATCCAGAGAAATTCGGACAGAAGATCCTGTCCGAATTGTTGGGCATGGGTTGGAGATACGAGGTCTTGGATTGCTCGGAAAAATGGAGTCGGAAGAATTTGAGGTTCTACGCGATGTTCATGTGGATCTCGTTCCTGCTTCTTAGTGTCATATGTGCAGAAAGCGCGTCCGCCGCTCTTTCCACGGAGTCAGGGACCCTGAAGCAGAGCGTTGAGGCGCCGGGTGTCCCAACCACCATTACGTCTAAGAAAATGACCGTCCGCAATCAAGATAGCCAGGCAGTATTTGAGGGGATGGTGGTATTGACGCGAGGTTCTCTGGTTGTTCACTCAGACAAAATGATTGTGTCGTTTCATTCTCGAAAGCGTGACCTTATACAGCCATTGTCCGGTAACGCGGATCATGGAGAGTCGGCGCAGGGCCTCCCCACACCAAAAGCAGGCGGCGCCGCATCGACGATTTCGAATCGTTCCGTCAGTCGGATCGAGGCGACCGCGGACACGCACCATGTGAAGATCGAGTATGAGAATGGCAACGCCACATGTCAAAAAGCCGTCTATTTCGTCGACGGTGAAAAAGTAGTGCTCACCGGTGATCCAGTGGCATGGGAACGGGGAACGCGTGTCAGTGGTAAACGGATCACAATTTTTCTGGCCGAAGAACGAAGCGTGGTAGAGGGAGGTTCTCACGTTCGCATCGAAGGTGAGGGAACGAATACGCCATGACCCAGAGTGTTCACGCGATACCTGATTCCCTGCTCAATTCAAACTCGACACACAATGCCGACTGTCTACGGGCCACTGGACTGGTCAAGAGTTTCCGTGGTCGAAAAGTTGTCAAAGGCGTGGCAATCGAAGTCTACGCTGGTGAAGTGGTAGGCCTTCTCGGTCCTAATGGTGCGGGGAAGACCACTATTTTCGACATGGTCGTGGGTCTCTGCCAGCCTGATGAAGGGGACATAACCTTCAAAGGAGAGTCTGTCACTGACTTGCCAATGTATAAGAGAGCACGGAGAGGAATAGGATATCTCCCTCAGGAATCATCGGTCTTTCGCCGGCTTTCGGTAGAACATAATGTCTTGGCGATTCTTGAAATGCTGGGGTATGCTCGTAAAGAGCGGAGTCAACGGGTGGACGCTCTCCTCAAAGAATTAGATCTGCTCCATATTCGTAAGAGCATGGCCTATGCCCTGTCAGGGGGAGAACGTCGACGTCTGGAGATTACGCGGGCCTTGGCGGCCACACCGTCATTCATGCTACTGGATGAGCCGTTCGCAGGGATTGACCCCATTGCTGTTGCAGATATTCAACAGATCATTACCCGGTTGAAAGATAAAGGGATTGGAATATTGATTACCGACCACAATGTGCAGGAAACGCTCTCGATAGTCGACCGAGCGTACATCATTAACGAAGGGTTGATTCTGGAATCCGGATCTCCGGAAGTTATCGTACAGAGTGAAACCGCTCGAGCGGTTTACCTCGGTGAACAATTCAAGTTGTAGAGGATCTGCACTTAGTCATGAAGCTGCGTCTTGACCTGAAGCTCAGTCAAAAATTGATCATGACGCCACAGTTGCAGCAGGCAATCAAGCTGTTGCAGCTGTCACGACTTGAGCTGCAACAGAGTCTTACGCAACATCTTCTTGAGAATCCATTGTTGGATGAGATCCAACCCGACGGGGAGGAAAATGAATCGTCGATCAATGAAGAGAAGGTGGAGGAGATCTCCGCGTCAGCTGGACAAGAACAGGTGAGTACAGCGGAGACACCAGAAGAGCGGGGGTCTCCGGAGGAATTTTCCGCGTCGGGATGGGAAGAATACTTCGGCAGGGATCGGCGAGACGGGCAGTCTGAATACTCATCAGCGTCTGACGATTTCCCTTCGTATGAACAGACGGTAGCAAAGGCGATGTCTCTTGAAGAGCATCTTCTCTGGCAGTTGTCTCTGTCTACACTCTCTGATCGAGACAAAGAGCTTGGTCGTTTGATTATCGGCAACCTGGATGATGATGGCTATCTCCGCACTCCTTTGGCCGAGATTGTGGACGGTTCTATATTTACGGAACCTGAAGCCGAATCTGTGCTCACGGATATTCAAACTTTCGACCCTACTGGAGTCGCCGCAAGAGATTTAGTGGAATGTCTTTTGCTGCAACTAGGACATTTAGGGCGCAATCTTTTCGGTTCGCTCGGATCTCCTCCGGGAGCGCTCAAAGGATCAGTCATCGAGAGCATTATTAAGCACCACTTGAAAGATTTAGAGAAAAAACAGTATCCAAAAATCGCGAAAGCCTTAAATGTCACTATCGAAGAAGTCTTCCAAGCTACCAAGATTATCGGTGAGCTTGAGCCCAAGCCGGGACGGCCGTTCACGAATACCCAGAACTATGTGATCGTACCGGATGTGTTTGTGGTCAAGAATGAAGGAGAATGGGTTGTACTGTTAAACGATGATGGGCTACCACGGATGAGGATCAGCCCATACTACAAACAACTCATTTCCTCGGGGCAGGGGGAAACTCCTGAAACCAAAGCATACATGGATGAGAAATTACGGGCTGCTCAATGGGTTATTCGAAGCATCGAGCAACGCAACAGAACGATCGTCAAAGTGGTTTCAAGTATTGTGAAGTTTCAGGAACAGTTTTTTGAGCATGGCGTGCAGCATCTCAAGCCGCTAGTCCTCAAGCAGGTGGCTGAAGATATTGGCATGCATGAATCCACGATTAGCCGTGTGACGGCCAACAAGTACATGTACTGTCCACAAGGCATGTTGGAACTCAAATTCTTTTTTAATGCCGGACTCCAACGAACCGATGAGCCGTCGGGTATGCATTCTTCCATATCCGTCAGAGATATGATTAAAAGCATGGTGGCGGAGGAGGACGGAAAGCGTCCGTTGAAAGATGAGGAGATTGCGGCCAGGCTGAGCACCCAAGGAGTACGCATTGCGAGGAGGACCGTGGCCAAGTATCGAGCTGAATTGAATATTCTGTCGGCCAGTCAGCGCAGACGATTCTTTTAATGCTCGCTGCTCTGCATCCAACGACATGCATAAATTGGAGGTGGCATGAACTTGAGAATTACGAGTCGGCACATGGATCTTACTCCTGCCCTGAGAAGCTATGTGGAAACGAGGTTTGGTCGCCTGGATCGCTATGGGTTGAAGGTTGGATCCCTTCAGGTCGTATTGGGAGTTGAGAAGCTCCAGCATAAGGCCGAAGTCACCGGTGCGGTGAATGGGAAGCGGATACAAGCCAAGACGTCGACTCCCGAGATGTATGCGACCATTGATGCACTTGTTGACCGTGTGGATGCACAGTTTCGCAAATGGAAAGATCGCCTCGTCAATCATAAGCCGGAAAAATCGAAGCGTTTGTGATCAGTTGATCTGAACAATCGCGGGATGAACCGTCATGAGAATTCTTCTTGACGTCGTGTTCAAATGAATGGTTGCTCGATGCGGGAAATCTGGATCGAGAGATCGCCCTCGTTAACTCGTATCTGGAACAACTGTCATGGGGGGATGTTTCTGTGGGCCGAGAGTGATGAGGTAGCTCGCATCTCTGCTGGGGCGGTCTGCTTTTATGGCGCGACTAAACCTTGTGATCATCAGCGGTGTATCTGGATCGGGAAAATCCTACGCTCTCAAGGCGTTCGAGGACGCCGGCTATTTCTGCGTTGATAATCTTCCTCCCGCTCTGCTTCCGACCTTTGTCGACCTCTGCGATCAACAGCATGATGAAATTGCCAATGTCGCTCTCGGTATCGATATACGAGAACGTGTGTTCTTCTCCGATCTCGTAGGCATCCTGGAACGAGTCAAAACAATGGGCCAGTCGGTCAAGTTGTTATTCCTTGAGGCGCGTGAGGAGGTCCTGATCAGGCGCTTTTCAGAATCGAGGCGCCCGCACCCGCTTTTGCCGCATCTTCCCGTTCTGGAAGGGATTCGATTCGAAAAAGAGCGGTTGACTGAACTTCGGCGCCGCGCAGATCGAATCATCGATACCTCAGACCTTACGGTTCATGAACTTGGGGAGCTGCTTGCAAAGGAGTTCCAACGAGAATCATCAGAGCGACGACTGACCATTACATTCTTAACCTTCGGATATAAGTTCGGGGTACCCTATGATATTGACCTTTTGTTCGATGTACGATTTCTAAAGAACCCTTTCTTTGTGCCTGACCTCAAGCCACTCCCCGGGAACGACCCACGGGTTCGTCACTTCGTATTGACGGACCCAGAGGCCGCCGCCTTTGTTGACCACGTCGAAAATTTACTGAAGTTCCTTCTCCCACTGTTTCAGAGGGAGCGGCGGAGTTATCTGACCATTGCCATTGGATGCACCGGAGGGCGCCACCGGTCCGTAGCCATCGCCAGCCATCTCTGTGAAAGCCTCGTGACGTTGGGATATGAAGTCGGGCTCAAACACCGAGATATCGATAAAACCTAAGGTATTTGAGCAGTAGCAGCACTCCCGTTCCTGCCAAAAATTGTTGATTGAAGCCCTTTCCTTGACAGGTAGAACATATTGACTATACTTAATTTTGTGACTATCAACAGTCTTATACTTCGATAATAATACGCAAGTGAAAAAACCTAGAAATGTACCGAAGCATGAAGGATTCAAGGCATATGAAATATGCGACTTGTTCGATATTTCTAAGGCCACACTTTTTCGATGGGAGCGGGAGGGAGTTATTACACAACCGGGACGCGACTGGAGAAACTGGCGCCTTTACACAAAAAAGAATGTGGATGAAATCGAGAAAGTCATTCGCGCTCGCAAGGCGGTGGTATAGCGCAACAGGTAACGCATGATGATGGATTCACTTAAAAAGCTCGTTGAGACAGACATTATTTCAATGCTGACGCCTCGACGACAGCTTGTCGGACTGGATATTGGGTCAAGCGCGATCAAGGTTGCTCAGCTGAAGGAATCGAAGGGGCGGTACTTCCTGCAAAAGTTTGGGGTCAAACCCCTTGAGCCTGAGGTCATTGTTGACGGGACTGTCATGGACGAGGGCCGTGTGGTTGCGGCTATCCGAGAACTATTCCATGAAGCGAACATCAAGAACAAACATGTGGCCATCTCGATCTCAGGGCATGCCGTTATCGTCAAGAAAATTAGTTTGCCGCCCATGCCGGATGAGGAATTGGAAGGCCAGGTAAAATTAGCTGCGGAGCAGTATATTCCCTTTGACATCAACGAAGTCAACATCGACTTCCATGTGTTGCCTCCTGATGAGTTGAACGATGAACAGGGTGACATGGCGGTGATCCTGGTTGCTGCGAAGAAAGACAAGATCAATGAATTGACGGAACTGGTCAAGGCGGCTGGGTTGATTCCAATGGTCATGGATGTGGATGCCTTTGCCATCGAAAATATGCATGCGATCAACTATCCGATGGCACAAGAAGAAACGACCGCGCTGGTGAATCTGGGAGCCAGCGTGATGAATGTCAACATTATCCGAGCGGGATATTCCCTATTTACTCGCGATATTCCTTTAGGTGGAAACCGCTACACAGAGGCGATTCAACGCGAGATTGGGCTGTCGTTCGAAGAGGCGGAAGAGAGCAAGAAAAAAGACCGGGCCAGTGATTCCGGCGGAGTTTCGGTTGGCAACGTCCTCGACAGCGTGAATGCGGAAGTCGCGTCGGAGATAGCCAGGACCGTGGACTATTTTAAGAACTCAACCGCCAATTCCGAGCTCAGTCGTGTTCTGTTGTGTGGTGGTGTGGCCAGGGCCAAGGGCTTGATTCAGCAGCTTGGTGATCGGATGCAGCTCCCTGTGGAAATGGCGGACCCCTTCGCAGAGATCGACATCTCAGGGTGTGATGTCGACCCGGGCCTCCTAGCCGATATGGCTCCGTCTGCAGCGGTCGGCGTCGGGCTGGCATTACGAGCGGTGGGTGACAGATGATTCGAATCAACCTACTTCCCGGCGGGCCAAAGGGGCGACCAGCAAAGCCTCAATATGATGTTCGCGCACAAGCATTGCTTGGTGTGGGAGTTATCCTGATCACGCTGACCGGTTGCTGGTGGTATTCATCTGCCTTGGATGACGAACTGGAAGCTCGGCAAGCGGAAAAGCAGGATAAGGAAAGGCAAGTCGCCCAGCTGAAGGAGCAGGTCAAGCAGGTCCAGGACTTCGAGCAACGAAAAAAGCTACTGGAGGATAAGAATCGTATTATTGATCAGCTTGAGCAATCAAGAATGGGACCTGTGAAAGTTCTTGACCACGTGAGTCAGAGCTTGGAGCCGCTTAAAGTATGGCTCACGCGGTTGGGCGTAGCCTCCGATATGGTTGAGTTGGAGGGGAAGGCGCTCACGAATGACGATGTGGTTGAATTCGTCAATAATTTGCGCCGTACAGATTATTTTACCGGCATCAATCTCCAGGAAAGTAAAGCCACGGTCGAAAACAAGGTCAATCTGTATCAGTTCCGCTTAGCCTTTCGGTTGAAGGGGTAAGAATGACGTTGCCACAATTAAACCTGGATGCGCTTCGCAACGTGCCGGCTACCCAAAAGGCCGCGCTCTTATTCCTTCTCGTCGGTGGCATTATCGCAGGATTTTACTTTTACATCGCGGAGCCTAAGTCCGAGATCATTGCCGTGCTGGAGGCCGAGAATAGTAAGTTGGATGGCGAAATCCAAACACTCACGATCAAAGTGAAGCATCTTGATGAATTAGTAGCGGCGAACAAGCAGCTCGAAATTGAACTGGCCAAAAAGAAGGAACGCCTTCCGCCGGAAGAAGAAGCCATCATGCTGCTCAAGCAGGTATCTGACCTTGGCGTGCGGTTGGGGCTCGATATCAAGCTATGGAAGCCTGGGGCGCCGACAGAAGATGCGTCGAAGCTCTTTGTCAAAATGCCGGTCAATGTTGAAGTGGCGGGGGTGTATCACACCGCTGCGCTGTTCTTCGATCGGATTAATCGACTACCCCGTATTATTACAGTCTCGGGTCTAAAGATTGGTTCTCCAAAGGTTGACCAGGGGCGAATCGTATCGCAAACGACGTTTGATCTTGTGGCATATGCCGCTCCACAAGAGAAGCCAGTTTCGGGAGCGCCTCCATCAGCGAAGGCTCCCAACGTTGCCCAAGCCGGTAAGTGAGGGATGCTCTATATGCAGCAATTGGGTATGAGTGCGAGGAAGGCTTGGAACTATTTGTTGATGGCCGGTATGGGCATGGCGTGGTTGTGGAGCGTCGCGGTCTTGAGTCAGCACGTTCAAGCTGAGCCTTCCCCTATACCTGGACAGATAGCGCCTCTGAAGCAAGGGACGATCGCAATCCCCTCCGTCCCCGACGTTCCTCGGACGGCGCCCGCTACCATGGAAGCGCCGGCATTGCACGAAGACTCACCGATGACTCCTCAGTTGCCATTAACAGACGGTGTGGCGGGTGTTGGATACGATCCATCGGGCCGCCGAGATCCATTCGCTCCCATCATTCAGGAACTGCAGCCGGGAAAGGTGGATATGACCCTTCCACCATTGCAACGCGTCACCCTCACCGAGCTCAACCTTATCGCCATTGTGTGGGGTGCGTACGGGTATACCGCGATGGTTCAGACTCCTGAAGGTCATGGATACACAATTCGTCGAGGCACAAGGATTGGGCAGAACAATGGAGTGGTCAGCGCAATCACTGAACGTGGCATTATCGTGCAGGAACGGTTCACGGATGTGTATGGCAAGAAGCAGGAGCGAGAGTATGTCAAGCTCCTTCATCCCAAAGAGGGCTCAGAATGAAACCACTAATCTCTCGAGCAGATAGCGTCCTGACGACTCGATGCGTCATCGGAGCCTGGGGGCTCGTGTTCGTCGCTCTCAGTGTAAGTGTGGAGACGAGGGTTCTTGCCAATGAGACCGACGCGGTGATGAAGCAAGCGGGTATCACACGAGCCGGAACGCCTCCTGTGCGAGTCCTCGCTCAAGCGGTGACTGCTATTGAGGTGCGCCCCGAAGCAGAGCTGGTGACGGTGACTATCGCCGGCGATGGACAGCTGTTCCCCGAGGCTAATTTTTTGGATGAATCCCGCTTGATCGTCGATATTCCAGCCGTATCGTCCACCCTCAGACGGTCAGTGATCCGGGCCGACCATTATCTGCTCAAGAAGATTAGAGTGGGACATCATGCCGATAAGATCAGGCTGGTATTCGATGTTCCAGAACGGCCTCTCTATTCGATGACCCGTGAAGCCAACAAGGTCTTCATTACACTGAAACCGGGTGAGCCAAGGGCTCTCTCCGCGATGGTGACGAAAGTTCATACGCAGGAGAGCGTGCTAGATCTCCCTCGCTCAAAAAAAGCGACACGTGAAGCAAGAGATCAGACGGTCAGAAAGGCGGCACGAATTGTCAAGCCTGCGCAGCCTCAGTTCAAGGTACAGCGAGCTCAGATGACCGAAGAAAGCGCTTCCGCTGAGAAGGAGGATCGATCCGATGACCTTGTGATAGGAAAAACCAGATTTGTCGGTCGGCGCATCTCCCTTGACTTCCAGCAGGCGGACATCACCAACATCCTGCGATTGATCGCCGAGGTCAGTGGTTTCAACATCGTTGTCGGAGAAGGCGTCAAGGCGAAGGTCACGATGAAGATGGTGAATGTGCCGTGGGACCAGGCATTGGACATGCTTTTAAAAATGAATGGTCTCGGCATGTTTCGTCAAGGGAGCATCGTCTGGGTCGATTCCTTGGCGAATCTTTCCAAACAACAGGATGAAGAAGCACGAGCCAGAGATTCCAAGACGAAGGCTGAACCGGTGATCGACCGTGTTTTCTACATCAGGCATATCCCGGCGCAAGAATTGATGCAATCGCTCAGACAGAACCTGAGCCCGCGCGGTCGCATGCAATTTAATAACGGAAGTAACGCATTGGTTGTGCAAGACACGGAATCAAAGCTGGCCGTCATTAAGCAGCTGGTCGACGGGTTGGACCTGGAGGTTCCTCAAGTTCAGATTGAGGCGCGCATCGTGCAAGCTGATACTGTGTATGCCCGAGGGATGGGGATTCAGTGGGGATTTAAGACCTCACAGTTTAATCCGAGTGATTTTCATTTAGTTGGAAACCCCACAGGTGGGTTTGCGCAAGCCGGCGGAACTGGGGCCACGACGATTGCCAGAGACTTCTTGGTCAATTTGCCGGCCCAGGTCGGGGGGTTACCAGCTGTTCCTGGAATCGGCTGGACCTTTGGAAAGCTAGCTGATGGATTTGCGCTGGACATGAGGCTCTCGGCCGGTGAATTGCTCGGTTTGACCAAGGTGATTGCGGCGCCGAAGATCACCACGTTGGACAAACGGGAAGCGAAGATTTCTCAAGGCGAATCGATTCCCTTTCAGACCACATCCTTGCAGGGTACGCAAACGACATTTGTCGATGCGAACTTGGAGTTGAATGTCACGCCACAGATTACGTCGCGTGATCCCAACGAAGAGTACAAACGAATCTTGATGCGTGTACGGGCGACTCGCAATGCCGTCGGCGCACGGAGTAACCCGGCTGGGCCCAGCATCGATCGACGCGAAGCGACGACACAAGTCATCGTTCGAGACGGAGAAACCATGGTGATCGGCGGAGTCTTCGTCGATACGCAGTCCAACAACGTGCAAGGCGTTCCGTATCTTTCTCGCATGCCCGTCCTGGGCTGGTTGTTCAAGAATAAGTCTGAATCGGTCGGTAAACAAGAGTTGCTGATCTTCCTCACACCCAGCATCATCAAGACGTAGCGACGACTCGGGCAGGATGACTGACTCAAGGCGTGGCGAGGCCAAAAGAGTTCGCTACGTCTTCATATGTCCCAGCGGTCGTGCGCGCTACCCATCTCCTACGCCTGAGTAACCTCACAAGAAGGGCATCATCATTTTAGTTTTGTCGGCGCTGTGTTACGATGCAGCACCTTGAGTATTGCTTGTATGATGGCAGCGTAAAAGTGGTATGAATCCCTACCCTCCTCTTCTCTGCATGGTCACGGAATGACTCCGATCTTCACCGTTCCTGTTTCCCTAGCCGAACGAAGTTATGAAATTACCATCCGCGCGGGGTTGTTAGAGAGGCTTGGGCGAGAGCTGAAACAACAGGCGGTCAAGGGAAAGGTCGCAGTGGTGACCGATCGGCGAGTGGCGAGGCATTACCTGAGAAACGTGTCTGAAACGATCAAAAGGCATGGAGTTCAGCCGGTTCCGATCATTCTGGATCCAGGTGAACGTTCGAAAACATTGAAGACAGTGGCGTTCGTGCTCGACGTCTTGGCGCGCCACCGATTTGAGCGCTCCTCAATGATATTGGCGCTTGGAGGAGGAGTTGTGGGCGACATAGCGGGATTCTCAGCCTCGATCTACCAACGTGGTATTCCCTATATCCAAGTGCCCACGACGCTTGTCGCCCAGGTCGATTCGAGTGTCGGAGGAAAGACGGGAGTCGATCATCGGCTGGGCAAGAACTTGATCGGGTCATTTTACCAACCGCGTGCCGTGTGGATAGATCCGTTGGTCCTTCGGACTTTGCCCCGGCGTGAATGGGTCGCCGGCCTGGCAGAAGTGATCAAGTACGGAATCATCGCGGATGAAACATTCTTTTCCTACCTGCAGCAACACATGCCGGATCTTCTTAAGCAAGTACCGAAAGTCGTGGCCACAGTGGTGAAACGATCGTGTGAGATTAAAGCCGAGGTTGTTTCGACTGATGAGCGAGAATCCGATCGTCGGCGAATTCTCAACTATGGCCACACGATCGGCCATGCGCTCGAAGCATTGGGTGGCTATCAGTCGATGGTCCACGGAGAAGCTGTGGGAATCGGGCTGGTCCAGGAGGCTGACCTTGCCTGTTTTCAGGGGTTGTGTAGCCGTGAGGTGGTCGTAGATATTCGGCGCATCGTGAAGGATGCGAGGCTGAGCGACCGAATGCCGCGGTGGACACCCTCCAAGGTATGGAAGGCGATGCTTCATGATAAAAAGGTTTCGGGGGGCCGGGTAATCGGAGTATGGCCCTCGCGCATTGGGGAGGTCTGCATAGGCCCGTTAGAGAAGCATGTGTTTAATCGATGGTATGCTGCGTCGCGGCCAATATGACTCATTCAGCGATTGTTCCCTGCATGTTCTCGTTGAGGAATCTCGCAAAGGGAAGCCGGATTTCCTTCTAACTCAGGGCTGGTGTCTTGTGCTGGAGCCCGGTCAAGCTGGTGCGCGATGAGAGTGTTGCGAATCGCCGTTGCACAGATGAACCCCACAGTCGGGGATCTGAACGGGAACGTCCGCCGGATCATAGAATGGCTCGGTGAGGCGCGAAAAGCTCAAGTCGACCTGGTTGCCTTCCCTGAGCTCGCCATTACCGGCTACCTTCCTGAAGACCTTCTCTTCAAACCGCGGTTTGTGAACGACAATGTACGTGCGCTGCAGGAGGTCGTCCAAGTCTGTCACGATGTGGTTGCCGTGGTCGGGTACGTGGCTCGAAGTGCTCAAATCGAGTCAGAAGTGTCTCGACCATCGATTGATTCAAACGCTCGGCAGCCGCTCTATAACGCGGCGGCGCTGATCGCCCGGTGCAAAATTGTTGGAAACTGTCACAAAAGGTATTTCCCGAGCGATGGAGATGAACGCCGATATTTTCGATCCGGCCAACAGCCTCCAGTACTCGTGGTTAACGGTATGACGATCGGTGTGACCATCGGCGAAGACCTGTGGCATTCGGATGAATTCACCCAAGCGCAAGTGGCCGCTGGAGTGGAGGTGATGGTCAACCTCAGCGCCTCTCCCTTTCAGGTCGGGAAAAGCCGTTCACGGGAACGATGTCTGACGACCTGGGCGCATACAAACGGAGTTATTGCGACCGTGGCGAATATGGTTGGCGGGCAGGATGAGCTCGTCTTCGACGGGAATAGTCTCATCCTTGATCAATCAGGCCGGGTGATCGCGCGTGGTGGGGCCTTCAAGGAAGAGTTGCTTATGGCCGATGTGAGTCTGGATTCTGTCAAGCACGGAGGTAGAGCCAGTGGACGGAATTCGGTACGGTCCCAAAAAATCGTCTCGGCCGTCGATCGTTGTCTGGTCACGCTGCCGATGACGAAGGGAAAGCGGACTCCCATCGTGCCGGGATTGGCTGAGCCTTTGGGGGAGATCGAGGAAATGTATCAGGCCCTGGTTCTTGCTGTGAAAGATTATGTCCAGAAGAACGGGTTCAAGCGGGTGGCCATTGGGCTGAGCGGCGGAGTCGATTCGGCATTGACGGCAGTGGTTGCCGCGGATGCACTCGGGGCCGCGAACGTACTCGGGATCTTCATGCCGTCTCCCTATACGTCACATGAAAGCGAGGAAGATGCCGTAGAGCTTGCGCGGAGCCTCGGTATCGAGTTAAGCATCATTCCAATTACTCCAACATTTGAAGTCTATCGACGATCCCTGGCTCCGTCTTTCGACCAGCGGCCGCCGGACAGGACGGAGGAGAACCTCCAGGCGCGTGTTCGCGGCAATATCCTCATGGCTGTGTCCAATAAGTTCGGGCATTTGGTTTTGACCACCGGGAACAAGAGCGAGTTGAGTGTGGGGTACTCGACGCTGTACGGCGACATGGCCGGTGGGTTTGCCGTCATCAAGGATGTCTCGAAATCGAGGGTGTATGAGTTGGCAAGGTTCCGCAATGCTCAAGGCCCGTCTCCGGTGATCCCTCAGCGTACGTTAGATCGACCACCGAGTGCCGAGCTGAAACCCGATCAAAAGGACGAAGATACGCTGCCGCCCTACACGGTTCTCGATCCCATCCTTCAGGCCTACGTGGAAGAAGATCGTTCGCTGGAGGAAATCGTCGAGGCGGGGTTCGATCGCGCAACGGTCGCTCGTGTGATGAGAATGGTCGATCACAGTGAATTTAAGCGACGGCAGGCACCTATCGGGGTCAAGATCACCTATCGTGCCCTTGGGAAAGATCGTCGGATGCCGATCACAAACGGGTACTGCGGTCTCGAAGAGTAGCTGTTCATAGAAAAAAGACGGACTTCCCTTCCTCTTTCGTGCGTGTAAGCACCGAAATCTTCGGGTTCTGTCCAGACGAGAATGTGCGAGATTTTGCGGGCTTTGCGCTATTTCAACCATTGAGACACGGGAGAGGATGGGCTATGATGACCACCCCAAAGCTAAAGACTATGGCAGCGTGGCCATCGCATTGGCTTCCTGAAAGGGATGGGTAAGTGGTTCGTCGTATCGAGTTCTTCAGTGGTCCATCAGGGAGGATGTCTCCATGAAGCTGGTTGAGGCCGTCGTCAAGCCGTTCAAGCTGGAAGAAATTAAGGATGCCCTGTTGGAAATCGGTGTGCAAGGCATGACGGTATCGGAAGTCAAAGGGTTTGGACGTCAGAAAGGCCATAAGGAAACGTATCGCGGGCAGGAGTATAGGATTGAATTCGTGCCCAAGGTCAAAATCGAAGTGGCAGTCACTGATGCACACGTTCCTCGAGTGATCGAAGTCATCAGCCGCGCCGCGAAGACGGGCAGTATTGGGGATGGGAAGATTTTTGTTCAGGATTTGAGCGAGGTCGTGCGCATTCGGACGGGAGAAACTGGAGAAATGGCGCTGTGACGCGAAGGATTCTCACGATGGCGGGTCATTGTAGGGAATCTCTCAAAGGAGGATGGGAATGAACGTGCGCGAGGTGTTGGAGTTTGCCAAGAAGCACAGGGTGCGTATGGTGGATGTGAAATTCGTCGACTTGCCGGGCGTGTGGCAGCACATGACCATCCCCGTGAGCGAGCTGACAGAAACCCTGTTCAAGGACGGCTCCGGCCTCGATGGATCATCAATTCGTGGCTGGAAGGCCATCAACAACAGCGACTTGTTGGTGGTTCCCGACCCTGAGACGGCCTGCTTGGATCCCTTTACGGCAGTCCCGACGCTCAGCATGACCGGCAATGTCGTGGATCCGATCTCACGCGAGAATTACGAGCGCGATCCGAGATTTATCGCGCAGAAAGCGGAGAAATATCTCCAACATACCAAAATAGGGGACAGCTCATTCTGGGGACCTGAGTCGGAGTTTTTCATCTTCGATCATGCCCGTTACGACCAGACCAGCCATAGCGGTTTTTATTATGTCGATTCCGAAGAAGGCGCGTGGAACATGGGTCAAGAGGGCATCAACTTGGGGGGCAAGATCCGCCATAAACAAGGCTATTTCCCCGTTGCTCCGGCCGACACCCAGCAGGATATCCGGAGTGAGATGGTCCTGGAAATGGAAAAGGTCGGCATCGTGGTGGAAAAACATCACCACGAGACGGCTTCGGCCGGGCAAGCCGAGATCGATATTCGTTTTGATTCTCTCGTACGAACCGCGGACAAGATGATGATGTACAAGTACATCGTCAAGAACGTGGCTCGTCGGCACGGGAAGACCGCGACGTTCATGCCGAAACCGCTGTTCAGCGACGCCGGGTCCGGCATGCACACCCATCAGAGCATCTGGAAGGATGGGAAACCGCTCTTTGCCGGAAAGGATTATGCCGGCATTTCGCAGATTTGTTTGTATTATATCGGAGGGATTCTCAAACATGCGCCGGCGTTGGCGGCGTTTACCAACCCAACGACGAACTCCTACAAGCGCATCACGCCGGGATTCGAAGCGCCGGTGCTCCTCGCCTATTCCAGCCGGAACCGATCGGCCGGTGTCCGTATTCCGATGTACTCCCCGAGCCCGAAGGCCAAGCGCATCGAAGTACGGTTTCCTGATCCTTCGTGCAATCCATACTTGGCGTTTTCCGCGATGCTCATGGCGGGGTTGGACGGTATTCAGAACAAGATCAACCCTGGTGAGCCGGCCGAAAAAGACCTCTATGATCTTGATCCAAAAGAAGCCGCCAGCATACCCACCATGCCCGGGAGCCTTGATGAAGCGATCAATAGTCTCGAAAAAGATCACCAGTTTCTTCTCAAGGGGGAGGTGTTTACCGAGGATCTGATCGAGGCCTGGATCGGCTACAAGCGAAGCAGGGAAATCGATCAGATGCGTCTTCGACCGCATCCCTATGAGTTTTTCTTATATTACGACGTCTAGGTTGACGGGACGGCCGGCGCGCTGCAAACGCGTTCAACACGCTAGCGCGTCTCGCAAGCGGCTTTCCAGAGAACATAATTGGCGCTGAGTGCTTCAACGGGTTGCCAGCCGCCGTTTTGGATGTAGCCGGCGGTGGAGCGGCCGGCGCCCATCTGGCGAGAAAACTCTATGACCTGAAGGACGCGAACGCGTGATCTTTCACAGTCGAATTCTTTGTGTGTCTTGGAAGACAGAAATCGTGTCGTGCTGTTCCATGTGATATCGGTCAACTGCCACAGCGTCACCCGCCCGCCTTCTCGGTGAATCGTATTCGGGTCAAAGTACACCGTTTCAAGACCGGTCGGTTGGTACGGCTTTTCGAGGGCGACCCAACCCGCATAGACCGGGTGGTAACTGAATATGATCAAGGCGATGAGGAACAGGCGTGTCATGTCGACTGAACCCGTTAGGGGTCTCGGTGCAACGGTTGATGAACGTTCAGAGGGAATGGCATAAACAGCGACCATCAAAAAATCAAGCGATAAATTCAGGCGCTGTGATCTTGGCAAAGCCTCTCGCCGGCCCTTGAGCCTCGTGCCGGCTTGGGGTATTCTCCCGGCTACAAAACAGAGGAGGGGTGTTATGCCGAAGCGAGTTCGAACTGGGCTGACGAGAAGCGATATTCTTGATCGGTATGTCGAGCGGTTCAAGCAGCAGCTCGTCAAATTCCAGCCTTTCCTCTCCCGCAAGCGCGGGTCGGCGTCGCTTGAAGATTTCGACGAAACGGCCGAAGAGCTGATCGCACAGGTGTTCGGTGGCGCGTCCGATGAATCGGAGGCCTACTTCTTTGCGAAGACAGGGGAGTCCGCACTCTTACCCGAAGAAGCGCAGGAAAGTGGAACCCACGATGTCGAACGCGGAGGCCTTCACCAACGTCGGCAAGTACTGGAGAGTTGCCTGGCTGATCTCGAAATGCGCCGTCGGCTGCAGGCAACCAGGCAGGGCAAAGGAGTAGGGCGGACGCTGGTGGAAGACTATATGTCGCACGACGTGCGGAGCATCCACAAAGAAGCGACGATCAAACAAGCGGGACAGCTCTTACAGAAGCACAAGATCGGTTCGCTGATCGTCGATGACGGGTCCCGTTATATCGGAATCATCACTGAGTCGGACCTCACCCGCAGAGCGGTTGCCAAGGGCCTCGATCCCAACGCGACGAGCGTCGCCGCCTGCATGAGCCGGTCTCTGATCACGATCGAGGAAGACGAATCGTTGTCCGATGCCAGGTTGCTTATGAAGAAGCACGGCATCCGGCATTTGCCTGTCACCGCCGACGCCACGATCATCGGAGTCCTTTCCGTTTCGGACCTCCTCCGCGCCTTCGAAGAGCAGCGATCCTCGTAAACCCCCTTCATGCCTCCCTGTTCAGCGGGTCACCGCTGCAGCGACAGGTCGGCGGTGATCAACGCAGGGAAGGCGTGCCTTCCAAACGCGGCGGCATGATCGCATGGCGATGCAAGACCGCTCAGCCAAGGTGTTGCGAGAGCCGCAAGGCGAGTCCAACTAGGGTGCGCACCGGATTGGCTGCAGAGCTTAGCGGCATCACCGACATATCGCACACATAGAGACGATCCGTCCCAACGACACGGAGGTCTTCGTCCACCACTGAATGGTCTGCAAACGGCGCGTCGAGCTGCGGCCGGTACGGCATCCGCAGGCTGCCGACCGCGTGGTGCACGGTGCCCCAACCAAACCCTTTACCGCCTTGTCCGTACCGGGCGTTGTCGGCCGGCTGAGCCGGTTGGCCGTTGAACTGAAACTGCGAGAAAATTCGCAACGTCACCTCGTTCAGCACGTCCCAGATTTGCTCGGGATTCTTCTGCCACCTGGCCAGCGCGGGAAACCGTGACCCGGCCAGGTAATCGGCCCAACTCTGGTTCCGAAACGCAATCTCCGGAACGTACCCGAACGGAGGGGCCGGTTTCACCTCGTTGTTCTCGTCGAGACAGTTGCCGAAGCTGAACTTGATATCGATCCGCGCCTCGCCCCCGGTTGGAGGTGAGGGTGCCGCCTGGGGGTCGTTCTCCCTCAGGTGCCAGTACTCGTGGTTCAGATTCATCTCCACGTTGAACGGATAGCGGACCTCGTTGTTTGCGTCGCGCAGGCCGCGGGAGTAGAAGACGATCTTGGCGTGATCATCCTGTCCCAGCGGGACGCTGCCGATGTTCGTGACGAACGTCGTGATCTCGTTCGAGGTGGGATGGTCCGTGAGTCCACGGCCCACCAAGTCCTTCACGTCTTGCGGCAACCATGGAAACATGCTGGAGCGGCGAAGCAGCTTCGGGCTTTCGATCGATCCGGCGGCGAGCACGACCGTCCCTGCCGTGAAAAATCTGGCTTGCCCTGTCCTCGTATTACGGGCGACGAGCGCCAAATGGCCGCCGTGATTCTGCACGTCCTCGACGTAATGGTTCAGCAGCAAGTGGAGGCCCGGCCCGTCTCCATGGCTCACGCCAGGAGTGAGGCCAACCTGATTCACGAGTAGCTCGGCCGTATTGAAGACACCTGTACCTTCAGTGAAGAACTCATCGTTCGGCGTGCCATCGGGTTTCAAATAAGGCTGGTGGAGGGCACGTGGGGTTTCCTCGATGACAAAGTCGTTGTTGAGCGAAGACTCCCGCAACCGGTCGACCACGGCCTGGGCGGTAGCCCCCATCGAGGTCGACTCGTTCATTGTCAGCCCGGCCTCATCCAGCAGACCGCTCGCTAAGTCCTGCCGAACCTGCGGCGGAAAGTAGTCCAGCTCCCAGCTTTGAATACTCGGGATCAGCCCTGACCAAAAGATCGACCGGCCACCGAAGTTCAGCTGCGGCTTTTCGCCGATGTAGTTCTGGGCGCCGTTGTGCCCGGCCTGCCAGAACGTGTCGCAGCCGAAGTGTCTTGCCAGGCTGCTGTTGGGAATGCGGGAGATGTTATAGACGTGGGTGGGGTAGAGGAACGATCCGGCCTCCAGTACGAGAACCCGCTTCTGCGAACCGAGCCGGTCCGCCAAATCATCAGCCAGCACCCCACCGCCGATTCCTGAACCGACGATGATGATGTCGAAATCCTCGCGCCATCCGATGTACTCGAGAAACAGGCGCTCCCGGGCCGCCGTGTCCTCCGAGACGAAATTCACATAGGTCGAAGGGGTAAAGGTCATGGCATTCTCCCATCGTTGGGGTGAGCCGTTGCATATTGCAGCCGCTGTTCGTCCTGCTCAACGGAAAAGCTGATAGTGTAGACAATCAGAGGAATGATAGGAGAGTTAGAGGCGAAAGTCGATGAGCTTGTTGCGGGTGGGAAGGAAAGATTGCCCACGTAGGGTTGGTGGAAATATCTGTTGGCAACGCTAACGGCTGAAGCGGATAGGCTCATGCACAGAGTAAGATGTGACTCCAAATCCACGGCACTTATTCTTCTATAGAAGTCGGCAACTGGGGTTGAAGGGTATGTTCTGGCTGAGATGGATACTGCGAGAACGAACATGCATTCCGCTGCATGCACGATTCAAGATCTGGCCCCCAAGTCGCTGGCCCCCAAGTCGTGACTGCGATGTTCCGGCATGACAGAATTCGTCGGGCTGAGGTCAGAGGCCGCTATCGTCTGTTTAATCTGGTTTCCCGGACAATTGGGTTGTGTCATCGGCATCGTGGGGCTCCTGCACATAGTCTCCGGGTTTGAGAACCGGAATCCTCCGAAACGGATTGAGCATCAACAGATCGTGGTCGTCGCTGACAATCAGCTCTGCATCGCCGTTGACCGCGACCTCCAAAATCCGGTTGTCCGTTTTGTCGCGGCACTCGTGCACCGCTGTCACGATCGGTACCATCTCGGCTACCCGCAGCACAACCCGCACGAATTCTTCCCGGTCCTCCACGCTGAGATAGCAGTCGAATTTCTTGCGCGACAACACATCCGCCAGCTCATACAGGCTTTCCTCGGACATCAGCATTAAGTCTTCGTCGACCGCCTTTCGCACCGCCTGTCCGGGTACAGAGTCGCCCAGCAGCACACCGCTGACCAGCGTGTTAGTATCCAGTACTACCCGCCGTCTAGCCTCCATCGGCCAGAATCTCATGGAGTTTCTGTTCCGTCAGACCCTGCGCCTTGGCTTTCTTGCTCACCCGATCCGAAAACCGCAGGAACTCTTCCCGGTTCATGGCGCACACCCGCTCATACTCCTGTGCCGACAGCAGCACGGCGACATCCCGTTTCTGGCGGCGGATCATCACGGGCTCCCGTTGCGCCGCATCCAGGATCGCCGCCAGTTTCTGCTTGGCATCGCTTGCCGAGACATATCGCATGGTTATCACCTCACACACTTAGTATATCTATTTTAGATAAAATAGACAGTTTTAGTAATTGATAATATTATCTATATATATTAATGGTTTAATATGCAGTATCGGCGTTGTATCGGTTCAAGCAACACATTTATCCCTTACTATACTGATGTCGGCATGAGGGGAGACCCGAGCAATTCTGTCCGACGACATCCGACATACCATGAATGTTTACACAAACGATGGGGGGCGGACCTTGAATCGTGCATGCCTCAGGACTGGAGATTCGGTCTTGCTCTCCAACTTCCCCAACCGACGCTGCGCCCTCTGGCCGGAGTTCCGAGCCTGTGTTTCCAGCTAGGCAGCTCCTTTGTGTGATTCTGTGTGTAGGGCTTCGGCTACCGCGCGTGGATTACGTGCAGCGACGCGGAGGAGGGCAAGCGCTGGCCCATCGGGAGTTCGGTGCCCCTGTTCCCAATTCCGTAAGGTGGCCACGCTGATGCCAATTATCAGCGCAAATTCCGTCTGTGAGGCGTTGCGTTTCTCACGGATGCTCTTCACATCAGCCGGTCGAAACGTCGTGACTCTCGATGGCTTGAGCTTGCCTCGTCGAATCTTTCGGCTTGTCTGATGCTCGTCAACAGCGCTTGGAATGCCACATCTTTCATTTGAATCCCTTGTTTGTCTCGGCCTGGAACCCCCCAGCGTATCCTGCGCAGCCCTGCGTGGGTTCTCAGTGGAACTTCCTCGCGCAGGCTACTCGATGGCATGCCCTTCCAGGAAGATTGTTTGTTCCAGGGTGCGGAAGAACTGCTGGTAGGGCACGGGATCTTCGACGGCGCGGAGGTAGAACTGCGCGCTGGCACGGACGATGAGTTGCGACTCGTTGCGGTCGCGGACAGTAACGGTCAGGCGCACGAGGTCGCTGCGGTGATAGAAGGGGCCCCACGCGCGGTAGTTCCTGGTGAGAAACAGGAGCGTGTCGGGACGGTACAGGATATAGGACGGATCAAGGAAGGTCGGTCGCTCGAGATCGACGTACTTCTTGGCGGACACGATCCCCAGCTCCTCATCGAGCACCTCGATTTTGCAGTTCAGGTCCTGCAAGGTCATGACGATCGCCCGGAGCATTTTGTGCCGGTCTTTGGTGTCGAACACGCGTGTCTGCGCGGCCCGGACCTTGACCTGACTTTCCTCGGACAACCAGATCTGCGTCCGTGCGTCCGATTGATTCTCGTGCCGCATTTCGTAGGGCGAACAGGCCGTGAACAGCGCCGATCCGGCGAGCACCGTCGTCAGCAGCACTCGCATAGACAGTGACGAACTTAGGGATTTGCCGACGATCATGGTGATGGTGTTGACTCCTGAGAGAGAAATAATGCCCTTTGCAGGGCGGCGAAGAAGTTCTGGTACACCTTCGGGTCTTCGATGGGTCTGTTGTTGTAAATGGCGTTGGCACGAAAGCTCATCTTCTCTGCCGTCTCTTGCCGTACCGTCACGGTGATCGTGACGACGTCATAATAGTTGGGTTCGGCGAATCGCGCCGCAGTGACAAGGCCGAGACCTTCGTTGGCCCGTTCGATGATGAAACCTAGGTCCTGCAGGGAGGTAATGACGCCTCGAATAGCGGCATTCCGGTCCGTCAGATCGAAGCTTCTGGTTTGGAGACTTCGGATCTTCATCTGCGCCTCGGTCGGGGCGAGCAAGTCCGGTGTCGCTTGCGGGGCGGCGCAGCCCTGCAGGGAGAGGGTTCCGGCGAACAGCAGGCCTACGGCGATCAATGTGATGCGTATCGTGAATGTGTTCATGCCACGTCCTCAGATTCGATGGGCTTCCAAAAACACGGCCTTGGAAAGTTTGGCGAAAAATTGCTGATAAATCTCCGGATCGCGGATTATTTCCATATATTGCTCACCAGGGGGGATGTACTGATTGTCGACTTGTCCGTCTCCCTTCCACACGACCCGATAGAACATGATGCGGACTTCCTGGCGGGTGGCTTCGGGATTGAGCGGGCGGGCGATGAGGGATGCGGCGATCTTCTGATGGAGGTCCACCGGCTGCATGACCTTTCCGAGGGAGAGGAGCAGCACCAGAACTTGCTTGACATACTGGCCATACTCCCGAGCGCTGCGTTCCTTCGCGGCGCGCAGGAAGCCGACTTCCCGCTGGCTTTCTTCGACCTGAAACCCCAAGTCTTGGAGCACGGCAGCCGAGGCTGAGAGGAGTTCCCGCTCATTCGGCGTTTCGAACATACGGGTCTGCATCGCCCGGTTCTTGGGGATGTCCGGCGTCAGGGCGAAGAGTTCGGCGGGGTCGGTATGGGCGACGCAGCCGCTCAGGAGCATCAGGGCAAGGATTGTGGCAGCCGGTGCATCCGTTCCAATGATGGCGCGGATCTGTCTCACCGGCGGATCAGAACTGAGTATAGTTGTAGGCAAAGTCCCGGACCGTCTTCTCTTCGTCGTATTTGATGATGATGGTGAGGGTCCGTTGACGCTGTGAGCTTGAACTGTCGCGTGAAGTAGTGCCAAGAATGATAATGCTTGCAAAGGAAGAGCTGCTTGTGTCCACGCGATCGGTCGAGACCTTGTCGTAGATCCAGACCTCACGCCGCTTCCCGTCCGTGGTCACGATATTGGGACTTCCCAGAAGTTCGGCCACCTGGGAAGCGGGCATCCCGACCTTGATTTCACCCTGCACTTTGCCGACGGTGAGGCGGTCTTCCTTGATTTCGGCCTTCCCACCGCAGCCTATGGCGGTTATGAACACACAAAGACTCAGAATCCTCCATGTCGCGTTCATTGATGGCGTCCCCTTTCTGTCGTCGCTGTGTGACGCGGACTCATATGTGAAAACAGGCTACTCCTCATCAGATTGAGGAGGAGGCGAGTCATGAGGGTTTCGCCGCCGACAGAGCCCTATTTCAGGGCCTGCAGCGAATCGTGGGTCTCACGGAGTTCCGTCAGAAACAAATCCAGATGCTGATCTCGCTGCGGTTGAACGTCTTTGAATTTCCGAATTCGTTTGAAAATAGCCTTCAGCTCCTTGGTATGCGTCACCGTCAGGGCATAGGCCGGTGTCTCCCGCGTGCTGTCATCGAAATCGCGGAGTATCTTGCGAAAGGCGTGAGACTGATCATGCAAGTCTTTGAGGGCTTGACTGTCGCCTTTCACCCCTTTTGCCGCGGTTGCACTCGCTTCCATCATGGCCGCCAAATTCTCCAGGGTCTCCACCGGGGTTGTCCCTTTGGCCTTCGCCGAAAATTCTTTGGCGTGAGGAGCGTGCAGCGCCGTGCAGCCGCCGAGTCCGAAGAGTAGGAGTGAGCATGCGAAAAACCCAATGATCTGTTTCATAAGAAACCTCCTCGTGTTCGGTGAACGGCAATCGTTTCGGGCGATCCTCCACCATCGTTCAACATGGTCCAGTTGCGCTTGTCTGGAGGCTATCGTGTCGCGATTGCCCATAATCAAACCATACCGGACCCTTTGCTGACCATATGCCCTGACCACGAATAAATCAAGCAACCCTCAGACCCGCCGTGCGACGGAGACAGGCGTCACTCACCTTTACAGAAAAAAGATCCCCGTTTGCTCTGCTCGATCAGATACACTGTTCGGCACCTATTTATGCCGCCGATCATGCTGCTCAGTTGCGAATCCGTCGAGAAGAGTTACGGAGTCAAACCGTTATTCACCGGTTTGTCGATCGGACTGTGCGAAGGCGACCATGTGGGATTGATCGGCCCCAACGGCTCCGGGAAATCCACGTTGCTCAAGATCTTGGCCGGCCTTGAAGAGCCGGATAGCGGGACGCGATCTGTCAGGCGGCAGGTTCGCATCGGCTATGTTCCGCAAGAACCGTCGTTTGCCGAACAGCACTCGATCGAAGACGCATTGGCCCAAGTTCTCCTTGATGAAGGTCTTGATCCGCATGAGCAGGGCGGTCGAGTAGCCAAAGCGCTCGGTCTCGGCGGATTTGTCCGTTCCGACCAAGCTGTCTCAGCGCTATCAGGAGGGTGGAAAAAACGGCTGGCGATCGCGCGGTCGCTCATGCTGGAACCGGACGTGTTGCTCCTGGACGAGCCGACCAATCACCTGGATGTCGAGGGTATCCTCTGGCTTGAAGGTTTGCTGAAGGCCGAACCCCATGCGTTCATCGTGATCAGCCATGACCGGCGGTTCTTGGAGTCGGTGACCACGCGGATCTGGGAATTGAACCGAAGTTATGCCAACGGTGTGTTTCAGGCGAACGGTCGGTATAGCGAGTTCCTTGAGCAGCGTGAGGCGGCGCTGCAAGCCCAAGCCGATTATCAGGCTTCGTTGGCCAATCGGGTACGGCGAGAGGTGGAATGGCTCAGGCGAGGGCCTAAGGCCCGCACGACCAAAGCCAAGGCTCGGATCGATTCTGCAGGTCGGCTGATCGATGAACTTCACGATATGGAGTCGCGACAGGCGCAGGCGTCCGCCGGGATCGATTTTACGGCTTCCGGACGAAAGTCGAAACAATTGCTGGTTGCGAAGGGGCTCGAGAAATCGCTCGGCAGTAAGCTGATCGTATGTGACCTTGATCTTTTACTGGGCCCAGGCGAACGGATCGGCCTGCTTGGACCCAACGGCAGCGGCAAGACAACCCTTCTGAAACTCGTGGCCGGTACGTTGGAGCCGGATTGCGGGACCATCACGCGGGCGGATCGGCTCCGAGTGGTGACCTTCGAACAACACCGAGAATCGCTGGACCAGCAAGCCACATTGCGGCGCGCCCTTGCCCCGGCCGGCGGCGATGCCGTCGTCTACCAAGATCGGTCCATTCATCTCGTTTCGTGGGCCAAGCGCTTTCTCTTCAAACCGGAGCAGCTGGATCTCCCGGTCTCACGCCTCTCCGGTGGAGAACAGGCCCGGTTGCTGATCGCGCGGCTGATGCTGGAGCCGGCCGATCTTCTGATCCTTGATGAGCCGACGAATGATTTGGATATTCCGACGCTCGATGTGCTGGAAGAGAGCTTGTTGGAGTTTGCCGGAGCGCTTGTTCTGGTGACGCACGACCGGTGGCTGTTGGACCGTGTCTCCACCAGACTCCTTGCGTTGGACGGGACGGGGCGTGCCGAGTGGTTCGCTGATTATGCTCAATGGGAAGCGGCGCAGGTGAAAAAAGCTCCGGAGGAGAGCCGAGCACAGTCCACGAGGGAACGTGTTGCGAGGCCGGGTTCAGGCAAACGGAAAGGCCTCTCATACCATGAGCAGAGGGAATGGGAGCAGATCGAGACGAGAATTCTCGCGGCGGAGGAAGTTGTCGCCGCCTGCCAAGCCGCCGTGAACGATCCGGCGATCGTCTCATCCGCCGAAGAGCTTCAGGAGCGCTACGCGGCGCTTCATGCCGCGCAGGTCGAGGTGGAGCGGCTCTATGCGCGGTGGGCGGAGTTGGACGGGAAGCGAGCGCAATCGATCAGCGGCGTCCAACGGTAGAGAGAAGCCCACTGTTTTTGCACTCCGTAGTCCTGGTATCGTAGGCCCGGTCGTTCGACTTCTCGAAGGAACAGCGTCGGTCTTGGAGCGTGGGAAAGGAGGCTGCTATGGTGCTCATGTCCAGATACCATGTCGTGGCGACGATGGGGGTGCTCCTGTCGCTGACGAGTTGTGCTGATACGGACTTTGTCATGCGCCCGCCCGCGCCGGAGAAACTCCCGTCGGCAGAAGCGCCGACCTTTGAGATCACGGATTCCGTCATCAACGTCCCGGTGCAGCTGGATCTTTCGGGTTTTCTCCATGCCGCAAACGATCCGAAGGTGACTCCGAAGAAGTTCGATCATTGGGGAAGTTTTATCAAGCATCCGAAGGGTGGGGACTACAAATATTATGCGGAACGGGAGGACTTCGCGGTAGAGCCGTTCGACTTTCCCCAAGCCGGTCGCGCGGAGCCTGGCGTGTCGATCCAAGATAGGTCGCTCCGCGATTGGTGGAAAGACGTCGAGCTCTCCGGGTCCTCTCTATTTGTGAGCGCCCCCCTTCGCTATAAAATCGGCCTGCGTCCGCATTCTGTCGGTGGCACATCTGGGCAATGCGGCGAAGGGAATGAATGGCCAAAACGAGCCGCACTCAACGGAAACATCGCCATGGCGATGACCCCGAATTATGGCGTATCGGCATCTCTGCGTGGCGTCACAGCCAATCCTCTTGATCCGTGCAGGTTGCCCACCGCGGATCTGGATGTACAAGAGGCGGTCAACGCCAAACTCTCAGATCACGCCAAAGACGGACTCACTCACGCCGTCTCGCATCTCAACGGACTGACCGTCAAATCTCACGCGGAGGATGTCTGGAGCGCGCTGCGCAATCCCATCCAATTGGAACAGGACGCCTGGCTCCTGCTCAACATCGACACTGTGGGGCATCGTGGATTTTCAAAGGACGGCCACATCGTCAAGAACACCCTGGAGATCACCGCGCATCCGGTGATCGTCTATGGAGCTGAACCCCCTGCGACGCCCGCGGCCCTTCCCTCGCTCGAAACAGAACCGACGTCCGCGGAATTTCGCGGCGTCGCCGATGTCCAGAGAGCCTATCCTGGAAGGCAGCCAAGCTCTCGAGGATTCCACGTCCTAGCCGATACCCGAGTCGATTACAGCACGCTCTCCACGTCGCTTTCGAACCGGCTCAGGGGGAAACGCGTCGTCCATAAAGGGTATGCTGTTCAAATGACCGGCGCGAAGATTTCGGGCCTGGGTGCCAATCAAGTGCTTCTGCGTGTTGATTTTACCGGAGATGCGCGGGGCCACGTCTATTTGATCGGAAAGCCGGAGATCAACGCAATGACACAGACGGTCTATCTCAGTGGCCTTCGCTATGATCTCAAGACCGCACACCTGCTCCAGTCAACGGCCCCCGATTGGCTCTATCACGCGCCGCTCAGAGAGGCGATTACTCCTGAAATCGTACTCGGTGTGACACCGATCATCGACCGATTACACGACCTTCTGAAGACCGGGCTCAATCGAACGCTGAGTCCGATCGTCTCGATGCAGGGGGCAGTGACATCGATGCCAGGCATCGCCGTGTTCGCCGATATGGACGCGCTCTCTATTCGCGCGATGAGCAACGGAACGCTCACGGTGACAGTAGACGGCACGCCCTAAGTCGTCTACCCAGTGTCCTCTTGGCTCTTCTGCTTCTCTCTCAAAGAGACTCCAGAGTACAGTTTCGCCCGCTCTATGGGTTTCCCAACCAGATCGCTGCCGTGTCTACCTGCTGAGTAACGATCCGATCCTTGCAGTCTAGCGCTGATCAGCTACACTGTGAAAGGAAGGGAAAACCTGGACATTTCATTCGGAGGCGCTGCACAACGGTTCTATCCATTCGTGCCTGTAGGCTAAAGGGCGGGCGTTTGTCTCTCGACAGAGATCGGGGAGGATTCTGCACCATGCCATTGGCGAGCGAACTGGTCCAGTCTTGTACCTCTGTCTTCACATTGCCGGCGCTGTACTCCCACGTGCGGGATGTCGTGGACGATCCCAATTCGCCGATGGAGGAGCTAACCAACATCCTGAAGTTGGACCCGGCCATCTCGGCAAGACTGCTCCGTATCGCCAACAGCCCTTCTTATGGGGGTCCCAAACAGGTCGACACCATCTCCCGCGCGGTCAACCTGATCGGTGTCCAGGCTGTGAGGGACCTCGTGGCGGCGACCACGATCGGCCAGACTTTTTCCGGGATGCCGCCTCAATTCATGGATGCCGCCAGATTCTGGCGCAAGAGCTTATTCTGCGCGTTGGTTGCCGAAAGGATGGCAACGTCGTGTGGTGTCGACGACAGCGAGCGCTGTTTTGTCGAAGGCCTATTGCGTGACATCGGGCACTTCGTGCTTTATCAAACGGTCCCCCAGCGGGCACAGTCTGCGCTGATCGAAGCCGGGTACCTCGAAGCCTCGCTGGCCGAGGTGGAGCAGTCCAATATCGGTTGTGATTTCGCTGAAGTAGGGGCTGAACTCATCCGCTCTTGGGAGATGCCCCTGCATATTGAGCAGGCCATCCGTTGTCAGCTGAGTCCGAAGGATGCCGGAGAATTTGCTCTCCATGCGTCTCTTATTCATCTGGCCGGCATCGTCGCCGACCATGAAGAACTTGAGCCAAGCCGCCGCCCTGCCGTGTTACCGTTCAGTCCCCACGCGATCACCGCCACCGGGTTTGTCCTCACCAACCTTCCGGCATTGCTCACCGATCTCCGCGCACAGCTGCGCGACACTCTGGTGCGCATCTACCCGCAGGCCGTGGCGGCGTAGTATGTCGGAACATTGCCGAAAAACACGAAGAAGTTGGTGGTACGTTCATGATGATGTCTGGGTCTGGTTGATGAGGTAGCTTGGCCGTTTATCCAACCGCCAGATGTGTTCCGTTGCCGAGCACTTTCCCTTGAGCCCGCCAGGGACTTCCAGGCGGGCCAGCGGTGTGAGGGCATAGCCATCGCTGTAATGGCGATGGAGCTCGTCGGCGGTGATGGAAAACGGAGGTCCTGCCACGACGGTTTGGTCGTACTCATAGCCGATAACGAGTTGGGGCGCCAATGCCGTGATGGCCTTGAGATGCGCCGCGTACCGTGCCCGCATGGCCTCCGGGAGCGCGACGAGGGCGGCTCGGTCATAGACTGCATCGACAGGGCCGAGGATCTCGCGAGACAGGTCAAAGATATCACCCACGAAAATGTTGATCCGCTTTCCGCGAAAGAGTTTGTGCTTCCCGATCTCTGAAATACGGGCTTCCATTCCTAGCTCGGCAAAGAGCTGCGTCACGGCCAGTTCGCTGAGTTCCGCCCCAACCACTGCATAGCCCTGAGACAACAGCCAGCCGAGATCGAGCGACTTGCCGCAGAGCGGCACAAACACTCGCCCACCTGGAGGTACATTCAGCGAAGAAAAGTGTGTGATGAGCAGCGGATTGACGGCACGCTCGTGCCATCCTGTCTGGTTCGTTTGCCAGCGGGTGTGCCAAAAAGTTGCTTCCATGTGAATCCCTCAATGGATGGACGGTCGGTCGACTGTGAGCGCCATCCTAAAGGGCATGGGTGAAGAGAGACAAGATGAGGGAGGTTTAGAGGGAAATCCAGGTAGAACGGATCTCGCCGTACGCCAGCTCTTTCACCCATGTGACGGGGAGTTCACAAGCAGCAAGCCTCCTCAATGCCTAGATTGCCATGAACGGGGCGTCCGAGGAATGTCCACTATGAAGATGGTTCGCAAATACAGTAAGTCCAACGGCGTGCATGTTTCTTTATTCCGCCTTCACTCGGTTACACCAGAGCCCAATCGCGATCAGTGCAAGCGTCAGCGCCTGCGGCACGAGGCTCTGCACAGTCGGGTGGATCCCCAGTAACGGCAGCGAGACGAAGCGAACCCTCGTCACATCCAGCACACCGGCTTCTTGCAGCGCCGCAACACCGTTCCCCACAAAGATCACGGCCATGACCGCCAGCAGGCCCGATGCGACCGTGAAGAACGGCCCGATCGGCAGACGCACACTGTAGCGAAGGATCGCGCCCCCAATCAGCACCAGGAGCAGCGCTGCAGCGGCGAAGCCCCACAGCACCGAAGCATGCCCAAGCGCTCCGGCCTGTGACCACAAGGTCTCGTAGAAGAG
>JAHBWT010000029.1 GCA_019636815.1 Nitrospira sp.
CGGCGTGATCACGGGCAAGCCGATGGAGTGGCGGTGCTGGCGGAAGGGTTGATCGAAATTCTCGATCCTCATGATCTGGGCGGCTTGGAGCATATCGAGCGAGACGAGCACGGTCATATACGCATGACGGAAGTGGACGTGGGCGACGTCTTGCGGCGGGAACTGGCGAAGCAGCTTCACGCGCTGGGGCTATCCACGACCCTTGTGGCGAAGAACGTCGGATATGAGCTCCGTTGCGCCGATCCGATTCCCTACGATATCGAGTACACGCGTGACCTTGGCTATTGCGCCGCGCAGTATCTGTTGGACGGCGGGACGGCGGCCATGGTCTCGATTCAGAATGGACGGTTCACCCCGATACCGTTCAAGCACATGGTGGATTCCTCAACCGGACGGACCAAGGTCAGGATGGTGGATATCGATTCACAGTCCTATCAGATCGCTCGGCAATACATGATTCGGCTCACGGAGGATGATCTGAACAACCGGGACCTGTTGGGCCGATATGCCGCGTTGAGCGGTCTGTCCGCTGAGGCGTTCAAAGAGCGGTTCAGCGGAGCGCACTGAACGCACGAGCTATATTTCGTCGAAGAACGATCCAATAAAAAGGTATCCAACATGAAGATTCTGGCGGCGACGGATGGTTCCAAATACGGCAGATGGGCGATTGAATGGTTGGCAGACATGCCGTTTATCGTACAGCCGGTTGTTCGTATTCTGCATGTGGTCGACGTGGCTAGTGTTCGGGCTCCGTTTATGGTGCAACCGATCATTGCCGGTACGGAGCGCTACGTCCAGTCTGAAGTCACTCGGTTGGAGAAGGCAGCCAAGGGCGCGAAAGAAGAGTCTGTCGCCTTGCTGGCCAAGTTAGGCTTGAATGGAGGGGTCACGGTGGAGCGAGGCGCTGTGGCTGGCACCATCATGAAGTATGCGGAGCGCGGAGCGAGTCTTCTCTCGATCGGCTCTCGCGGGCTGGATGCTTTAGATCGCTTCATGCTGGGCAGTGTCTCCAATCATGCCATCCACCACGCGCCTTGTTCTGTCCTGGTGGTGAAAGAACGTCCTCGGCCTGTCCGACGCATCGTTCTTGCGATCGACGGGTCAGCCGCGTCCGATAAGGCGCTTCGGTTTCTCATGCGCCAAATTAATCCGACACCCGATGGTCCGGATCGCGCACCGATGCTGGTCACCGTGGTGCACGCGATGCCGTATTTGAAGTATCCAGAGGTGAAAGAGGCCGGAAAACGGTTGATGCAGCGATACGGAGATAAGCTTGCGAGATCAGGCTTCCAGATTCGGGAGGCCCTGAGGCTTGGAAAACCGGCCGACGAAATTCTGAGCGTGGCGAAACGGGAGAAGGCGGATCTGATTGTGACCGGAGCCAAGGGACTCGGCGCGATCCGCCGCGTACTGCTCGGCAGCGTGTCCACCCGCGTCGTTCAACATGCCCATTGCGGGGTACTCGTGGTTCGCTGATCGCCGAACCAAGAGAATAATGACCCAATAGATGGGGTTGACGGGAAAGACTAAAGCACAATAGACTACCCCCTCGCCGAATGAACATGCATGAGGGAGAGGAGGGTTGTATGTCAGCGCTACCGAAGGTCGACCAGGACTCGCTCCCTGATCGTTTGGTGACAGGGCTTTCAAAAATAGGTTTGGCGATGAAGAGCCGAACCTGGAGACGAAAGGGACGACAAGGTATCGGTCCATTGCAAATCCAGGTGCTGACGTTCCTCCGGTCTCGGCCGAACCATTCGGCGACCGTTTCAACGATTGCTCGGGAACTCTCCGTCAAGCTGCCCACCGCCTCTGAAGTCATCCGAACGCTTGAGCAAAAACGGTTAGTCCGTCGGCGACGCCGCGAAGTCGACAACCGCGTCGTGACCGTGCACCTCACCTCACTGGGGGCCAAAGCGGGTCACGTGGAAAACCGATGGCCTGAAATTCTGGCGTCGGCGACCGAGAATCTGTCGACCCAAGAACAGGTCGCCCTCCTGACGGCGCTTGTGAAGCTGATTCGCGCGCTTCAATTGCAAGGAGAAATTCAGGTTGCACGCATGTGCGTGTCCTGCGAACACTTCCGTCCCCATGCTCATGAGGATTTGCATTCGCCCCACCACTGTGGTTTCTACGACATTGCGTTTGGAGACGAGGCCTTCCGCCTCGATTGTCCGGAATATGTGGAAACGTCCATGGAGGATCATCCCCAAAGGGTGAATTCTTCTGAGACGGCGAAGGTAGCCCAATCTGCTCTGCTCTGATCGCGGGGAACAGTTATCGTCCTGGTTCCTTGGTTTGTTTCATATAGAGCAATCGGTCCTCCTCAATCCTTCCCGTTAAGTCTTCCAAGGCCAACCGTAGCGCAGTTTCAATAGGAACACGATCGGAATCCGTCACCCACCGTACTGACGAACCCGCCACCGTGTATTCAACATGATATGAGTTGATAGGCTGTTCCGCTTCACTCATCTCCCCTTGTAGGACGATCCGGTAATGATAGAGACCTCGTAGGGAGGTGAGGGACAGTTTAGTGGCCACGCGAAGCGTGACGTCACCTGGCTCACTTGAAACCGATGCAAAGGTGCCGCGTTGTTGCAGGTAGCCCAGGATTGCCTGGTTGAGATCGGACTGCGACCATTTCAGCAGCGTGATGCCCGGCCGATGGTCGGCGCCTTCCAGTGAGGGAGCGCTCACGATGAGCTGAAGGTCTCGGGGAATGCCGGCGGATGAAGACTCGCTCGGAAGCGGTGTCACATGAATTCTGTGGACACAGCTTGCGCACGTTACCCATAGTGAGAGCAGCGCAATGATGGTCTGGGTCGGGAACGGCATATGCAGTTGACTAAAGGGGGAATAGCCTCATTGGACCGCCGTCTCAGATCAAGGAGTCAGACTCGGACTCGGAACGGGCTCTGAGGCAATCTCCACGTCGTTCAACGCTCGCATGGCCTGTTCTCGGTACACACGCTCTGTCGGATCCGTATATGTATCAATCACACGTCGATAGGATGCGCGAGCCTTCTCCGGTTGCTGCTTGATCGTGAAATATTGTCCCAGGGCGATCCAGTTTTGGGCGGCCGTTTCTCTGGCGGTTTTCATCAGGGCGAACTCCCGCTCGGCCTGTGTCGTCCCTTGTCCGTGGCTTCGTTTCAAGACCGTTTCAGCCATGTGATCGGCCATGACTTCAATTTGCTCGTTCTCGTGAACCGCGGCACCCACTCGATTGTTCTTGAGGTGACCGTAGAAGTCTTCGACGTGAGTCTTGATGACGTCGACTCGGCGCTCATAGGAGTCTTGCGCGCAACCGGACAGGGTCAACAGGAGCAGCGCGGTGACACAGGCTATTCGGGAAGAGAAGGACTGTGGCGCGATCATCGTGGACCCTCATGGGTGAACGTCTAAGGAGGTCTCGAACCAGTGGAGTCTAACACATGGCCTTCCACGCAAACACTACCCCAATCGGTGGGGAGTTGGGATGCCGTTCTCCCTGTTGAACGTATGCGAAGAGAAGCCCCTTGAACCTCTTACGATGGCTGCGCTATCTTAATACCCGGTTTCCAGGCGACGAAGATTCTTGCGGAAGTCAGTAAAGGGTGGGCCTTCGAATAAGGAGGAGGGGTGATTATGGGAAAGAGCTTAAAAGGGACCAAGAGTCACGACAATCTGAAGCATGCGTTTGCGGGAGAATCTCAAGCCAACCGTCGGTATCTGTATTTCGCTCGCCGAGCGGATATCGAAGGTTATCCTGACGTCGGTGGACTCTTCCGAGATACCTCGGAGGCAGAGACCGGCCATGCCTTCGGCCATCTGGACTTCTTGAAAGAAGTCGGGGATCCAGCCACCGGTGTGCCCATGGGCAACACGGATGCGAACCTCAAGTCCGCGATCGAGGGCGAAACGTACGAATACACGCAGATGTATCCAGGAATGGCGAAGACCGCGCGAGACGAGGGGTTTCCCGAGTTGGCCGAATGGTTTGAAACGTTGGCGAAAGCCGAACGATCCCACGCCAACCGGTTTCAAAAGGGGTTGGATAGTCTGAAGGCCTGACGGCCTGGGTATCGGCGCGCGTTCAGCGGTCAGTTTTCGGCGACGTGGCGTAAATCCGTCGGCGAAGGCTGGCCGCTGATCATTTTTTGGAAAAAGGAACGATGAAAGGTCTCAGTCTCATTCAACCGGTCGACGCCAAGCAGTTGGAGAAAGAAACCCTGCGGATTTACGAGGTCTGCGACGGTTGCCGGCGCTGCTTCAATCTGTGCCCCTCGTTCAACACCCTGCTGGATCGTATTGACGTGTACGAGGGTGATGTGACCAAGCTGACCCCGGCCGATCATCATCAGGTCGTCGACGAATGCTACTATTGCAAGCTCTGTTTCAACCATTGCCCGTATACTCCACCGCATCACTATGAAATCGATTTTCCCCATTTGATGGTGGCCTGGAAGAAGCGTCTCGCCGCAGAGCGCGGCGTCCGGTGGAGAGATCGTCTGTTAGTCATGACTGATACAATCGGGCGACTGGCGAGCGCGACCGCCTCGATCACGAACACATTGTTGGGTAACCGGCTGGTGCGCCGTGTCCTTGAACGGGTCATGGGGATTCATCAAGACCGCCGTCTGCTGCACTTCTCTCGAGAGACGTTTCCCCGTTGGTTCGGCCGTCGAGCGAAGCCGATAACAGCCGATCCTCCTGTCCGCAAGGTCGCCCTGTTTTCCAGCTGCCTCGTGAACTTTCAGGCGACGGATGTCGGCAAGGCGGCGGTGCAAGTGCTGGAGAAGAACGGCGTGCAGGTCGTGGTGCCGGAGCAGCGCTGTTGCGGGATGCCGAGTTTCGATATCGGTGATACGCAAGCGATTCAACAAGCCGCGCGAAGTAATGTCGCGTCATTGCATCCGTGGGTGCTCGAGGGCTACGATGTCGTGGTTCCGACCGCCAGTTGCAGCTTGATGTTGAAACGCGAATATCCGGAGCTTCAGCGCGATGAGCAGACCAAACAGATCGCCGAACGGACCTTCGATATCTGCGAATATCTCATGGGGATGAAAAAGACCGGCCATCTGGCGACCGATTTCACTATGAAGCCCGGGCGCGTCGCGTATCAGATTCCCTGCCATTTGAGGGATCAGAATATCGGGTTTAAGTCGAAGGAACTTATGGAGTGCGCCGGCGCGCAAGTCGAGGTCATCGAGCAGTGCTCCGGGCATGATGGCGCCTGGTCGGCCAAAACGGAATTTTTCCCGCTGTCGATGAAAATTGCCGGGAAGGCCGTCCGTGCGATAGCACAAGCCCACCCCGACCTTGTCGCTTCGGATTGCCCGCTGGCCGGATTGCAGCTGGATCAGGCCGGGGCGTCGGCGCGCGCGCCGGGTACGACCGTGCTCCATCCGATACAGATAGTCCGCAATGCCTATGGGTTATCCGCATAGCGGTGAACGCCAAGTGTCCGGCGACATCTGTGCGTACCGAAGCATGTGAGGAAGTTCGATGAAGGCACTTACGGCAGACGATCTCATCTCGATTGAAGAATATGATCGGAGACGCGAGTCGTTTCGGGCGGGCATCATCGCGCTGAAGCAGCGGCGCCGAATTGCCGTTGGTCCCTTGATTACCGTGGTATTCGAAAACCGGGAAACGCTCCGGTTTCAGATCCAGGAAATGATCAGAGCGGAGCGCATCGTCGATCCGGCTAAGATTCAGGATGAGTTGGAAGTGTATAATGCGCTGCTGCCGGATCCTGGCGAATTGAGCGCGACGCTCTTGATTGAAATCGCCGACGAGGCGGACGTCAAAGAGAAACTCGATCAATTCATGGGCCTGGATCGCGGCGACAAGGTCGCGATTATAGCCGGCGGCGAAACGGTCTTCGGAGAATTCGAAGGCGGTCGGAGCCACGAGACGAAGATCAGCGCGGTTCATTTCGTGCGGTTTCGACCGACGGCGGCGATGAAGCAGGCGTTTGCGGACCTTACTCGACCGGTGACGATTCGAGTGGCCCACGGTGGGTATCGGCATGAGGTTTCTGCCCCAGGTACAATGAGGGAAGAGTGGCTTGCCGACTTGCAAGGCGACACCCAGCCGTAACCGCTGGAGGCTGATCGAGTCATTCAGTACTCAGACGTCAGCACGTGAGGATTATGCCCACTGTTCGGTTGACCAAGCGCATCGAGTTCGCCGCCGCGCATCGCTATATGCGGCCGGAGTGGGATGAAGCCAAGAATCGTGCGGCATTCGGCCGCTGCTACAACCCCCCCGCTCACGGACATAACTATCTGTTGGAACTGACCGTCTCCGGCGAAATCGATCCGAAGACCGGCATGGTCGTCAATCTGTTCGATCTCAAGCGGGTGCTCCTCGATGTGATCGAAGAATTCGACCACAAGAACTTGAACCTCGACATGCCCTATTTCAAAGACCGAATCCCCACATCGGAGAATTTTGCGCATGTGCTGTGGGCAAAGTTGGCCGTGCAACAGGATATCGGAACCCTGCATACCCTTCGGTTGTGCGAGGATGAAGATCTGTATGCCGAGGTCACCGCTGCAGACGGTCGGGAGACCGCCGCCGTCACCAAACGGTACATGTTCAACGCTGCCCAAAAGGACCATCAAGGACGAGATTGGGATTGTTTTGTGACGGTGCGCGGACGGATCGATCCGACGACGGGCATGGTGACCGATATTGGGGCATTGGATCGGCTGGTGCAGGGCAGAATCATCAAAAAATTCGACCGGCAGGATCTGTCGCTCGTTCTGAACCGCCAGGATGTGACCGGAGAAGATTTGGCTCAGGCCATTTGGCAGGAACTCGCGTCACGTATCACACAGGGCACCTTGACCAACATCCGGCTGGTTCCCTCCCGCGATCTGACGTACGAAGCGTCGGGCTCGCTCCAGTAAGCAGATCTCAGCCAACGAAACCGCCCATAATCACCGGCCGGTTTCGAATCCATCGGACCTTCTCCCGGACATCTCGATAGACCATCCTCACCCAAGATGGGCGCCATCTGCGGCGCGATCACCGTCGCAGTAGGAGGCCTCTGGACCAAAAACTAGGAGCTTTCCCAGCTCTGCTGGCCTCTCCGTGCAGGTACAGTACGTTATCATGAGCCAAGGAGGCATTATGATTTCGACTTCAAAAGTTGGTCGAGTGTTGTCAGGTGGACTTCTGTTGTTTCTGGGACTATTCGGTATGCCACAGGTTGGTGCTGTCGCGTCGGCATCCGATTCAGCATTCGACAAGGCGATAGGAAGCCCATGCGACGTACCACCTGGGCAGAATGCTATGCGGGCCGAGGAAGCGGCTGAGACGTCGGGAACCCGTATGATTTCCGGGGAAGTGATACGCGTGGAGGGCGCGAATTATTTTGTAAAAGATAAGAGCGGGAAAGAAATACGCTTGCGGACCGATCAGAGGACGGGGAAACCTGAAATTGGCCAGGGCGATCACATTTCAGCGAACGTGGACGAGCAGAACCATGCCCTGTGGATTCGATCGAACAAAATGACGGATCGTCGAACCGAGCACGCCTCGGTTGACTGCAACCCGAATTAAACGGGAAGACGTTCTCCAGGCACGCTATCGATAAATGTTTGCCTCGGCGCCTTGCCGTAGCACCGGCGGTCGTAACGGGAGTGCTGCGCACTGTACTTCTGCAGCCGGACATCCAAGTCGGCTTTGGAGTTCTTTCAAGATCCGATGGATTTTCTTCCGGAACACCTCGATAGAACTCGTTCAACATCGTCTTGTGATCGTACAACTTCGCAAATCGACCTTGCTGCAGGTATTGGGGTTAAGGTCGTTCGCGCCGGCCTGACCACCATCGAATCTGCTGTCCCTCCTGTCGCCAAGTAACCCACGCTCGCACTTCGGCGAAGCCGGTCGCTTCTGGAACCGGCAGAAGAGCGTTGACCGGTATCGTGAGTGTCCCCCGTCTCTGGCCCGATCCACAAAACAGACCGGATAAAACCAGCCTTAGCCCTCGGGCCCCGCTCAGCACGTACCACTCAGAACTTGGTGTTTTTTCAAGAGGAAGCGTGCTTCTTCCAGGGAAAAAGGGTAAGCTGCGGCGAAAACACTGGTATGTTATTGGGTTCGGAATCGGAAAGGGACCATTGATGGATGTCGCCTAAAGGGAAGGCTGGATTGAGAACGCCCACGGCCGCCAATGTCGGCTATGAGGCCGAGCTGTGGCAGATGGCCGACGCGTTGCGCGGCAGCATGGATGCGGCCGAGTACAAGCACGTGGTCTTGGGACTCATTTTTCTCAAATACATTTCCGATGCCTTCGAGGAACAGCACGTCAATCTGGAGCAGGAACGAAAGCAGGGAGCGGACCCAGAAGATCCGGACGAATACCGGGCGCTCAATATCTTCTGGGTGCCGCCAGAAGCCCGCTGGTCCCACCTGAAGGCCCAAGCCAAGCAGCCCACCATCGGCCAGCTCGTGGACGACGCGATGGCCGGCATCGAACGCGACAATCCATCGCTGAAAGGCGTCCTCCCAAAGGAATATGCACGCCCCGCCCTTGATAAGACCCGCCTCGGCCAGCTCATCGACCTCATCACCAACATCAAAATTGGGGACAAGGAAAGCCGATCGAAAGACGTACTCGGTCGGGTCTATGAGTATTTTCTGTCCCAATTCGCCAGCGCGGAGGGCAAGAAAGGCGGGGAATTCTACACGCCGCGGTGCGTGGTACGGCTGCTGGTCGAGATGTTGGAGCCGTACAAAGGCCGCGTCTACGACCCTTGCTGCGGCTCATCCGGCATGTTCGTACAGTCAGTGGAGTTCATCCGGGCGCACGCTCAGGGCAATGGCAACGGCGGGAAGGCCAAGGCCGACATCTCCATCTATGGGCAGGAGTCCAACTACACGACCTGGCGTCTCGCGAAGATGAATCTTGCCATCCGCGGCATCGACGGTCAGATCGCACACGGCGACACCTTTCATAACGATCGTCATCCCGACCTCAAAGCCGATTATATTCTCGCCAATCCTCCGTTCAACGTGAGCGACTGGCGCGGCGAGCTGTTGCGGGACGATAAGCGGTGGAAGTTCGGTGCGCCACCGGCAGGCAACGCCAACTTCGCCTGGGTTCAGCACATGATCCACCACCTCGCGCCGACTGGGGTTACTGGGTTCGTTCTTGCGAATGGTTCTATGTCCTCGAACCAATCAAATGAGGGCGAGATCCGGAAGAACATTATCGAAGCCGACCTCGTCGATTGCATGATTGCGCTACCCGGCCAGCTCTTCTATTCGACCCAGATTCCTGCCTGCCTCTGGTTCTTGGCTCGTGATAAACGAAACAGCAAGTTCCGCGACCGCCGCGGCCACGTGCTCTTCATCGACGTTCGCAAACTCGGCCGCATGGTGGACCGCACCCACCGCGAACTGACGAATGAGGAAGTCACGCGCATTGCCAACACGTACCATGCCTGGCGTGGCGAGAAAGATGCCGGCAAGTACGAAGATATTCCCGGTTTCTGCAAGAGCGCCACGCTGGACGACATCCGCAAGCATGGCCATGTGCTCACGCCCGGTCGCTATGTCGGCACCGAGGCAGTCGCGGACGACGGTGAGCCTTTTGAAGACAAAATGAAGCGGCTGACGAAAACGCTACGCGAGCAACAGACCAAAGCTGCCAAGTTGGATGTCGCGATTACTGCCAACCTGAAGGAGTTGGGGTATGGCGGGTGAGTGGCGCGACACGACGCTCGGCCAGGTCACAGAATTTCTGTCTGGAGGCACGCCATCGAAAAACGTGGCCAAATACTGGAGCGGTTCGACTCCGTGGGTCTCAGCAAAGGACATGAAGCACTTCCGTCTCGAAGACACGGAAGACCATGTCACTGAAGATGGGGTCACGAATGGCACGAAGCTGGTCCCCGCGGGCACCGTTCTGTTGCTGGCCAGAGGAATGACTCTGCTCAACGATCTACCGATTTGCATAGTGAACCGTCCCATGACGTTCAATCAAGACGTCAAGGCTCTTCGACCCAAGCCAGGAGTCCGCAATGAGTTCCTTCCCTATCTTCTACTTGGCAACAAGGATCGCCTGCTTAACTTAGTGGACTTGGCGGGGCATGGCACAGGTCGGCTAAACAGTGATGAGTTAAAGGCTCTTGATGTGGTGCTTCCGTCCGAACTTGAACAACGCGCCATCGCCCACATCCTCGGCACGCTGGACGACAAGATCGAGCTGAACCGGCGGATGAACGAGACGTTGGAGACAATGGCGCGGGTGCTCTTCAAGTCGTGGTTCATTGATTTTGATCCCGTCCGCGCCAAAGCCGAAGGTCGCGACGCTGGTCTGCCTAAGCACCTTGCCAATCTTTTCCCCTCATGCTTCGTGGACTCTGAATTAGGCGAGATTCCGGAGGGGTGGGCGATCGGAACTCTGGCTGACTTTGCCTTGCTGAACCCCGAAAGCTGGTCGAAAGACACACGGCCCGCGGTTATCAACTACGTCGATCTGTCAAACACGAAGTGGGGACGGATCGAAACCGCCATTCCCTACTCAGGCCAACAGGCGCCTAGTCGGGCTCAACGCGTGTTGCGTCCACGCGACACAATCGTTGGTACGGTCCGACCAGGTAATGGCTCCTACGCTTTCGTCACGGAGGAAGGACTTACCGGAAGCACCGGCTTCGCAGTCCTTCGGCCTCGGAGAAGCGATTATGCAGAGTTTACCTATCTGGTGGCGACGGCTTCGGAGAATATTGAAGAGCTCTCGCACTTGGCCGATGGTGGAGCCTATCCAGCTATTCGCCCAGAGGTTGTCGCCGCAACGCAAGTTATTCGGCCCAATGATAAGGTGCTCGCCGAGTTTGCCAAGCTGGTCTCCCCTTTGTTTGCAAAGATGGCAGAGAATAAGCGTGAATCCTGCACCCTCGCTTCCCTACGCGACGCATTGCTGCCGAAGCTGCTGTCGGGTGAGATTCGTGTTCGCCAAACAGTGAGTGCTGCAATAAACGTGGTATATCTCCCTGATCCGCCTCCGCGCAAGCCCGCAAAGAAAGCTAAAGACGAATTTATCGAGGCTGTGGTGATTGCCCAACTCGTCAGAAAGCTAGCTACGCCTCAATATCCACTAGGACGCATGCGTTACAACAAGCTGGCCTATCTCGCTCGTCGCAAGACTGAGGATGACGTGACTCAGCGTTACGTTAAGAAAGCAGCCGGGCCTTATAACCCTTGGGCTAAGTATCAAGGCCCAGAGAAAATTGCAAAGAAGAATGGCTATGTGCAAAAGGCCAAGAGGGGCTTGATGGAGGGCTTAGTTCCTGGAAAAAACATCGATCAGATTGACCGTTATGTGTCTAGATATCCAGTGGTTGCTGCAATTGAGTGGGTGATCAATACGTTCCGCTTCAAGAAGAACGATGATCTCGAACTGCTTACAACCGTTGATTTTGCAGCTCTTGACCTGCTCCGAGAGAGGAAGACGGTGAGGCTACAAACAGTCAAACACGTCATTGCCGCCAACAAGGAATGGGCGCCTAAGCTGAACCGTGCAGTTTTCTGTGACAGCAATATTAGGCGTGCACTCGGAGAGTTGTGCGGTCTGTTTCCTGCAACCTACCAGAAATGAGTACAGCCTTGGAAATTTTCCTGGTCGGCGTCATATCGCGTTTCTGTCCAATCTATAGCCTTACTATATTGGACATGCAGGATCTGAAAATCTTGCCAAGGTGATCTAATGGGTTCACGACATCTGCTGAATCTGGCACCGGTTGAGTTTGAGGATTGTGAAATTGCTGTCGGTGTCTTTGAATATCAAGACAGGGAGCAACTAAAGAAACTCCGTGAGTCATTTGGTGCTACGCATCTGCTACGCCGTGATGGTGAAAGCAAGATCTTAGCTGTACCACTTCACAGAGATGCCCAGCCAATAGGTGACCAGACAGAGAAGGTCCAACTGTCAGGACATTTGGGTCTATGTGCTGCGTTAATCCGACACGCTCTTCTTAATCACCTCCATGTAGGTAATGGACAAATTATTCACCGCGATCCGATCGAGTTCGTCTCACATTACCCGGAGGATGATCTGTTAGCTTCGTCCATGCCTGGTGGAGCATCGAATTCACTTGGTGTGTCACTGAAGTGTCTGTATGAAGTAGTCGTTAGGGTTATTCATTTGGACCGACAGGCTCCTATTATTGGGCTTGCGTTGAATCTGCGTACAAGAAGGTCGATCGATAAGTCATCTGAAACGCTCATTCTGGAAGGGTTTGGCCTTTCCAATCGTTATGTAGGGCAGTTTATATCGGATGTAGGCTCAAGAGTTTCGCCTCGGTTCGAGCTTCTTGGGTGGGTTATCGAAATTGGAAACGGAAAACTCATTCTCGATGACACACGGCCTGGCGTGACGGAAGTCGATACTGCCAAAGCCTTCCTGGAACCTCGACGAGAGCACTTTGATGCATACCTGCTCCATTCCCTTAAGGAACGTGCATCACAAGTTATTCAACTGCTTGGCGGTAAACTTGCTGCGGTTCGAAATGGTCCTGCTCTACTACAGAAGCTCCAACGCTTTCTCGATCGTCTAAGGGGAGCGCGGCTAGAGATACTACCCGGACTACCTTTCAAAATTGAACCCTTTCTCTGCGAACAGTCTGGGGGACGTTTCCCACAGCTTCACGAGACGGCCAAGCCAGTATACATATTTGATCCTGCCGGCAGACGAACCGATACATGGCATGACAGAGGGCTGAATCAATATGGGCCGTACACTGCTCAAACTTTTACTCCCACACGTCCTCGTGTCTGCGTGATTTGCCAGGCATCTAAGAAGGGGCAGGTCGAAGAGTTTTTTCACAAGTTGTTTCACGGCGTCAGAGTGCCTGGAGATAATAGAAAACCTTTCGAGAAGGGGTTCCTTCGAAAGTATGGGCTAGAGGATGTGGCAACGGAATTTTTTGTAGCGGAAAGAGCCGATGCCTCTTCGTATCAACGAGCAGTACGAGAGGCTATAGCACAACAGTCTCAGCGAAGCATCAAGTGGGACTTGGCATTGGTCCAGATTGATGAGCGTTTTCATGCTTTGTATGGAGAAGACAATCCTTACTTGCTAACTAAGGCTGCGTTTCTCACTCAGCAAATTCCGGTTCAGGAATTCGAAATTGAGACCGCTCAACTTCCAGACAGACAGATCGGCTATGTGCTTAACAACATTGCTCTGGCAACGTACGCAAAATTAGGCGGAGTACCGTGGTTGATTAAGGCTAATCCCACCATCTCGCATGAGCTAGTGGTAGGTCTAGGAAGTGCACATGTTGGTCAGGGACGCTTGGGTGACAGGGAGAGGGTTGTTGGCATTACCACCGTATTTTCAGGAGACGGCAACTATTGGCTTGCCAACTTGTCTCAGGCCGTTCCGATGAATGATTACCCAGAAGCAGTCCTAGATTCTCTAAGGGCGGTTATTAGGAGAGTCAGACGTGACATGAATTGGCAGCCGCGCGATCACGTGCGCCTAGTTTTTCATGCATTCAAACCGTTGAAGGACGCCGAGGCTTATGCGGTCAAGACTCTCACAAACGAACTAAATGACTATGATATGGAATTTGCCTTCCTGCATGTTGTTCGGGATCATCCCTATGTGCTTTTCGACCAACAACAGCGAGGTATTTGGGACTACCAAACACGGTCCAATAAAGGTGTTCTTGCACCAATTCGCGGACGCTTTTTCAGACTTTCAGATCACGAAACGCTCATGACGCTCACTGGTGGACGAGAGGTTAAGCGGCCGCAAGATGGCATGCCTAGGCCAGTTCTCTTGCGTCTTCATCGCGCATCAACGTTTCACGATACCACCTACCTTGCTCGCCAAGTTTTCACCTTTTCATGTCACTCTTGGCGTAGTTTTTTCCCAGCCCCCATGCCTGTCACCATCCTGTACTCCGAACTGATTGCTAAATTACTAGGGCATTTGGCTCCAATTCCAAGATGGAATCCAGACGTTATGCTGGGACGTATTGGAACGACCAGGTGGTTCCTGTGAGTGTTCCAGGAGAGGTTCTTCTTGCAGACGCGGCTGCAGCGATTCGGCGTCAGCTAAGCGCATTAGCAGGCAGTAATGGACTCGATGAGGCTTTTGTAGCCTGGTTGATTCCCGGTAACCACATGGGACTGACCCTTTTAGGTCCTGCGACTGTAGCAGCCAATCGAGTTGGAGCGGAAAGAACGTACAAGGATGTTGCAATACTAGGGTTCGCTTCAGGATCGGGCTCATTAGAGCCCATCAATACTAAGATTCTTAAGGCTCTTATTGATGGCTTGAAATGGGTGATCGGTCGCGAGCCTTTTCTCCAAGGACTGCCGACTGGTGCATGTACTGACGCGGTTGCTTTACTTGGGATAGCTATTGGTGCCAGTAGCTGTGATGAGCAGATACGAAGAGCAATCGCGGAGTGGATGGGGAGGTTTGTACATACATCTTGTGACATGCGAGGAGTGAGTAATTGTGAGAAGTGTCTCTTTGCAACTGCGCAACGGTGTGTCTCATTTAAACCGGATATCTCAATACCCTTGGATAGCACTGTTGCAGATGTTCGTGTGGCTCTCCGGGGAAAAAACCTCTTGGAAGTAGAAAACAACACACAAATCGCTCAGGATGAGATAGATGCGTTGAAACTTATGAAAAGCGTTGAGGCTGAAAGCATCCCTATGACTCATGCAGGACTTCGGCTAGCGGCCTTCGAATGGATAAAGCGGTTGGCGCCAGCCGTTACTCTTGGTCGTCCGACGGTTCGGGAAGTCGCTGATCTTCTCCGAAAGGTACCAGGAGGACTCCGGCTTTGGACATGGGAGAGTGAGCCACGGACATCCGGGCGCGCTGCTAGTGCTAGGAGATGGCATATTGATAACGAATACCACGTACAGAATCTATTGTGGTTCCTGTTGGCCCCAATCTTTCCTGATCTTCGGAACGAGGAGTACACAGCCTCTGTAGGCCAGGTTCGGCCACGAGTCGACTTAGTGGTTCCCTCATTGCAGCTAATTGTTGAGGTTAAGTTCGTTCGCGCTGGTAAGCCGTTCTCCGATGTGATCAGAGAGGTCGCGGAGGATGCCAGCCTCTATCTAACCCAGAGCACTTCCTACATAGGCATCATCCCTTTCGTCTGGGACGACTCACGTCGCACGGAAGAACATGGGGTTCTCATCAGAGGCCTCTGCGAAATTAAAGGAATCCTCGATGCAGTGGTAATCCCTCGACCCGGCTCAATGGGCGAGGAGAGATAACTATTTTTCTCCGTGACAGGGTGCAGAATCGGTGGGGGAATTGGAATCATCTCGGTTCACCGAATCCATCGTCGAAGATGCCGCCCTCTCCTGGCTGCAAAACCTTGGCTATGTAGTTAAACATGGCTCAGCCATTGCACCCGGTGAACTGGCGGCGGAGCGCACGAGCTACGGGCAGGTCATCCTCGAAGATCGGCTGCACCAAGCACTAGTCCGTTTGAATCCCACCCTGTCCACCGAGGCCCTCGACGACGCCTTTCGTAAGCTGATCCGCCCTGAAGGTCCCACCCTCGATACTCGAAACCGTGCCGTGCACCGAATGCTGGTGGACGGCATCACTGTCGAATACCGGAGACCGGACGGATCGATTGCCGGGGCGCAGGTTCAGGTCATCGATTTCGAAAGACCGGACAACAACGATTGGCTGGCCGTCAATCAATTCAGCGTCGCTGAGAACAAGCACAATCGCCGGCCGGACATCGTACTCTTTCTGAACGGCTTGCCGCTGGCGGTGATCGAACTGAAGAACGCCGCTGAGGAAAACGCCACGATCTGGACGGCATTTCAGCAGCTCCAGACTTATCAGCACGAACTGCCGTCACTCTTCTCCTACAATAGCATGATGGTGATCTCCGATGGAGTCGAGGCTCGTATCGGCACGCTTGGCGCCGGACGTGAATGGTTCAAGCCCTGGCGGACGATCTCCGGTGAGGGACTGGCCGATACCCGTATCCCTGAGCTCCAAGTGATCATCGAAGGTGTGTTCGAAAAACAGCGTTTTCTGAATCTGCTTCGGCATTTTCTTGTCTTTGAAGATTCGGGTGGCGGGGTGCTGATCAAGAAGATGGCCGGCTATCACCAATTCCATGCGGTCAATATCGCGCTTGAGGAGACGTTGCGCGCGACAAAAACGGATTCCGTGGTCGCGGCAGATAGTGTCGGCCGGTATGAGTCGCACCGGCGCACCGGTGGTGAGCTTGGTGATCGGCGGGTCGGCGTCGTCTGGCATACCCAGGGTTCCGGCAAGAGCCTCACCATGGCTTTTTATGCAGGGGGGGTGATTCGCGAGCTCGCAATGAACAATCCCACGCTCGTGATTCTCACCGATCGCAATGATTTGGATGACCAGCTCTTCGGAACCTTTTCTCGCTGCCAGGATCTCCTCCGCCAGCCGCCGGTCCAGGCCGAGAGTCGGGCGGATCTCCGTGCCAAGCTTCAAGTGGAGGCGGGCGGCGTGGTGTTTACGACGATCCAGAAGTTCCTTCCGGAAGAAAAAGGTGATCGCCATCCCGTCCTCTCCGACCGGCGCAATATCGTCGTCATTGCCGATGAAGCGCATCGCAGCCAATACGATTTCATCGACGGGTTCGCCCGTCACATGCGCGATGCGCTACCCAATGCCTCCTTCATTGGGTTTACCGGCACACCGATTGAGCTGACGGATAAGAACACGCGGGCCGTCTTCGGTGACTACATCAGCGTCTACGACATCCAGCGAGCGGTGGAGGACGGGGCGACGGTTCCTATCTATTACGAAAGCCGGTTGGCGAAGCTCGACCTGGACGACAAGGAACGGCCAAAAATCGATCCCGAGTTCGATGAAGTGACTGAAGGCGAAGAAGTCGAACGAAAGGAAAAGCTGAAGACGAAGTGGGCGCAGCTCGAAGCCATTGTCGGTTCCAACAAGCGGCTCAAGCTGGTGGCCCAGGACATCGTGAGCCACTTCGAGCGCCGCCTTGAGACGATGGAAGGCAAGGCGATGATCGTCTGCATGAGCCGCCGTATCTGCGTAGAGCTGTATCGGGAAATCGCGGCGCTGCGCCCGTCATGGCATCATGACCAGGACGAGCAAGGCGGCATGAAGGTGGTGATGACCGGGTCGGCGACCGATCCCGTGGACTGGCAACCGCACATACGCAACAAGCCGAGACGGGAGGCGTTGGCCAACCGTTTCCGCGATGCGAAGGACCCGCTGCGTCTCGTGCTCGTGCGCGACATGTGGCTGACCGGCTTCGATTGTCCGAGTCTTCATACCATGTACGTGGACAAGCCGATGCGTGGCCATGGGCTCATGCAGGCGATCGCTCGGGTCAATCGCGTCTTTCGGGATAAGCCTGGTGGCTTGGTGGTGGATTACCTGGGACTCGCGCATGAGTTGAAGCAAGCTCTTGCCACGTACACCGAGAGCGGCGGAACCGGTGAGACGGCGATCGACCAGGAAAAGGCTGTGGCGGCCATGTTGGAGAAGTACGAGATCTGCTGTGGCCTCTTTCATGGATTCGATTGGTCCAAGTGGGTCGCAGGCTCTCCGGCGGAACGGGTAAGCCTGTTGCCGGCTGCGCAGGAACATATCTTAGCTCAACAGGCGCGTGACCGGTTTCTGGTCGCGGTCCGTGACCTGTCGCACGCCTTTGCACTGGCGGTTCCTCACGAACGGGCTCTTCGCATTCGCGACGACGTGGCGTTCTTCCAGACGGTGCGCGCCGTGCTGATCAAACGGGCGCCTGCTGAGGCGAAAACGCAAGAGGAACTGGATCTCGCCATTCGACAGATCGTGTCACGGGCTGTTGCGCCTGAAGGCGTAGTGGACATTTTTGCAGCGGCAGGACTCAAGAAGCCGGACATTTCGATCTTGTCAGAGGATTTCTTGGCGGAGGTCCGTGAGATGCCTCAGCGCCATCTGGCCGTCGAATTGTTGCGAAAACTGCTCAACGGCGAGATTAAGACCCGGTCGAGAAAGAACGTGGTACAGAGCCGGTCGTTTGCCGACATGCTCGAACAGTCTATCCGGCGGTATCAGAATCGGTCGATCGAGGCTGCTCAGGTGATCGAAGAGATGATCGGTCTCGCCAAGGAGATGAGGCGCGCTCACGAACGAGGAGCGGCTCTGAGTCTGAGCGAGGAGGAATTGGCCTTCTACGATGCGTTGGAGACCAATGACAGCGCGGTGAAGGTCCTTGGCGACGATACGTTGCGGACAATTGCCAGAGAAGTTGCCGAGGCGGTCCGAAAGAACGTCACCATCGATTGGACCATGCGGGAGAACGTCCGCGCTCAGCTCCGCGTGATCGTCAAGCGCATCCTTCGGAAGCACGGCTATCCTCCGGACAAGCAGGAGAAGGCAACGCAGACCGTACTGGAACAGGCGGAGGTGTTGTGTGCTGACGTCGCCGCGTGAAAATGGAACCTCGTGCCGTCAACTATTTTGAGGTAGGTTCTAGCCTGAAACATCTGCGGCGACGGTCGACCATGGCCATAGTCCGCAATAGCCGATAAGACAATGCCAAGCGCCGTCACCAAACTGATGGCGATGGAAAGACCTTCTCTCGATCGGACATAGCGTTTGATCATTGGCGCTTCTCCATCGAACGTTCATTCCCCGTATCACTGGCTTGATTTAGCCCGATACCCCACCCCTTGCCTAGTGGCAGATCTCACTAGGGCTCGGTTGTGCCGACACCAATGGTTGGTTTGCAGACGGCTGCGCCACGATCGCTGCCAAGCGCCGAACGGACTCCGAAAACCCGAGAAACTCGTCTCGGGTTAGGTGGAGCGTGACCGCACCGCAAGTCAGATGCAGTTTTCCGCATCCGCATAACACCAGCTTCATCGGACTCTCCTTACCGAATGTCTTATTCATATGAGTCATCCTTTCCATCGAGCGATAATTGAATTATCCTCGGAGCTGATAGGTACCCGATTTGGACAAGCGCACGGCCCGACCCCGGAGTACGACGATTTCCTCGCGATACCATCCGCAATTGATGCATCTCCAACGCCTTGCTTGATAATAATCCGAGGCTCGCTCACCAATGATATAGCCTCCGCATCGTCTACAATTTGATGTCATGTTGCCTCCGTCGTTATTCGTGTTGCCGATCGTCTTCCGTTGTGAGATCCATCCCTTCTCTTTGGCATTGCTCCATGTCGGACTCAAACTGAATGCGATGACGCACAATAAAAAACCCAAGGCATCCTTCGACACCTTGGGCTCCGGTCTGCAACGACCTCTGGCCTCATCGCATGCGCGAACTAGAAGTTGATATGCATTCTCAATATCATTTATGGGAGAGCCCTGTCAACTTCTCGGGCGCCAGTTCGCATTAAATTTTCCTTATCACCCCCCGACCGTATTGATCAGCAACGACTGATGTAACTCGTAGATGAACGACACCGTGTACCCGCCCCATTCGCGGTCCTTGGTCAACACCGTTCCCATACCCTGGTTACTTGTGTCGCTGTTGCTTTCCCTCTGTGCCTCCAGATTGGCTCTTGGTCTGGCGTGGAGTGAAGCGGGCGGCGTGGGCATCCTGCTCCGGCAGCCTGAGGAAGATGATGATTCCGGTGTCCGGGTTGATCGTAAACGTTCCCGTCCCTTTGAGCGTATGCTCACCGGACGGTTCCAACTCGATCTCAGTGCGGGCTTTCTCAGTTCCATGCTGGATGGTGGCCTTGGCCTTCGCCCCGTCAGTGGAAATGGCGTTGTCAGAATGATCTCTCACGTACAGGGTCAGTTCTCCGTCCGTGGCGACCAGCTCGAGGTGATATGGCCCGGCAGCGAGCGCTTGTCCGCCGTGGAGGGCCGTGACGGGGCCGGAGTCCTTCGCCTTATGGGCGTCGACCGGCACTGCCCCGAGGAGTAATGCGCATAGAGCGATATAACCCGGCAGATGTTTCATGATCGGTCCTCCCAGAAAGCGGGTTTCATCTCATTGCAGGGCTGATGTTGAACATCAATGTTTCGGTGGATGGTGGTGATGGTGATGCTCACCGCCATCGGCTTTTGATGGATCCTCCTGAGGCCTCTCGCTCGGGTCGGGTTTGGGCTTGAGCGGCATGAAACGGGCGGCGTACCCGTCTTGATTCGGCAACTTCATGAACACAATCACGACGGTGCTCGGTGTCAGTGAAAAATTGCCGGAGCCCCCGAGGATATTGCTTCCGACCGGATGCAAGTTCACCTGCGTCTTGGTTGATCCGTTCTCGATGTTGGCCTTCGCCAAGCCGCCGTCGACGCTGATGGGGTTGTCCGCGTGGTCCGTGACATACACCGTCAGATTTCCGCCCTTGGCGACCAGTTCCATATGATAGGGCCCGGTCATGCGCAATTGCCCGCCATGGGGTGCCTTAACGGATTCGAAGTACTCGTCGGTATGCGCCCCCGCAGGCAACGCCGAAGCCAGGAGAGCACTGACTACCAGGCAAGGAACCAGCTTGTTCATTCTCGACTCGCCTCCTCACTCGCGCGTCACATCGCGCGATCGCTCTTGGTGATGAAAAGGTTTCTTCAGGGTACGTGCTCGGCGTGTGGCATCAGCCCTACTAAAGCAGGTGATCTGAAATCAGTGCGACGAGTTCGGCCGGCTCAACGACTCCTTCGCGCGTCAGCACTAACTTACCATGCGCGAAGAAATGAGTGGTGGGATACGTCTCAAATGTGTGGGTCTTCTTGATTTCTCGACAGCGACCGGGCACATGCATTTTAGCCTTGCCGACCTTTAGGTCGGGGAACTTCGCAGCCACCTCTTCGAGTATCGGGTCGTAGACCTTGCATGGTTCGCACGTGGCGAGGCCATAGGCCACCACCGCGGCGTGTGCGTGGGTGAACTCCTGATAGTTGGCATCACTGACGTCTTCGACGATTCCGCTCATATGGATGCTGAGGACTGAGCTCCGGAGCGACTCAGTCCTCAGCCCTCGTTGTTCAGTCCTGCTGTATCGTTAGTTCAGCTTCGAGAGCGCATCGAGAATCTCTTTATCCTCGCGCGCCGTCTTGATCTCCTGCACCTTCGCGTAGGCGACTTTGCCGTTCTTATCGACGATGACCGTCGCGCGCTTGGAGCAGTTCAGCGGCTCGAAATAGAGGCCGTAGGACTTCGCGGTGGTCCGGTGCACGTCAGACAGCAGGCGGTGTTTCAGGTCCAGAGAGTCCGCCCAGGCCTTGTGAGAAAAGAAGCTGTCGCAGCTGATGCCGAACAGCTCGGCATTCGCGGACTGAAACTTGGGGAAGTCATCCGTTAAACACTTGTTTTCACCCTGGCAGACAGGGCTCCAATCCAGGGGATAGAAGCAAAGCACGACATTCTTCTGGCCTTTGTAGTCGCTCAGCTTCACATCTTTCTGGTCTTGATCCTTCAGATTGAAGTCCGGTGCTGTATCGCCCACCTTGATTTCCGGTGCTACGTCGCTCATCACAAACCTCCTTATAAAACTGTATGGGTGATTGCTGTACTGAGGTCTCGAATGGGAAGGACCCCACGGTCTATGGCACTTAAACTTTGTACTCCGTGGTTTAAAAGCTTGTCAACAGCCTGGACGGCCTGACGCACGACGCGGAGTGGTAACATGTTGGAGAGTATAAGAAATCACGAATTTTTCAGCTCTCGGAATGTCAACATCCGTCCGGCAGGTGCGGCAGTCCGATAGTTGCTGATGCGGAGGGTGCGACCAAGCTGAGGGAGATCGAGCGAGGTTCCGACTTTCGGAGAATGTCCTACCCGCAGCAATTCGCCGGCGGACACCGACAGAACTTCCTTCGCGGTGCCGTCGGAGAGTCCCTTACTCGTGAATACTTCAATCTCGTCCAGTCCGAACTTGCTCAGCCCCAGCGAATACGACCATACTCGGCCGTCCTGTGAAGTGTCGTCATGAACGATCGACAGGTGGTCGTCCAGGACAAAACTCGCGAGTGCGCGTGGCTGCCAGTCCGACGGATTGATGTACGCCTGGGTGATGACATCGTACGCCGTACCTTGCGACAGCAGGGTCAAGCATCGGGCCAGCCTGGCTGCAAGCAGGACCGTATCGGGCGTATCCCGCGGTGAGGCCAGAGAGGGGGCGACCGCGCCCATCAGGTCGTGTTCCCAGGCCAGCTGTTTCATGACTTCAGCGACATGACTCATCGGCAGTGGCATCACCACATGGGCCGACCAGGGACCATGTGTGGCTTGCCAGGATTCGGCCGAACCTTCTTCGTGGCGGATGACCAGAGGGCCTCCGTACTCGCGGTCATAGAGCGCTTTCACCTCGTCGGTCGCGGGAGCGGTGCCTCGATAGCCGACAAAGTAGAGAGGTGGGCGCTTGGCGGACGGCTTGGGGGATTTTTTTCGAATCCTCATGCGGAGCGTTCCGGAATCATTTCCCGGCCTTCCGCGCCTTGCGTCGGTCATCCGGATTCAACAGGCGCTTTCGCAGGCGTAGGTTCTGCGGAGTGATCTCGACCAGCTCATCTGCGCCGATGTATTCCAACGCGAATTCAAGCGTCATGTCCCGGGGAGGTGTCAGCACCAACGCTTCGTCGGAACCGGATGCGCGCATGTTGGTGAGATGCTTTTCTTTGCACACGTTCACGTCGAGGTCTTCATCCCGGCTATTTTGACCCACCACCATTCCTCGGTACACGTCCACTCCCGGGCCGATGAACATGGTGCCGCGCTCCTGAGTCATGAAGATGGCGTATCCCGTGCTGAGACCGTCTTCATGAGCGACCAAGGAACCGTGCGGGGCCACGATCAGGTCCCGCTCCTCGGCCGGTTCATAGGCCGCAAAAACATGGTGCATAATGACGGTTCCACGGGTCTTTGCCAGCAACACGTTCTTCAATCCCATGATGCCGCGTGTGGGAATGTGGTATTCCAAATGCATTTCACTGGTGCCGACATCTGAATGAATCAACCGCATGTGGCGCATTTCACCCCGGCGTTTGCCGATTTCCTCGATGACTGCGCCCTGATAGGTCTCCGGCACCTGGATGGTCAACTCCTCGTATGGTTCCAGGACGGCGCCGCCCTCACGATGAAGAATGACCTCCGGTTGCGAGACTTGAAGCTCGTACCCTTCTCGTCGCATCTGTTCGATCAACACGGCGAGATGGAGTTCGCCTCGGCCCGCCACGAGGAAGCGGTCGGCGCTATCCGTCTCACTGACACGCAGCGACACGTTCGTCTCCAATTCTTTGAAGAGCCGCTCTCGCAAGTGGCGTGACGTGAGAAACTTCCCTTCCCGCCCGGCGAAGGGGCTGTTGTTGACGGAAAACGTCATCTGAACGGTCGGCTCATCGATCGAGACGCGCGGGAGCGCAACCGGCCTCTCGGCATCGGCGATGGTATCGCCGATACTGACTTCATCGAGGCCCGCTACGGCGACGATTTCGCCGGCTTCCGCGCGCTCCGTATCCGTTCGCTCGAGGCCGGCGTAGACGGCCAAATCCGAGACCTTGCCGGGGATCTGCGCCCCGTCCTTCCCAAGCACCACCACGTTCTGGCGCCGGGCGATCGATCCGGATTGGATCTTGCCGATGCCCATCTTGCCTTTATAAGGGTCTTGAGCCAGAGCCAAGACCAGAATTTGGAGCGGAGCGTCGGCGTGAATGGCCGGGGCGGGGATCTTCTCCAGCACGACGTCGAGCAGCGGAGCGATCTCGCTGCCAGGCTTGTTGATGTCGAGCGTTGCAATGCCTTTGATCGCAGACGTGTACACGATGGGGAAATCGAGTTGTTCGTCGGTCGCTCCCAGGTGAACGAAGAGGTCGAAGGTGCGGTTGACCACATCGTCGACCACGGCGTCCGGTCGATCGATTTTGTTGACGACGACGATGGCTCTGTGGCCGAGCGAGAGGGCCTTGCGCAACACGAAGGTCGTCTGCGGCATCGGGCCTTCCTTGGCGTCGATCAGCAGCAACACGCCGTCTACCATCCGGAGCGTCCGTTCGACTTCACCGCCGAAATCGGCATGGCCGGGAGTGTCGACGATATTGATTTTTACGCCGCTGTAGATGACGCTGGCGTTTTTGGCTCGGATCGTGATCCCTCGTTCGCGCTCCTGGTCCATCGAATCCAAGATGCGTTCACCCATATCGTCGATCTTGCGATGGACATGAGTCTGGCGGAGCAATGCATCGACCAAGGTCGTCTTGCCGTGATCAACGTGGGCGATGATCGCGATGTTGCGAATATCGCTTCGGCGGTCGTGAGGAGCGCGGACGGTAGTCATGGTGAAGATGTTTCCTATGACGACAAAAAAAAGACGCCTCCTTCGTAAGGCGTCGTGAGCAGTATACCCGAACTTCGGCACCTCAAACAAGCGAAGGGTGGTACCTGTCAACCCACTTTAGAAACGTCCGGTTTATATGTGATGGGCTTCACCGCCAGTAGATCTCGTGGCGGCAGAGCCCGTTTTCGCCACGGGTGCGCCTTCGCCTGGGTGAGCTACACCAACCGGACATATGATGTGCTAGTTACAACGATCAGCGTCTTGCTTGAGTTTTCGGAAAACGCATTGTAAGGTTTTGCGTACCTCAGACTCGCGTCTACAGGACTCCATACACGATGCCGAGAGACGATCGATTTGTCGAGATGATTCAAAAGCGGTCAGGCCGCCGCCTGAGCCGCTGGCAAGTCGTGTTGATCGGGCTGGTGGCCGTCACCATTGTCGGCTCCACGACCGCCGTGGGGGTCGTGTGGCATTTTGCCCAGGACCTTCCCTCGCTCGACTTGCTCCAGAACTACCAACCCAGCTTGGTCACCAACGTGTACTCGGACGACGGCCAGTCCATCGGCCAGTTCTTCATCGAACGTCGCATCCTGACGCCACTGGCTGAAATTCCCAAGACACTGACGCAGGCGGTGATCGCCACGGAAGACGCGCGATTTTTTGAGCACCCCGGATTGGACTACATCGGGATGTTACGGGCGGCGTGGACCAATATTCGGCACGGCGGCAGGAAGGTGGAAGGCGCCAGCACGATCACGCAACAGTTGGCGCGGTCGCTGTTTCTGTCGTCGGAGCGCTCCTATGAGCGAAAAATTCGCGAGCTCATCTTGGCCTACAAGATGGAGGCCGTATCGGGTAAAGAGCAGATTCTCGAAACCTATCTCAACCAGATCTACTTCGGCCAAGGGGCCTATGGAGTCGGATCGGCCGCGCACTCCTATTTTGGGAAAAGCGTCAGAGATCTGACCCTTGCTGAATCCGCCTTCTTGGGGGGACTGCCGAAATCTCCCAGCCGATTTTCACCATTTACCGCGTATGAGCTGGCGAAGAAACGACAAGAGCATGTGTTGAGTCGAATGGAGGAGGTCGGGTTTATCACGCCGGCGGAACGGGAAGCGGCTGCGCATGAGAAGCTGAATTTCCACCGGCCTGGCAGCGAGCATCTCGCCCCGTATTTTGTTGAATATATCCGTCAATTACTTGTGGCGAAATATGGGGAATCGATGGTGTACAAGGGCGGACTCCAGATCTATACGACGTTGAACGTCGAGATGCAGAAAGCGGCGGAAACCGCGTTTCTGAATGGAGTCCGTGACCTGGACAAACGTGAAGGCTGGAGAGGGCCTCGCCGTACCGTCGACTTGGCGACGTTCCAACCATCGGAACTGGCATCGACGGATCAGTCGTTGAAACCGGGGAGTTTGGGGGAAGGGGTTGTCCTGAAGGTCGCCAAAGATCACTATGTGGTTCAAGTCGGTGCATTCGCTGCAAAGTTGGCGTTTGACGATATGGCATGGGCGAAACGGATGCTCAAAGGATCGGATCCAGGGGTGGACTTCGTCGTCAACCAGAACGTGAAACAGATCCTGAAGCCGGGAGATGTCATCGAAATTGGGATCAAGAAGATGACGAAAGAGGGAGTCCAGCTCACCCTGGAGCAGACGCCGATCGTCGAGGGGGGCTTGATTGCGATCGACCCAATGGTCGGTGCGATACGCGCGATGGTGGGCGGGTATGATTTTTCGCGCAGTGAGTATAATCGTGCCGTCCAAGCCCATCGACAGCCCGGATCCGCGTTTAAACCCCTCATCTACGCCACCGCGATGAGCCAGGGGTTAAGTCCCGCCACGCAGATCCTTGACGCCCCGGTGGTGTATGAGCAAGAAGAGGAAGACAAGGTCTGGAAGCCTGAGAACTATGGACGGAGATTTCACGGCATGGTGAGTCTCCGCGATGCGCTGGCGCAGTCGCACAATCTGGCGACGGTTCGGTTGTTGGACAAGGTGGGGGTCAAGAACGTGATCGAATTCTCACGAACGGTCGGAGTCACAAGTCCGCTCCCTGCCGATCTATCTCTTGGTCTAGGTTCCTCCTCGATCGGCTTGATGGAATTGACCTCCGTGTACGGTGTGTTTTTGAATCAGGGGATCCGGGTGGAACCTTACGCCATCAAGTCGGTCAAGGACAGCGCCGGGAAGACTCTGGAGACGGTCGAACCAGAACCTCGTGACGTCATTACGAAAGAAACCGCGTATCTGATCACCAACATGATGGAAGATGTCGTGCAGAAAGGAACGGGACAGGCGGCAAAGGCTCTGGGGCGTCCAATCGCCGGAAAGACCGGCACGACCAACGACTACCTCAATGCCTGGTTTATTGGAGGCGCACCGAACTTGGTGACCGGCGTCTATGTCGGGTTCGATGACCGTCGTTCCCTCGGTGTGAGTGAAGCAGGAGCTCGGGCGGCCTTACCGATCTGGATGGCTTTTATGAAAGGAGCGCTCAAGCAACTTCCTGTCGTCCCGTTCGAAATTCCGGATGGCGTGACGTTTGTCAAGATTGATTCCTCGACAGGCCTTCTGGAGTCGGAGCAAGAGGGAGAAGGTCAACAGGGAACGGTGGAGCTTTTTTCAAAAGGCAGTGAGCCTACCCAGGCAGCTCAGCGCCGACTGGATCCCACCGATTTTTACAAGATGGATCAGATCCCCGAGAGACAGCCAACGGTGGAGGAGGATTTGGACTAGCCCCGGCTACGATTTCGAATCCTGATACTCCTCGTGCCACGCCATTTGAATCGTTTCTAGGATTTTCTCGTTCGACTTCTTCGGATCATCCTTGAAGTCAGGTAGTGCCACGATCCAGGCATGCATGTCTGTGAAGCGCACGGCCAGCGGATCCGTTTCAGGGTGCTCTTCGACCAATCGCATGGCGATGTCTTCCGCGTCTTGCCATTTCAGCTCCATGGTTTCCCCATCTTTTACCGGTTACGATGCGTATGGTGTTGCCTGCAGAGTTCTCTCATCCTTCCTTCCTACACGTCGGAGACTTTCCTCCCGTGCAGGCCTTTTTTGAGCGAATCATCCAGCATCACGATGTTCAAGTGCTTCGCGGCCTGTTCAAGCTCTGCCATGCGCGCGCGGATGGCACGGGAATCGCTGCCGTTGTGCGCGGCGGATAGCTGAGCGAGTGCCGTGCGAATCCCATCGACCTCCTCTGTCGGTATCAAATGTCCCGCCTCGGCGAGAGATTTCTCGGTTGTCTTTATCAATGCCTCGGCGTCCAATCGAGCTTCGATCAACTTCCGTGCGCTGATGTCCTCTGTCGCGAATTTGAACGAATCTTCGATCATCCGCTCCACTTCCGTGTCGGATAACCCATAAGAGGGCCTGACTTCGATCGACTGGCTTTTCCCGGTTCGCATATCCTTGGCCGTCACGTTCAAAATCCCATTGGCGTCGATCAAGAACGTCACCTCGATACGAGGCACCCCCGCCGGGAGCGGCGGCACTTTGAGGCGAAATCGCGCCAGGCTCCGGTTGTCTTTGACGAGCTCGCGTTCGCCTTGCAGGATATGGATATCGACGCCGGTTTGGCCATCGACGTAGGTCGTGAACATTTCCTTGGCGCTCGCCGGAATGGTCGTGTTCCGGCGGATCAGGCTGCTCATGACTCCGCCCATCGTTTCAATGCCAAGCGACAGGGGAGTCACATCCAACAGCAGCATGTCCGTGGTCCCACCGCCCAGAATATCGGCCTGCACCGCCGCACCGAGCGCGACCACTTCGTCCGGGTTCAAGTGACAATGTGGCGCCTTCCCGAACAGCGCCTCCACGCGCTGCCGAACCAATGGCATGCGGGTTGAGCCGCCGACTAAGACGACTTCGTCGATATCCTCTGGCGTAAGCCCGGCGTCTTTCAGTGCCATACGACAGGGAGCCAGCGTGCGTTCGATGACGGGCATGACCAACGATTCAAGTTGATCCCGCGTCAGCTCTCCGGTGAAGCATCCTTTGTCTTCTGGTAAATCGAGCGAGACTTCCGTTTTTAGCTCGTCGGACAGCCGGATTTTGGCCCGCTCAGCTTCCAATCGGACCGCCTGCATGTGGTCGGGGTAATTGGCGATATCAATGCCGCGCCGTTCTCGGATTTCCGCCACGAACAGATCGACTAACACACGATCGAGATCGTCTCCGCCCAAATGTGTGTCGCCGTTGGTCGCCAGCACTTCGAAGATGCCGTCCTTCAGTTTCAAGATCGAGATATCGAACGTCCCGCCGCCAAGATCATAGACCGCGATCGTGCCCTGCGTTTTTTTTTGAAGTCCATACGCGAGCGAGGCGGCGGTCGGTTCATTGATGATCCGCAGGACTTCCAGCCCCGCGATCAATCCCGCATCTTTTGTGGCCTGTCGCTGGCTGTCGTTGAAGTAGGCAGGAACGGTGATGACGGCTTTTGTAATGCTTTCGCCGAGGTGGGCCTCAGCACGCAGCTTCAATTCCTTGAGGATCATGGCGGAGATCTGCGGCGGCGAATAGTTCTTGGCGCCGAGCCGGATTCGGATCACACCTCCTGTTTCAGTGAGGTTATAAGGGAAATAGGCCAATTCGCTTTCGACATCCGCCAGTCCCCTTCCCATGAACCGTTTCACGGAGTAGACGGTACGCTCAGGATTTCGCGTTAAATGCTCCTTCGCGGGATCTCCGACGATCAAACCATTGTCCGTCAAGGCGACGACTGAAGACACCATCGTCCGATCGTGGCGATCCGGAACCACGCAGGGCTGGCCGTCCTTCATGTAGGCAATCAGAGAGTTGGTCGTACCGAGGTCGATGCCGACTATGCGTGCCATATCAAAGATGTTGAATTGGGTGTCATCAGCCGATCGTTGCCGCCAGATCGTTGACGATGTTGTTGATATAGGTCCGGTGCGACAGTAAATCGCGCATCTGTTTCAGGATTCGATCCCGTTCCGCCCTTGTTTGGCTCGTGGCCTCTCCTCTGTCCTGCAATTGATCCCAGTCCGTAAAGAGCCGCCGAAGTTGCGACTCCATCTCTTCTCGACGCCGTTCCAACGTCTGTTGCTCCGTCTGGAGCGACGCGCGAAGCCGACGGCCTTGGTCTGACTCACGATCCGAAGCCCGGTACTGTTCCAAGGTATCTTGTAACTCCAGGATTTCCTCGAAGAGATCGGCGGGAGGGGACGTTCGGATCTCCTTGACCGACCCGGCTTCAAGCGCCAGCAGGTATTCCGCCCGTTGGATGGGATCACGAAGCGTCCGGTAAGCCGTATTGAGCACGGCGGCGTTGCCGAGGCTGATCGTTTGCTCCGTCGGACTCTTGGCTTGATAAAAATCAGGATGAAAAGCCCGGCTCAATTCGTAGAATTTGGCCTCCAGCTTTTTGGGATCCAACGTGAGCCGCCGTGGAAACCCGAGGCAGGTGAAGTAGTCGGTATCCTTCGATACCGGCTGGACCTTCACACATCGTTCGCAGAAGTATTCCCCCGACATCTCGGATTGACAATGCCAGCACATGCTCCGGGCCATCTGCAGCTGGTGGCGAGTCTCGGGACGGGTAGACGGTTGATCGTTAGCCATAAAAAATAACCGGCATGACGTGCGCCATGCTTGGTCGGGTACTCCTCCGTTTCGAATCAGGCGGAGAACGATTCTCCGCAGCCGCAGGTCTTGTTGGCGTTCGGATTGAGAAACTTGAAGTTTCCGCCAATCAGGTCCTTTTGGTAATCCAATTGCGTGCCTTGGAGATAGATCGCGCTCTTGGCGTCGACGATCACTTTCACGTCGTCGATCTCGTAGACTTGATCGTACTGCCCGATCTTGTCATCGAAGTTGATCGTGTAGCTCAAGCCGGAACAGCCTCCTCCCTTCACCCCAAGGCGTAGCCCGCCTTCTTCGATCCCTTGTACATTGATCAGCCGCTTGACTTCCTTCAACGCCGCGTCGGTCAGTGAGATGATCGGAGTCTGAGTTTCAACGTTGGTTGTGTCCATGGGAAACCCCCTTCGTAAGCGTTACTTGGTGTCAACCGGCCGGGCGTCGGTCTTCTTCTGATAGTCGGTCAAGGCCGCCTTGATGGCATCTTCCGCGAGGACGGAACAGTGAATTTTCACCGGTGGAAGATTCAGCTCTTGAACGATGTCCGTATTCTTGATCTTCTGGGCTTCCTCAATCGTCTTCCCTTTGAGCCATTCGGTGGCCAGACTGGAACTGGCGATGGCCGAACCGCAGCCGAACGTCTTGAACTTGGCATCGACGATCGTATCTTCCTGCACTTTGATCTGGAGCTTCATGACGTCGCCGCATTCCGGCGCTCCCACCATCCCGGTGCCGACACCTTCCTCGTCCTTCTTAAAGCTCCCCATATTACGGGGGTTGTTAAAATGATCGACGACTTTGTCGCTATATGCCATGGTGTCCTCCAAAATGTACGGTAGTAAGTATCCTCGTTAGTGCGCCGCCCACTGCACGGACTTCAAATCCACGCCTTCTTTTGCCATTTCATAGAGCGGAGACATTTCTCGCAACTTGGTCACGATCTCAATAACCTTTTTAATCGTGTAGTCAATCTCTTCGTCGGTGTTGAAGCGGCCCAAGCCGAAGCGGATTGACGAGTGAGCGAGCTCCGTTCCGACACCGAGGGCTCGCAATACATACGAAGGCTCCAAGGTGGCCGACGTGCAAGCCGATCCGGATGACAGGGCGATGTCTTTCATCCCCATGAGCAAGGACTCACCTTCGACATAGGCAAACGAAATGTTGAGGTTCCCCGGCAAGCGGTTCGTCGGATGGCCGTTGAGATAGCTTTCTTCAAGGGCGGCCGTAATGTCGGTCTGGAGGCGGTCACGCATCTTGCTCAGCCGTGCCGATTCCGTTGCCATCTCCTGTTCGCAGAGTTCACATGCCTTTCCAAATCCAACGATCAATGGGACCGGCAAGGTGCCGGAACGCATGCCACGTTCATGCCCCCCCCCGTCCATCTGGGCCGCGATCCGAACTCGAGGATTTCTCTTTCGAACGTAGAGCGCTCCGACTCCCTTGGGACCGTAGATTTTGTGGGCCGAGAACGACATCAGATCGATACCCATGGCCTGGACATCGACCGGTATTTTCCCGACGCCCTGGGTCGCGTCGCAATGAAAGAGGATGCCTTTCGCTTTCGCGATCTTTCCGATTTCCTGGATGGGATTGATGGTGCCGATTTCGTTGTTGGCCAGCATGACCGAGATCAAGATCGTCTTATCGGTGATGGCAGCCTCCACATCCTGCGGATTCACCATGCCGTATTTATCGACCGGCAGATAGGTCGCGGTCGCCAGCCCTTTGGCTTCAAGGGACTTGGCCGTATCAAGCACGGCTCGATGTTCCGTGGACGACGTAATGATGTGGGTGCCTTTCTCTTTGTACATCTCCAAGACGCCCTTGAGCGCCAGGTTATCCGATTCGGTGGCACCGCTGGTGAAGACGATTTCTTTCGAGTCGGCCTTGATGAGTTTCGCAATCTGTTTTCTGGCTTGCTCCACCGCTTCTTCTGCGGCCCAACCAAAGGCGTGGTTGCGACTGGCGGCGTTCCCGAACTTCTCTACGAAATACGGCAGCATGGACTCGAGTACTCGCGGATCCATGGGAGTGGTGGAATGATTGTCGAGGAAAATAGGAAGCTTCATCGTTCGACTCCTTGTGTCGAGGGAGATTGAATCGTAATCAAGGGTGTGCCACCCAGCATGTCTCCCAACGTCATGTTGTTCAGTAACTGATAGATACTGTCCTGAATTTTCAGGAGCGGCGTGCGAATGTTGCAGTGTTCGCGCTGCATACAGAATTCGCCCTCTTTCTCGTGCGAACAATCAGTGAGGGCAAGCGGCCCTTCAATACTCTCGAGAATTTGCGCAATGGTGATTTGCCTGGCGCTCCGTGCCAGTAGATAGCCTCCCTTGGGGCCGTTGTGGCTTTCGATGAAGCCGTTTTTCGAGAGAACCTGGAGAACCTTTGCCAACAATTCCAACGGGATGTTGTATTCTTCCGCGATCTCTTTTGTATTCACCACGCGGCCGGGAGTGATATCGCCGAACTGGACCGATGCAATATGTTGTAAGGCCATGAGTGCGTAGTCAGATTTTTTAGAAATCTTCAACATTCTTATTGCCGATCAATCTGATCGGAGACTATAATGATCTCCGATCTAAATGGTCGGATAAAGAATAGCATGCAGATTTCTCCGATGTCAACACGGGAGAGAAGTCAAACGGCACCGTAGGAAAGGAATTGGAACCATGGGTGGGATCAACCCTTACATTGAAAAGACGGACTATGAGCTTCCGAAAGTATCTTATACCCTCACGTTTATACAACCGAACGGAGATTCGACCACCGTCACCGTCGATCCGGAGAAGCTTCCCTATGGAGAGACAGGGCTCCCCGGAAGCATTCTGGACATTGCGATGGGGCATGGGGTGGATCTGGAACATGTGTGTGGCGGGGTCTGTGCCTGTTCCACGTGTCACGTCATTGTGAAGCAGGGGCTGGACACCTGCAACGAGGGCACGGACGATGAGTACGATCAGTTGGATGAAGCGCCCATGACGACGCTTCAGTCACGTTTAGGATGCCAATGTGTGCCTAATGGAACGAAGGATGTCGTCGTCGAGATCCCAGCCGTCAACAAGAATCTTGTGAGAGAGGGGCACTGAGACGACCTCGCTCGTCGTCGCCTCGTTCGTCAACCGTTATGGAATGATAAATGATAGGCGAGAAGAATCAGACGATGATATCTCCCGAATAGTCTTCAGTCGTACGTCTCGACCTTGACTTCCTTTCGATCGTATCCTTGTTCCATGAGATATGCACGTAACGGACGCACAAAAGCCTTCGTTCCGCACAGTAAGGGCATTACCTTCGGTTGCTCCTTGAGCAACGACGTGAGCATCGGTAACGTTTTCTCCACTGCTTCCACCTCGCCGTTCTGAGCGATCAGGGAAAGGTAACGGAATGAAGCATGCTGCATGGCCAACGTGAGCCATTCCTGATGGAACAGGGCCTCATCTACGTTCGGGGCCACCGCAATCAGGAGGATCGGAGTTTGGATATTGGAAAAAAACACCTGCTTGAGGATGCATCGCATCGGCACAAGGCCTGTATAGCGAGCAATCAGTATGAGTTCCCGGTCAAGGGTTTGAGGCAGAACAAAATGCCCATAGGGGCCCGAGAGTAAGAGTTCATCCCCCGACTTCAGTTGGAAGAGATAACTGGAGCCAAGCCCACCGGGAACACGATCGAAGACGAGCGTCAGCTCTCCATTAGGCGAAGCAGGGTCGGCCATGGAGTATGCGCGATTGAGCGGTGGCTTCGGTCCCACCGGTAACTTGAGCGAGACCCATTGTCCTGGTTGGAACGAGATCTTGGTTGTTTGGGGTTTGACCACAAGCCGGCGGACGTGAGGTGTGAGATCGGTCACTGAAAGCACCGTGGCCGGTTGTGTAGGCTCCGCCATGAAGACCTCTTCGCATTCTCTTAGCAGAAGCTGTCAGGAGATGAAAGCACCGGTGCGATGTGCAAGGATTTTCGCGGCGTGGTATAGATGTCGACGTCGATTACCTGATGGGGAAGGGGCTATATTTGTATGAGCCAAGTCCGTGTCCGATTCGCTCCCAGTCCGACGGGATTTCTCCACATCGGTGGAGTGCGCACGGCTCTGTTCAATTGGCTTTTTGCGCGTCAGCAACAGGGCATCTTCATCCTGCGCATCGAGGATACCGACCAGAGTCGCTCGACGGGTGAATCGATTCAGGCCATCATCGAGGGTATGAAATGGGTCGGCCTTGATTGGGATGAAGGCCCGTTTCGCCAAACTGAAAGGATGGACCTGTATCGCCAACATGCCATGAAGTTGTTCGAGACCGGGCATGCGTACTGGTGCGTGTGTAAGGCCGAAGAGTTGGAGGCTCGTCGAAAGGAAGCGGAAGCCAAAGGCCTCTCGCCTCGGTATGACGGCCGCTGTCGAAACGTGGGGTTCGCGAACCCTACGGGAGATGCTGCGCTTCGGTTCAAGGCCCCGCTAGAGGGGCAGATCGTCGTGGACGATCTCATCAAAGGCAGGATCACCTTCGATAACAGTGCGGCCGATGATCTCATTATTCTCCGATCCAACGGATATCCGACGTACAACTTTTCGGTCGTGGTCGACGATGCTCTGATGCGCATTACGCATGTGGTGCGGGGAGACGACCATTTGACCAACACGCCACGGCAAATTCCGATCTTCGACGCGCTGGGATTTCCCGTCCCGCAGTTCGGCCATTTGCCGATGATTCTCGGCTCGGATAAGGCGCGGCTTTCCAAGCGTCATGGTGCGACCTCAATCATGGCCTACAAGGACATGGGGTACCTCCCCGATGCCATGGTCAATTATCTGGTCCGACTCGGCTGGTCGCACGGGGATCAAGAACTCTTTACCCGGCGGGAGCTGGTCGAAAAATTTTCCTGGAAGAATGTGCAATCTTCGGCAGCGGTCTTTAATCCTGACAAACTGCTCTGGATCAACGCCGAATACATCAAATCCAGCTCACCGTCCGAGGTCGCGGAAGCCTTGGTGCCGTTGCTGAACGCGGCGGGATTGCAGGAACAGGTCAGAGCAGTCTCGAAAGAGTGGCTGGCCCAGGTAGTCGTGCTGGTGAGAGAACGGACCAAGACGTTGGTCGACATGGTGGAGTGGGTGAAGCCTTATTTTGGGCAAGAGGCAACATTCGAGGTGGAGGCAACCAAGAAATTTCTCACACCAACGACTGCTCCGTTGCTGCAGAAGCTGCTCACGCGCTTCGAGGCGTTTCCCAGCTTTTCTAAACAGGCTTGGGAAGAGAGTTTTAAGGAGCTCGTCGAGGAAGAAGGTATCAAGATGGGCGCGTTGGCGCAGCCCGTCCGTGTTGCGTTGACCGGGCGAACGGCAAGTCCGGGGCTCTTCGAGGTGATGGAAGTCTTGGGGCGTGACCGGACTCTCTTTCGCCTCAGAAAAGGGATCGAACGGGCCTCCGCGGGATAAAGTGGTTCTTCCAGCCAAACCCGCGTCGATCTTGACGGAATTGCGATTGATATATTACTGTGAACCCCGGTTGGGGGATCGTCTAGCGGTAGGACGTCAGTCTCTGGATCTGACTACCTAGGTTCGATTCCTAGTCCCCCAGCCAATTATACTTTCGAAGTCGCATCTCATACCGCGCTGGGGGATCGTCTAGCGGTAGGACGCCGGCCTTTGGAGCCGGCTACCTAGGTTCGATTCCTAGTCCCCCAGCCACTTTCTCCCCAGAGAGATGAGTTTCTCATCTGTTCACTTCAGCGATGCCATGTCGATCACGAACCGATAGCGCACATCACTTCGAATCACCCGTTCATAAGCTTCGTTGACCTGCTGAATGGGGATCAGCTCGATATCTGACTCGATCCGGTGCTGTGCACAGAAGTCGAGCATTTCCTGCGTTTCCTTGATCCCGCCGATGAGAGAGCCGGCGAGGCGGCGTCGCTTGAAGATGAGCGAGAACGCCTGGACCGGAGTCGGTTTTTCAGGTGCGCCGACAAGGATCATGGTGCCGTCGGTTTTGAGGAGGTTCAAATAGGTATTGTAATCATGGGGAGCTGAAACGGTGTCGAGGATATAGTCAAAGTACCCTTGCAATTTTGTCAAAGTCTGAGGATTGGACGTGACGGCAAAGTTGGCGGCGCCCAATCTCTTCGCGTCTTCCCGCTTTTTCTCCGATGCACTGAGGACTGTCACCTCGGTTCCCATCGCTTTGGCGATCTTCACCGCCATGTGACCGAGTCCACCGAGGCCAACGACGGCCAGTTTGTGATAGCGACCGACACCCCACTGCCGCAGAGGGGAGTAAGTCGTAATGCCCGCACAGAGGAGCGGCGCGGCTCCAGCCAATGAGAGGGTTGTGGGAATCCGAAAAACGTAGTGCTCATCCACAACGATCTGGCTTGAGTAGCCGCCCCGAGTGATCCGGCCTTCTTTATCCTGACCGCTATAGGTCCAGAGTGTCCCCCCGTCGCAATACTGTTCAAGACCTTCGCGGCAGGCTGTACAGGTTCGGCAGGAATCGACAAAGCAGCCGACGCCGGCCCGATCGTCGACTTTGAAGGCCGTGACCGCGGTACCCACTTGTGCGACGGTTCCGACGATCTCATGCCCGGGTACCATTGGAAACAGGGCGATGCCCCATTCATCACGAGTTTGGTGGATATCCGAGTGACAGATGCCGCAATGCGAAATGGTGATCAGGACATCGTGTGGACCGACATCGCGCCGTTCAAACGAAAAGGGCTGCAACTTTTCCTTGACGGCTATCGCCGCATAGCCTTTGGTCGGGAGCATAGGAGGTCTCCTTCCTATAACGCGGATGAAATCTGGAAATTAGCAAGTTTGCCTCGACTTGCCAACGGCAAATGTGTGGGTCTCTGTCGATGAGAATGCGGACCACTCGCTCGAAGCTGTCGTCGAGTTTCAATCGCGAAGGGAAAGCGCTAGCGCTATCGATTCGTGAATTGCTCAGTGAGACGATGAGTCGTCGGCAGCTTCTTCTCTCTCTTCGTTGTCTTGCTCGCCCGGAGCGAGCGACTCTCGCATGCCTGTCTCGGCTGTGAGCGGCAGACCCGGAATACGGTATTGCTCGGCGGCCCAGGTTCCCAAATCGGTGACCTGACAACGCTCGCAACAGAATGGACGCCAGGGGTTTCCTTCCCAAGTCGTAGGTCGGTGGCACAGAGGACACGTCATGGAGATAGTGTAGCCTTGTGGCCGGATGAAGAAAAGCCGTGGCGAGGTCGGTCAGTCATGAGGAACCGATCGCGGTCTGGCCAGACGGAGCGGCCGCTACACCTCAGCAATCATCAGTGCCGGGGCGCCCGCTGCGTTTTCTCAACCCTGGCCCACGCATCCTTGAGCGGCACGGTTCGGTTGAAAAGGAGAGCCGTTGGCGATGAATCAGGATCGACGCAAAAGTATCCTTGCCGCTCGAACTGAAAGCGGGAACCAGGTGTGGCGGAACAGAGGCTTGGCTCGACCAAACACCCACTGAGGGTTTCAAGAGACTGAGGGTTGAGGGCCTGAGTCCAGTCATCATCCGGTTGGTTTCTGGACTCGTCGGTGAACAGAAGCGGGTGGTAGAGACGGACAGTGCTTTTGAGCGCGTGGGAAGCCGACACCCAGTGGACGGTGGCCTTTACTTTGCGCTGTTCTTGTGCGGATCCGCTTTTCGTTTCAGGATCGTACGTACAATGCAGCTCGGTGACCGTCCCGGTCTGAGGGTCCTTCGTCACGCTCACGCATTTAATTATGTATCCATAGCGGAGCCGAACTTCACGACCGGGCGCGAGGCGATAAAACTGTTTCGGTGGATCCTCCCGGAAATCGTCGTGCTCGATGTAGAGGGTCCGTGAGAATGGAATCTTCCGAGTGCCGGCGGCGGTATCTTCAGGGTTATTCACGGCGTCGAGTTCTTCAACGACGCCGTCCGGATAGTTATCGATCACGACCTTCAATGGTCGGAGAACCGCCATGACGCGCGGCGATCGTTTGTTCAAATCTTCCCGGATGAAGTGTTCGAACAGCTGCATCTCGACGATGGCATCGCGCTTGGCGACCCCGATGTGGTCGCAAAATGCGCGAATGGCGTCCGGTGTCACGCCTCGGCGACGAAGGCCCTTGATGGTTGGAAGGCGAGGGTCGTCCCAGCCCGCTACCAGTTTCTTAGAGACCAATTCAAGCAGCCTACGCTTGCTCATGACGGTGGAGGTGAGGTTGAGTCTCGCGAATTCGATTTGTTGCGGGCGATAGGGGGCCTCGGTCTCTGCCACAACCCAATCGTACAACGGTCGATGATCCTCAAATTCCAACGTGCAGAGAGAATGGGTGATGCTTTCGATGGCATCGGAGAGGGGGTGTGCGAAATCATACGAGGGATAGATGCACCAAGTGGCTCCCGTTCGGTAATGGGCTGCGTGCCGAATGCGGTAGAGGATGGGATCTCGCAGGTTGATGTTCGGAGATCCCATATCGATGACTGCTCGTAAAACGTGCGTGCCATCGGCAAACTCTCCGGCCCGCATACGTGCAAACAGATCCAGGTTTTCGTCGACAGGCCGACTTCGAAAGGGGCTGTTGCGACCAGGCTCCGTCAGCGTGCCGCGGTACTCGCGAATGAGGTCGGACGAGAGACTGTCGACATAAGCCTTGCCTTTCTTGATCAGGACCACGGCGAAGGCGTACAGCTGCTCGAAGTAATCCGAGGCATAGAACATCTTCCCCTTCCAATCAAACCCCAGCCATCGGATGTCTTCCTGAATGGCCTGGACATATTCAGGGTCCTCGGTGGTGGGATTAGTATCGTCGAACCGCAGATGACAGGCTCCGTCCGGTGTTTCGTCGGCGATTCCAAAATTCAGTACCATGGATTTGGCATGTCCGATGTGGAGGTACCCGTTGGGTTCGGGCGGAAATCGTGTGGTGACACGGCCACCGTGTTTGCCGGCCGCACGGTCAGCGTTGACGATATCTCGAATAAAATTCGATGAGGTTGTGGATTCGGAAGCCATTGGGAAGTTTTCTGCAACGAACCACGTCCGGTCGGGCGGACCGGCGAAGAACACAAGGAAGTTCTACCATAGTCTGGGTGATGGGAGGAATGGGGGATCTCTATGCCGATGGTGCGGCGGTAGAAGGGCGCGTCGGGGGCATGACGCTGAAATCCTTTTGCGCGATGAGACGACCTTCCATTCGGAGCCGGAATTCATATCGACCCGGTGCGGGAAAGATCAACAGGGGGACATTAATCCCGAAGTCCGCAATCTGGAGGCGATCGCCGATTTCAATGTTCGGAAGCGTGGCTCGACAGACGAGTTGCTCCGAGTTGAGGTAGATCAAATCGATATCGAAATGATAGAGGCCCTCCGCGTCGGTTAAGCAGAAGTAGAGGCCCATCTGCTGATGCTGAAAGGGAAATGAGGGCGCCTGCAGATGGGTGAAAATTCCGATCAGACTTTTCTTTTTCGTCAAACTGTCTTCGATCACCTGGTCGCAGACGAGAAACGCCTGTACCGTAGGTTTTGGAATGTCGGTCATGTCTCTATTCTAGGGGTAACGAATGGGAACGGCCACACCGTTCTCGTTTTTCGCGGAAGCGAAGAGATGACTGTGGGGCCCTCAGGGCCACTCATGCGCCTGAGCTGAATCCATCACGGCCCCTGAAATGGGCTCACGCATCTTCGCCGGGCGGTGAATCCGCTCAACCTAAGATGACTGGCCCACTGCGGCTCTCGACGATGTCTCCAAACAGCGTTCTTCCGGAACCGATCCGACAGTAGTGAGGGGTGATTTCCACCTGGATTCCCCTGTGTGAGTAGAACTTCCCGTACAAGAGAGAGGCTTTGTGCGCTGATGTCATGGCGGCAGTCAGAACGATACCACCGGACTGCAGATCCGTTAAACGAACCGATGGACCATCGACCGACGAAAGGCTGGGCTCGATGTGCACTTCGACGGCAAAACGATTCCCCTCGTTGAGGGTGAGAGCATTACGGCGCAGATGCGCAATGCGGGCTCCGTGTATGTCATACAGATCGAGGGTGATGAGAAACAGCCCGTGCTCACGGTTTGTCTCGATGACGAGTTGTTCTTTCCCATGAATCTTGACGACCCCGTTGGTGTTCCGAAAGATGTTGGATCCGATGCACAGCTCGAGGCCCGGTCTGGTAAGGGGGCCCCCCACTACAGCGGGACTTAAGGGACCGGTCCCGCGAGACACCGCCGGTTCATCCATTCAAGACCTTCGGATCTCGGTTTTCATTCGGCTGTCCGGAGTTGGTGCAAAACATAGGCGGCACCGTGATAAATTCTTTGAAGGCTAGGCGTTCTGATTCTTCCTGTCAAGATCAACCGCGGCAGAGATAGCAAGTAATTTGGCCCCCTGCAAACGGCCTGGCTGATAAGGTGCCAATGCGGACTCATCCGGTGGCTGGCGCTTCGTTGCAAACCGAAAACCGCTTATGCTACGGTCCAACTCGCACTGGATGGTCCCATCGTCTAGCCTGGCCTAGGACGGAGCCCTCTCAAGGCTTAAACACGGGTTCGAATCCCGTTGGGACCACCACCACTTACGCGCTCCCCGCAAATTCCCGTGACACCGGCGTGACACGCGTTTCTGTGGATAACTCCGACAGCGTCACCTCAGCCCTGCGCTGCTCTAGCACTTGGATACCCGCGCGCAGATGACTGGGCGCCAGATGCGCGTAGCGGAGCGTCATCTTGATATCGCGATGTCCCGCCAGCGCCGCCACTTCCGGCAGCGGCCGCCCGGCTTGCACCAACCGGCTGATAAACGTATGCCGGAGCGTGTGCAGGCTGACTTCGGTTAACTGGGCCTGTTTGGCGACGCGGATCACCGCCATGCCCACTTGATCCACCCCGAACGGTCGTCCATCCGGCTGCGTGAACACGTGCGGCGTCGACTCGTGCCGCACCTGGCGTCGGATGATGGTCTCTGCCCTGGTGGTCAAAGGAATCATGACCGTCGCCTTCTTGGCCTTCACGTGCTGGCGGGGGACGAGCAGCACCGTCCCTTGTTCGTGCAGCCAGCCCCACTGGAGCCCTACGAGGTTGCCCCGGCGCAAGCCGGTGTCGAGGCCCACCCAGATGATCTCGCGCAGCCAGGGGGCTGCCACGGCGACCAACCGCGCTTCTTCGTCATCGGTGAGCCAGCGGAGCCGCTCCTCGCCTTCCTGATTGAGCGGGATGCCGCGAAAGGGTGTTGTGGACACCCAATCCCACCGCAGGGCTCGCGTATAGGCGGATTTGAGGATCCCGAGTTCCTTACTCACGGTGGCCAATGTCACGTCCTCTAATCGCTCCGACAGATAATCCTCGAGCATCTTGCTGGTCAACTGATCCAGTTGGATCGTGCCCCAGCGTTTCCGGAATCGCCCGATCACGAAGCGGTCCCGCTGTTGCGAGGCCAGCGACTTCCGCGGCGTGACTTTCGCCAGGTATTCGGTCAAGAGTTCTTGGACCGTGTGCTGCGGCTTGGGGGCTGGGATGCCCAGCCCCCGCTCCCGAGCCAGCTTGACTTGTGATTCTGGAATTCCCTGCCTATGAAACCTCCGTACTACTCTATTAGCTAAAACGGTAAAGGCGTTAGGTCCGATGCTCTTACCGCGATTGACTGCTATTCAGGTCAAACTAATTTGTGCCGTGGTGCTTGCGATGCACTGTGGGCAAGCAGCGGCGCATCCATTTGACGAATCTGAGGTCGTAAATCTTTCAGGAAAAGTGAAGAGGATCGTGACAGATCCTGGTAATGGCCTCGTAGTTACCTATAATTTCGATCAAGATCTCCGTTTGACTGAGGCAAGGTTTCAACTCGCAAAACAGAACCAAGATCCTTCTTGGCTGCGGATCATGAAATTCGATTACCAAGGAGGCCTCAAGCTTAGCGCCCTATTATCTCACCCAGATGGATTCGCGCTTCGTACCGCATACGCGTACAACGATAATAGGCAGTGTACGGCAGAAGGCACGACTTACAATGACGGAACCTTTTACGAAGCCATTCTGCGTCAATACGATGAAACCAATAATAAGACGGACGAATTGGAGTTCACATTACAACGGGGCCTAATCGGTATGCGGCGATACGAAGGAGGCACTCTTTTGAGCGAGTGGCAGCCTGGTTTCTCGGGGCTCCAAATCAGAAAGCGGGAACGGAATGAAGACACGGGTCGTTGGAGTGAAGTCCTGTATTACGATTCAATGGGTTCGGATGAAAGTATTGACGCCCACAGATGGTCAATTAAGCTATATGACGCGCAACGCAATGTTACCACGCTACTAAGTTTTTCTCGCAAGGGCACAATTATCTTCTTGTTACAACATCATTATGAGTACGACAACATGGGGAATTGGGTAGTGAAGGAGTCGCAGCAGAGCTTTCCTCAGGTGGGAGGAAAACCAATTCGTTTTCGCTCGACGCGTGAGATTACGTATTTTGATAAGAGTGCCGACTGATTGGGAAAACCCGGTGGTGTGGAGTGCTAGAGGCATCAATAACAACAGTGGATTTTGACAAGTGCTCGCTATTGCAACGGTTTCTCCAATTTAGCTGCAATACCAGCGTGTTAGGGCCTTCTATTAATTCTATGCATTTCCATCCTATTCCTCTCTTCCTGCAAATTCTTGTCACAAATTTGCCACATCTGAGGAATCATCATTCTGACTGTAGACAGATGGTGTCCTCAACGGGATTTTCTAAATGGGGAAGCGATCCCCTAACATTCCAAATTGACGTCATCGCTCTAGCAGCATAGCGACTTCGTAAGCTCGACCTACGGCCCGCTGATTAAGAGTCCCGCCGACCATCTGCCGCAGGACATTCAACAAGAGGAATCATCAGCAAAACGTGAGGATTCGTGATGGCTCAGCTCATCATGGATCATGGCCTGTCAGGGTGTTTTAGCACCACGTTAGCACCAAAGCGTGGAGCATGTCTTTTTTCTTATCCCCTCTCCCAGTCGTCAACTTTTTTGAATCCTTTCTCCAGCAAGATGCTAACAATCTTACTCAAGTTGCCCTTTGTGTTGGCATAGAAAGTTATGTATTCGTCGTGGTCAGCATATATAGCGAAACGCTTGGGAGAGGGAATAAATAAGAAGTCGATCCAGTCGGCTAGGGTAGCACACAAAAGGGTTTCAACTTCTTGTTGGCCCTCTGCTTTCAAGGAAACACCGTGAGTGATCCGCTCCGATACAGATTGTTTGGCGAGAAATGCATTCAGTGTTTTTGGTTCAAAAACATAGTCATCGATCGTTACACAGCCGCTCTCGATTGGTTGATGAACCGAGAAGAAGACAGAAACAAAGCGCTCTAAATCATTGAGAGGTGTTTCAAAAGTTGTCTGAAAAGGCCAAGGATTGCGTCGGAACTGGCTCAAGGCTTTTGAATCATTAGAAGCTTCCACGTGACAAGTTTAGCACGGACCGATCTACGCTACGGTCTGAGGTGGAATGCATGGACGGACCCAAAACGACCTTCAACCCGCTTATTAAGAGTTCCGCCGAGAGCCTACCTGAGGACCGCCAGAATACCCAAGACAAAGAATTGCCATTGGTTAGCGAGGATGAAGCATGAAAGTACCCCCATCCTCGTTGGCTTGGTT
>JAHBWT010000003.1 GCA_019636815.1 Nitrospira sp.
ATGGGTGACGGGCTGTTGGTGTATTTTGGATATCCCCATGCCCATGAGCACGATGCCGAGCGGGCGGTGCATGCCGGGCTGGCCGTGCTTGAGTTGGTGAAGGCGCTCCCCCGGGAGTCTCATCCCGGTCAAGAATTCGAGATCGCGGCGCGAATCGGGATCGCGACCGGTCCCGTCATCGTGGGCGAACTCATCGGACAGGAAACCGCCAAGGAACGGTCGGTGTTCGGTGAAACTCCGAATCTGGCTTCCCGACTCCAGGGGCTGGCGGCGCCGAATCAATTGATCGTCGATTCGGCGACGAAGCGTCTTGTCGGGTGCGAGTTCGAGTTTTCTGACCGGGGAACTGTTTCTCTCAAGGGGTTCGAGACGCCGGTTCAGGTCTGGCAGGTTGTGAGTGCCAAACCGTCGGCCAGCCGGTTCGAGTCGTATCGATCCGGCCGATTAGTCAATTTCATAGGCAGAGAGCATGAAACGGCACTTCTTCTGGGGCGCTGGCGTGAAGCGGTAGAGGGTGAAGGACAGGTCGTGCTTCTCTGCGGTGAGGCCGGCATCGGCAAGTCTCGATTGGTTCGATACCTGTGTGAACGGCTTACCGAAGACCATTATGAGGCGATCCAATCTCAGTGTTCACCGCACCATACCAATACGGTCCTCTATCCGGTGACGACGTATCTGCGGCAAGCTGCAGGACTGACGGGTGAAGACGGCATTCCCACACAACGGCAGAAGCTTGCCAATCTGATGACCGACAGCGGGCTCGACGACCGCGTCACGGTCGCCTTGCTCGCGGATCTGCTGTCGATCCAGGGAGATGAACAGGACCAATTATTGAGTGTATCGCCCGACAAACGCAAGGACATGACACTGGAAGCGCTCGTGCAGTATTGGCAACGGCGCGCGGATCGCTCCCCTGTGTTGCTCATCGTGGAGGACGCTCATTGGCTTGATCCAACCACGCTGGACCTCATGACGCGAATCATCGATCGGATCCGGCAGATGCGCGTGTTGTTGCTGATCACTTTTCGGCCGGACTTCAAGCCGGTTTGGGCGGAATACAGTCACGTCACGTTTCTGACGCTGAGTCGGCTTCCGCGCCGGCAGAGCGCCGAGCTGATTGCGACGATGACCGGAGGAAAGGGGCTTCCGCTGGAAGTGCAGCAGGCGATTCTGGCGAAGACCGACGGCGTGCCGCTCTATATCGAAGAGCTGACGGAAAATCTGTTGGAGACCGGATTGCTGGTTGAGGGAACCGACTCGTTTACCCTCAAGGCTCCGTTAAAGGAAATGGCTATTCCGGACAGTCTGCAAGCGTTGCTCATGGAGCGGGTGGACCGATTGGGGCCGGCCAAGGAAATTGTTCAGACCGGAGCGGCGATCGGACGGGAATTCACGTATGAACTGCTCCGGGCCACCGTGAATGTGACGGACAACCAGCTCAACAGCGCGATCGATCTGTTTGTCTCTTCGGGGCTCATCCTGCAAGAGGGCGAACGATCGCTTTCACGGTATCGCTTTAAGCATATGCTCGTCCAGGAAGCGGCGTACAACACGCTCCCGAAGAAATCTCGCCGCGTCCTCCATGCTCGCATCGCGAACACACTGGAAGAGAGGTTCGCCGAGCGCGTGCAGTCGGAACCGGAACTCCTGGCATACCACTTTGAGCAGGCAGGTTTGACCGATCAGGCGATCACGTATTGGCGTCTGGCAGCGCGGAGAGACGCGGATCGGTCGGCCAATGTCGAAGCGTTGAACCACTTCAATCGAGCAGTGGTTTTGTTGAAAGAGTTACCCTCGGGTACGGAGCGTGATGCATTGGAGTTGGAACTCCTCATTGCGCGCGGAGCGCCCATGGTGACAGTGAAAGGATATGCCTCACGGGAGATCGAGCACAATTATCTCAGAGCAAAGGAACTCTCGCAGGAGAACTGCGGCTCCGAGTATCACTTTTTAGCGGTTTGGGGATTGTGGGTCTTCTATCTTGTCAGGGGACCTCTCGCAACAGCCTGCGACCTGGCCGAACAGCTCTTGTCTCTGGCGAAACGAAAGCACAGCCCGGATCTGCTGATTCGGGCTCATGAGAGTATCGCCTCGACCTATTCCTTCCTTGGCCGGTCCGATGAAGCCAAAGCCCATCATTTGCTGGCTGCAAAGTCCCTGTATGATCCCGGTACACACCGCTCTCAGACCCTACCCTATACTCAGGATCCCGGCATTACCGCGAGGATTATGCTGGCCAGGACTCTATGGGTGTTGGGTGAGGTTGACCAGGTCGACGCGCTGGTGCAGGAGGCTATCGGCATGGCGAGGGAGCTGGAGCACCCCTTCACACTGGCGTTTACATTGGCGAGCGCGTGCTGGATCTCTTCCACCCTTCGTGATGCAGATCGAACACTGGCCCTCGCTGACGAAGCCGTTGCCATTTCGACCAAATACTCATTTGAAGTGGGGTTGGCGTGGGCGATGTCTTCTCAAGGCTGGGCTTTGGCCGAAAAGGGCCACGAGGAGGGGATCGCGAAATTGGTGAACGGACTCTCCGCCACACAAGCCACCGGCGCGAGCCTTAATAATAGCTATACGCTGGGGTTGCTTGCGGAACTCTATTTGCGCCGGAAGCGCATTGATGAGGGGATGAAGGCAATCCAAGAGGCGCAGAGAGTCGCCCTCGCTCAGGGAGAACGGTTTTGGCAAGCAGAATTGCTTCGACTGCAAGGAGAACTGCTGCTCGAACAATCCGAGCAATCCGTTTCTGTGGCAGAACAGTGCTTCGCTGAAGCCCTGAAGATTGCGCAGGAACAGCATGCAGGGATGCTTGAACTTCGAGCCGCGATGAGCATGGCCAGACTCTTGAGGAAACTGAACCGGCTGGATGCCGCCAAGCTGGTCTTGCAGCCGGTCCGTTCCCGATTTCATGAACGAGTCGCCAACGCCGACGTAATTGAGGCTCAGACGATTCTAGAACAGCTCAGTGCGTAAGACCGGTCTTGCTCTGTTTCCATTAGGGGCGTCGTATCCGATGGGGAAGCTATGCGTCTGACCATTCTGGGGTCCGGCACCAATGTGCACCCGACCCGTGCCGCAGCCGGCTATCTTGTGCGCACGGATCACGACATTCTACTGGACTTCGGCCCGCGCACCTTGATGAATCTCATCAAAACGGGCGTGGATCGGAACCGGATCACTCATATTCTCTTTTCCCATTTTCATGCGGACCATTTTTCAGACTTCATCACCTTTTTCTTTGACGCCTTGATATTCACCAAATACCAAGGTGGAAAACGGCCGCCGCTCGCCGTGATCGGCCCGCCGGGCACAAGGCGGCTTTTCAAGGGCCTGTGTGCCGCCGTCCCAGGCTTTAGTAGCGCCCCGTTCGACATGACCTTCAAAGAAGTGGATGACCGGCCATTCTGGATCGGAAAGACGAGGATTCTTCCACAAAGGGTGACGCACAGTCCCCGTCTGCGCTGTTTGGGATACAGGCTGGAGTATGGCGGGAAAGCGCTGGCCTATTCGGGGGATTCGCAATATTGCGCCAGTCTCGTGCGTCTCTGCAGAGAGGTGGATCTTGCTGTTCTGGATTGCTCTTTCCCAGCCAATCGACCGGGCCCTGTTCATCTGCACGCTGGACAATGCGGCCAGGTAGCCAAGGAAGCGGGTGTGGGCCAACTCGTGCTGTCGCATTTCTACCCCATTGCGGATCGGTACGATGTGAAAGCGCAAGCGGGGAAACAATACAGAGGAAAGATCTGGAAGGGAAAGGACGGAATGACGATATCGCTCTAAGAGTTCGAAAGGAACTCTTCATGCCGGATGCAGCATGGACTGATGTCGGAAGCGTTAAAGAACTGAAACGAAAGCCGTTGCAGAGATCTCTTCGGGAAAGACGTCGATCATCCTGATCTACAATATGGTGCATTTGCCGCGGTCTCCAGAAGTCTATTAATCACGCCGGTGGTCCGTTGGGTAAAGGTACACTGGAGGATGATTATGTCGTTTGCCCTTGGCACTACTGGAAGTTTCATCGCCGGACCGGTTCTGGTGAACCAGGCTATGAACAAGACCCAGTTTGGCTTATACGACCAAAGGTGGAGAACGGCATCTGCGCCACCGGTGTTGACCGATGATTCCCGATTAGAACTAGCCATTGTGGCTCGAGTAAGCTCTGCCTGTTCAAGACAATGACCAGTTCTGCAAGGATAGACGCGGCTAAAGCAGACTATGCTGAAGGTTTAGTTTATGGGTGTGATAGCTTTTCCCACGTTTCTCCATCTCTTGCTCTTGCCTCGTGAGCAAGGGATTTCACGAGGGCCACTTTCCTTTAATTGGTCTTATAGTTCAAAGGGTCACGACTATATCGATTGCGCTGCTCCTCGTATGTCTTCCGAGGAAGCTGGCGCGCGCGATCAATGGCGCCTTAATTCCAATTGGCTCCCTGACGACCACGTTTACTCGGTTCGGTCATGAATAATACGCCATCCTCAGATTGGATCGATGTCTCAGTGGCCTTGCGAACTGGCATGGTGCATTGGCCTGACAATCCACCCGTGCGGATTGAGCGCATGCAGGACATGGAGCGGGGCGACTCCGCGAATGTGTCGATGCTCTCACTGGGGTCCCATACGGGAACCCATATGGACGCCCCGTTGCATTTCGTGCGAAGCGGGCCGGGCCTTGATGAGATGCCCCTCGCCGCTGTCATCGGTCGAGCGAGGGTGGTTGAGATTCAGGATCCTGAGTCGATTAAGGCGCAGGAACTCGCGGCTCACCACATTCAGCGCGATGAACGCATTCTATTCAAGACCAGAAACTCTCCGCGCTGCTGGCAGACCGACGAGTTTCTTGAAGACTTTGTCTACATCTCACAGGAAGCGGCGCGCTATCTTGTCGCACGTGGCATCCAAACGGTTGGGGTGGATTATCTTTCGGTCGGCGGATTTCAAAAGGACGGGCCGGAAACCCATCACGTACTCCTGGAATCCGGTGTCTGGATTATTGAGGGACTCAACCTCGCCGGGGTAGTGCCGGGACCCTATGATCTGATCTGTCTTCCGCTTCGTGTGAAACGCAGCGATGGCGCGCCGGCCCGCGCGATCCTGCGCCGACGCGAGGCGAAAGAAGTCGAGGAGGGAATCCGGTGAAGGCCATCGATTGTTTTTCTTGACCGGGACGTTTCCACTTGAGGCGCGGATGAGCTGCAGCAGCTGGTGGGCGAATCCTAGCAGCAGATGATGAGCGGGAAGGCGCGGTTCTCACCATCAAGGCGTAATTTCAGATGGAGGTTTGATATGAAACGGAACGCATCGGCAGAATGGTCCGGAGATCTGAAAACCGGCAAAGGCAGGGTAACCACGGTCAGCGGCGTGCTGTCGAAGACGCCGTATTCATTCGGTACCAGGTTCGAGAACGGCCCAGGCACAAATCCCGAAGAGCTGATCGCGGCCGCGCACGCCGGCTGTTTCACCATGGCCTTATCAGCTCAATTGGGCGAAGCGGGGCTGGTGGCTGAGAAGCTGGAGACGACCGCGACCCTCACATTTGAAAAACTTGACGCGGGGTGGACGGTGACCCAGATTCATTTGGATGTGAAGGGGAAGGTCCCAAACGTGGACACGACAGCTTGGGAAAAAACTACCCAAGCGGCCAAGGCTGGTTGCCCGATTTCGCGGCTGCTCAACACCACGATCACGATGGACGCGAAGTTGGAGGGATGAGCATGCAAACCAAATGACCGAGCAGTGGCCGTCTTGTTCGACCTGGACGGCACTTTGGTTGACAGCGTCTAAGCGTCTATTGGCTTGCATAAACCGGATGCGCAAGGCGCTGGACACTGCCAACACTGACCAGATGATGCTGGGATTCTCCGGGTAGCAGAAACCCGAAGCAGTGAGGAAGTGAGGAGTGGGGTGGGAGAAGCTACGGGTGAGCCGCGTCAAGAATTATGGTTGATTCGTCACGGGGAAACTGAGTGGAGTGCGGCCAAGCGGCATACAGGCCGAACCGACATCTTGCTGGCTCCGACTGGTGAGCGTCAGGCTGCCGCGCTGGGAAGAATTCTGGCCGACCGACGATTTGCTTCGGTGCTCTCCAGTCCGCTGCGTCGGGCGTGCGAGACCTGCCGGTTGGCCGGTTATGGCGATGTGGCGAGCGTGACCGATGACCTGCTCGAATGGGACTATGGTGTCTATGAGGGGAAAACGGCGCAGGAGATCCGATTAGAACAGCCTGGATGGTCGATCTGGACGGCTGCTGTCTCCGAGGGCGAGTCGGTCGAGCAAGTGGGGCAACGAGCTCAGCGGGTGATCCAACACTCGCTGGAGGCGAGCGGCAACGTGGTTATGTTTGCCCACGCGCATGTTCTGCGTATACTGGCCGCGTGTTGGCTTGGTCTGCCGCCAGAGGCCGGGCGGTTCTTCGTGCTTGATACGGCCTCCGTAAGCGTGCTCGGCTTCGAGCACGACAGGCGTGTCATTCGACGGTGGAACCTCCTGCAGGTGGTTGATTCAAGTTGGTGACGTTCCGGGCCCGTCGAGTGGATCGCGGATCCTCACGTGACATTGGACTACCTTACCGGTGAAGGACGGCGGTGGAGCATCTCGTTTTGCCAGGGGACTGGAAGAACAATTCATCGACAGTCTTGTCACCGATCAAACCGCTGCGCTTGTAAATCTTGCGACGATCATTCATTGCACATTCCTGCTCGCTTCGGTTGCTGTGCTTTGGTTGCGACGGATCATGATCGTCTTGCTTGATTGTCCGGCTGCAGCTTTCTTTCCGTGGATTGCCGGTACCGTTCCACATAGTCAAGAATGCGATCCTTGGGTACCCCGAACCAGGTCAAGGCATGCCGGATCAATGTCGCCGACGCCTCGACTTCAGGTTGTATCACCTCGGTCGCTCCAAGCACTCCCAGTCGTTCCCCTTCCGCGAGTCCATGTGCACGGGCTAGGATTGGAACTTTCGGGTTAAGGTCGCGAATGCGACTCACCGTCAGTGCAGCAGGCTCAATCTCAGGCAATGCCACGATGATCAGAGAGGCGTCTGCCGCTCCGGCCTTCATGAGCAATTCGCGGTGGGAGGCGTCGCCATAGAGACAGGCCGTACGCCGAGTTTGTAGCCGACGAATGATGTCCGGATTTCGGTCGATCACCACATAAGGAAGACTGAAGGCCTCTAACGCTTTTCCGAGCGAATTGCCGACTCGTCCGAATCCGCATAATACGACATGTTGCTGGAGCGATTCGCTTTCCGGAGACCACGGTGCCGTTTCGTGGTGATCATGGGCGAGACGCTTCCGGCCGATCCAAGCTGGTACATACCTGACAAGAGCCGCATTCATGAGGATGGTAATGAGAGAGGCGGCCAGTGTTGCATTGTAGACCTCACTGCCGATGTGGCCGGCTGTTCTGGCCACCTGCACAAGGACAAACGAGAATTCGCCGATTTGCGTGAGGCCGATCCCCACCAAGAATGCGGTGATCCATGTGTAGCCGAACAGCCGCACGACGGTCGTCCAAATCAAGAGTTTCCCGCCCACGATCAAGGCGATCATCGTGGTGAGAAGAGAAAGATTCTCGATGATGACGTGCGGGTCGATCAAAATGCCGATCGTCACGAAGAAGAGCGCGACGAAGGCATCACGCAGCGAGAGCAACCGCGCCAAGGTTTCATGCCCATAGTCGGACGCGCTGATAATGAGTCCGGCCAGGAAGGCTCCCAAGGCGAGAGAGAGTCCGACCATCTGTGTGACGGCGGCGGTTCCAAGGCTGATGGCCAGTGTGACGAGCAGGAAGAGTTCCTGGTTCTGGGTCCTGGCGACATGTGTCATGATCGGTGGAATGACTTTGGCGCCCAAGTATCCCAACGGCACAAGAACCAGCAGAGCCTTTCCCACGGCTTGACCGATCAGAAGCAATCGACCCGAATCGATCTCTCCGAGAGCAGGCATGAGGACCGTCATCCCGACGACTGCGACATCTTCGACCAAGGTAATGCCGATCATCACTCGTCCATGCCTTGAGCGAAGCTCGCCCCGATCCACGAGAAGACGGGCGAGCACCATGGTGCTCGCCATGGAAATGACCGCTCCGATCACGATGCTTTGGATTGTCGGCCATCCGATGAGGCTCCCTATCACAGTGGCCAATCCGATCGACATGAGAATGCCGAGCGGGCCGCCTGCAAGGGCGACCCATTTGACCCGCATCAAGTCCTTCACGGAAAACTCAAGCCCGATCGAGAACATCAAGAGAATGACACCGATCTCTGCAAAGAGCTCGAAGGCGTGCGGTTCTGAGATAGTCAGTCCAGGGGTAAAGGGGCCGATCGCGATACCGCCCAGCACATAGCCGAGAATCAACGGCTGCCCGGCTATCCGGGCAAGCACGCCACCGGAGACGGCGGCAATAAATACGATGGCAAAGTCTTTAAAAAATACGGGATCAGGTTGCACGTAACACCTCTTGAGCGAACGCTATTCGCGATTGACCGGCCATGGCCGGTTGGCGGCAAGGCCACCAGATCGGGGAACGAAAATACCATAGATCAGTGAAGAATGCCGCCACTCATGGATAAATTGTTGGAGTGAACGATGTAACAAGAAAAGTCTCTGTTTCGTTCAGATCAATCGCCGGTGAGGGATGCCTGCAGCCGAACGCTCGAAGTGAAGATGCGGCTACTGGTGTGAACCGGGGAAATCTTCCGGGAGCGGAGCGCGTGAAGTTACACGCCTTCGCAGGCCCACTTGGCCCAGCAGGAAGGCGCTCACCGGCGCGGTCATGAACAGAAACAGGGCAATGAGCAGTTTATGCAGGGTGAGTCCATCGGCGGTGTGGATGACGGCCGCGAGCAACAGGCTCCCGACGCCCAACGTCGTGGATTTCGTCGGGCCGTGCAGCCGCATGAAGAAATCGGGGAGGCGAACGAGGCTGAACGCTCCCACGACAATGAACAGACTGCCGACCAACAGGAGCACGGAGACGAGAAGATCGAGCATCGTGTTACTCCATGACCTTGCCGCGGGCAAGAAAGCGGGCGAGCGCCGCCGTGGCCACAAACCCGGTCAATGCGATCAGCAGCGCCGCTTCGAAAAAGATCGACGTGGACAGGTAGATGTCCAGGACGATCAGCAGCGCGATCGTATTGATGTACAGCGTGTCGAAGGCGAGCGCGCGATCGGCCGGATGGGGGCCGCGCATGAGGCGTACCATGCACAACGTGAGCGCGAGCGCAATGGAACCCAACGCGACATAGACGGCGGCGGTCAACATTCCAGGATCTCCATCAAAGGGCGCTCATATCGCTCTTTGACCTTGGCGATGAAAGCCTCTTCGTCTTCCAGGTCAAGCACATGCACCAGCATTGTACGTGCATCCGGCGAGAGCGCCAAGGGGATGGAGCCCGGCGTAATCGAAATCATGCTCATAAACAGCGAGATCGCGGACGGGTGAGTCACGGTCACTGGAACTTTCACGAATGCAGGTCGCAGGCGCGACACGGGCCCCAGCACGAGACGGGCGACGATGATATTGGCAATGAGGATATCCCACACAACATGTCCTGCCAGCCGTATCGCTCCGGTTACCGACCGGATGCCGGGCAGACCGCCCAGCAAGGGAGCCACGGCGCGCGGGATGGTCAGCGCCAGCACCAGTGCCAACCCGAGGTGCGCCGGCGAGAAACCGGCCAACGCGAGCCAGGTTGCCGCCAGGATCACCGAGAGCATGGGGAAAGGGCAGAGGGTGTTCATCGGCCAATCTCCGGATAAGGCCGGATCAGCCCCTCGCGGAGCGGCCCGAGCACGGTGTCGATGTAGGTGGACGGCGCGATCAATTGCGCCGCCGTCTCATCGGTATAGCGCGTGATCGGGGCCGCGAACACGACAAGGAGGAGGCTGCCGCCGGCCAGCATCGCAAGCGCTGTCCATTCTCCCGCACGTGGAGGAGCGGCCTGCCCAGAGGACGGCGGATCGGTCGTGTTCCAGAGCAGGATACTGCCGGCCCGCGAGCAGCCGATCAGAGTGAGCACGCTCGTCACCAACACCACCGTCCAAACCATGGCGGCAGTCGTTCCGTCGTGCGTGCTGTGCAGCACCATCAGTTTCCCGAAAAACCCCGATGAGGGCGGAACGCCAGCCATGGTGGCGCCGCCGAACAGGAATGCGAGCCCGAGCGGCGTCGCCTGGCGCAGCGGCGGGCCCGGATGCAGTTGATCGTGCATGGCCCCACGGCTTCGTCCGAGCAGATCGGTGACGAGAAACAGCACGGCGATGGCGAGGGTGGAATGCGCCAGGTAATAGAGCGCCGCGGAGAGCGCGGCGCTGCCGCCGATCGCCACGGCGGTAAGGATGGTCCCGGCCGAAGCGATCGTCAAGTACGCGGTCATGGTGGCCAAGCGTTCGGCGCCGAGCGCTCCCACGGTGGCCAGCACAAGGGTGACCAGGGCAACGGGCAGGAGCCAGGAGGACGTTAGCTCCATGGTGGCGTCCGCCCCGCCACCATAGATCAGGGTGGTCAGGCGAATGATCGCATAGATTCCCACCTTGGTCATGATCGAGAACAGGGCGGCGACCGGAGCGGGGGCGTTCGCATAGGCGGGAGGTAGCCAGAAGTAGAGGGGGAAGAGCGCGGCCTTGATCGCAAAGACGCCGAGGAGCAACAGGCCCGCCGCCCGGGCGAGCGCCACGTCTTCCGACCGTATCTGCGCGATACGCTCGGCCAGGTGGGCCATGTTGAGAGTGCCGGTGATGCCGTACAGCAGGCTGACGGCGATCAGAAAGACGCTGGATGCGGCGATGTTGACGGCGGCATAGTGCAAAGTCGCGCGCAGCCGGTCCAGTCCCAGTCCCTGCAGCGCGAGGCAGTATGAGGCGATCAAGAGGATCTCGAAGAAGACGAACAGATTGAACAGGTCTCCCGTGAGGAACGCCCCATTCAATCCCATCACCTGAAACAGAAAGAGCGGGTGGAAGAACTGCCCACGGGTATCCCACCCCTGTCCCGCGTACAGCACCGCCGCGAGCGTGAGCACCGCTGTCAAGAGCAGCATGAAGGCAGAAAGACGGTCCGCGACCAGGACAATGCCGAACGGCGCCGGCCAGTGGCCGAGGGCGTAGACGAGCGGTCGGTCAGGCTGGACGTGCACAAAGATGGCGACCGCCACGGCCAAGAGCCCCGCGGCGGCCCCCAGGCTCAGCACGCGCGCTGCTGCCAGCGGCGCGCGATACAGGAGCAGGAGCAACGCCGCCGCGAGCGCGGGCAGCACGATTGGAACCACCAGCAGATGAGTCATGGCTCGTCCACCTCGTTACGGTCCGGAACGGGCTCCCTGCCGTCGGCATGATCGCTCCCCGTCTCGGACCTGGTGCGCACCGCGAGTGCCATGATGAATCCGGTCATGCCGAAGCCGATGACGATGGCCGTCAAGACGAGCGCCTGCGGCACCGGATCGGCGTAGATGCTCGTCTCGGGGGCGATGATGGGAGCCGCTCCCGGGCGAAGCCGTCCCATCAAGAAGATGAATAGGTTTGCGGCGGAGGCCAACAACGACAGGCCGAGCGCGACTGGAAACATGCGCCCGCGTAACAGCAGATAGACGGCGCAAGCGGTGATGGTGCCGAGTCCGATCGCCAGCATCATTTCCATCAGGTGTCCTCCCGCGAGGCGGATGCCGTGCACCGGGCCTGTCCAAGGGCGGTCAACGTCAACAGCGTCGCGCCGAGCACCACCATGAAGACGCCTAGGTCGAAGGCTATTGCGCTGGCGAGGGTGAGGTCGCCGATGAGCGGGATGCGCCAGTGGCCGGTTGCGCTGGTGAGAAACGGTGCGCCAGCCAGCATGCTGGCAAGTCCCGTCACGCCGGCCAGCAGCACGCCGGCACCGATCAGAGCGAGAAAGTCGATCCGCACGCGGGCGAGTATCGGGCGGAGCCCGTCGCCCATATATTGCATGACGAGCGCGAGCGCGGCGACGAGCCCCGCGAGAAATCCGCCGCCCGGCAGATTGTGGCCGCGCAGGAACACGTAGACTGCCACCAGCAGCGCGAACGGGAGCAGCACCCGTGCCGCCGCCGCGAACAGGATCTGGTTCATCGACGGTAAGGGCACGGCCGGCGGCGTGTCGGTGCGCAGTCCGGCCAGGAGCATCCATGCTCCCATGGCCGCCATCCCGAGGACGATGATCTCGCCGAAGGTATCGAATCCGCGGAAATCGACGAGCAACACGTTCACGACGTTATTCCCGCCGCCACCCGGCACGCTGTGCTCCAGAAAGTACCAGGCGATCGATTCTTCTTCGCGCGTCAGCACCGCCCATGACAAGCCCGCCACCATCACACCTGCGCCCGTCGCCAGGGCGGCATCGCGCGCTCTCCGCCCGCGCGTCGATTCCCGCCGCGTCGACTGCGGCAGGAGCGCGAGCGCCATGAGCAGCAACAGCGTCGTGACGACCTCGACGGCGAGCTGGGTCAATGAGAGGTCGGGGGCCGAGAAATAGGCGAACGCGATCGAGGTAGCCAGTCCGACGACGCCGGCCAGGATGATGGCGACGACCCGCGTGTGATGCAACCAGACGGCACCGAGGGCCCCGGCCATCGCCGCGCCCCACACTACTATACCTAGCGTCGGCGGTACTGCGGGCGTCAGGTTCCCCGCGCCAAACCCATGTACCACGAACGGCCATGCCCCGAGTCCGAGGAACGTTGCAATGACCAATGCCAGGGAGCGCTGGAGCGAGCCGTTGTGAAGTTGGTTCGTGAACCGGGCCGCAAGGACGATCAAGCCGTCGTACGCGTGCTGAAAGAGCAATCGTCCCGTGTAGCGCACCGGCACGTGCAGGTGCAGATCATAGTGATGCCGCAGCAGCCAATAGATCACCGCCCCGCCGGCGAGGGCAACCGCGCTCATGGCCAGCGGCAGCGTGAAGCCGTGCCAGATCGTGATGTGATAAGCGGGCAGCGAGTCCCCGACCACCTCCCGCGCCGCCGCATCCACCAGCGGGGCGACGGTATAGTTGGGCAGGACGCCGACCGCGATGCACACGACCGCCAGGATTTCAGCCGGCACCTTCATATAGCGCGGCGGCTTGTGCGGCGGGTGCGGCAGATCATGCGGCTTGTCGAAGAACACATCGTGGATGAACCGGACTGAGTAGGCGACGCTGAACATCGCCCCCAGCGTGACGGCGGCCGGGGCGACCCCCTCCAACAACGGCAGACCATGAAGATCGAGCGCTTCGGCAAAAAACATTTCTTTGGAGAGAAACCCGTTGAAGAGCGGGACGCCGGCCATCGCCGACGCCGCCACGATGGCCAGCGTCGCCGTCTGCGGCATGTTCCGCCAGAGTCCGCCCAGCCGCCGCATGTCGCGGGTTCCGCATTCGTGATCGATGATGCCAGCCGCCATGAAGAGCGACGCTTTGAAGGTCGCATGGTTGCCGATGTGAAACACCGCGGCAACCGAGGACATCGGCGTATCGAGTCCCAACAGGAACACAATGAGGCCGAGGTGGCTGATGGTCGAATACGCGAGCAGGCCCTTCAGGTCGTGCCTGAACATCGCCACGTACGCCCCGAACACCATCGTGACCAGGCCGACGCCGGTCGTCGTGTATTCGAACACGAGGTTGCCGCCGAGCAAGGGATAGAGCCTCGCAAGCAAAAACACGCCGGCCTTTACCATGGTGGCGGAGTGCAGATACGCCGAGGCGGGCGTGGGCGCCGCCATCGCCGCGGGCAGCCAGAAGTGAAATGGAAACTGCGCCGATTTGGTGAACGCTCCCAACAGAATCAGCGCGAGGGCGACATTGAACCGAGGATGATTCCGGATCGCCTCGCGGGCCGAGAACCAGGCGGAGAGCTCGAAGCTCCCGGCAATCTCGCCGATGAGCAGGAGCCCGGCGAGCAGGGCGAGCCCGCCGCCGCCGGTGACGGCAAAGGCCATGCGCGCACCCTGTCGGGCGAGCGGGCTGTGGGTCCAGAATCCGATCAGCAGGAAGGAGGAGAGGCTCGTCAGCTCCCAGAACATCACCAACAGCAGCATGTTCTCGGAGAGGACGATGCCCAGCATCGCGGTCATGAACAGCATCAGCAGGGCGTACAGCCGGCCGATGCGGTCCTGCGGGGACAGGTAATAGCGCGCGTACAGAACGACCAGCAGGCCGATACCGAGAATGAGCAGCGAAAAAAAGAAGCCCAGTCCGTCGAGCCGGAACGAAAGGTTCAACCCGAGCTGCGGCAGCCACGGCCAGCTCACGAGAATCCGTTCACCCGCCAGGACGGCAGGAGCCTCACCGGCCAGCAGCGCAAGGCCGCCCGCGATCGGCACGGCGGCGGCCCAAGCGGCGGCGGTGAAGCCCCGGCGCTGCGCAAGGAGCGCGCCGGTGGCGCCGGCGAGGAAGGGAAGCAGGATGATGATCGGCAGCGTCATGGCCGGAAGACGACGGTGCTAGAGTCGTTCACGGACGACAAGCACGTCACATTCCGAACCGGTGAGGACATGGCGCGTGACGCTCCCGAGAAGCAGTTCTTCGGCATGGGACTGACCGTGCTTGCCGATGATGATCACATCCGCCGAAAGCTCCTTCGTCTTGGCCAGGATCACGGGAGACGGATCGCCGCGCTCGACGGCAAACGATATCCGGTGCGCATCGTTCCCGGCGTTGTGGATCAGATCTATGATTCTCTTCGCGGCGTCCCGCTGTTCCGCGTCGCAGTATCGCTGAATGGCGTCGTCCGCCGCGCCAGCCATACGGAGCCTCCCTTCGAACGGAACGTGAAACGCGTGGACGATCGTAATACGGGCGTTGGGAGCGATCAGCTTCGCCATGGTCAACGCGGAAGCGGAATAAGGAGAAAAATCGACCGGCACGATCGCATGCGCATACCCGGCCTTCGGCGGGCGTTTGGCCACGAGCAGCGGCCGCTTGCACGTACGCAGCAATCGCTCCGCCGTCGTACCGAGGATCAGATCGCGCAGAGGGTTCGCTCCATGCGCCCCCAGGACGAGCAGATCCGCCGACTCAGACGTCGAAAGAATCTCGGCCAGCACCTGGCCGGTCTTGACGTCCGTGTGCCCGGCCACGCCCGTCTTCTTGCCGATGTCCGCCGCCAGGTCGTCCAGCATGCGTCTGGCGTCGTCGATCAGCTTGGCCTCGGCGTCGGCCGGCGTGCAGAACAATTTGCGGAGATCATTCAACGAAGAGCCGCTGACGACGTGCAGCAGATTCAGGCGCGCACGCTGTTCTCTCGCGACGAGGGCGGCGCGCTCGGCGGCATACCGGGCCTCGTCGGAGAAGTCGGTTGCGGCGGCAATGGACGTCATCGTCGTCATGGACAGGTCTCCTCTTTGCGTGCGGAAACGGAGCGACGTGCCCGGCCCCACTTGGAGGGCACGGCGGTGCTCCCGGTGAAGACGCGGATCACGGCTTTCTCCGCCTCAGCGACCACAAAGACAAAGACTCCCACCAGCGTCACCTTGAGCCACTCTCCAAGGGTCAGGTGCGTCGAGTTGAAGACGTCCTGTAATGGGCCGGTGTGCACATAGGCGATCTGCAGCAGTGTGCAGGCGGCGATGACGATCAGGACAGAGGGATTGCCGAGAAACCCCTCGCGCGAGAGCACCGATCTGACGATGTAGCGGCTGTTCAGCAGATAGAACATTTCCGCCACCACGACCGTGCTTACAGCCATGGTGCGCGCGGTTTCCAGATTGGCGCCTCGGTCGAGTTCCCAGAGAAACAGCCCCAGCGCTCCCGTCATCATCAGCCCGGAGACCATCATGATCCGCCAGACGAAAAACCACGACAGCAGAGGCTCTTGCGGGTCGCGCGGAAGCCGTTGCATGACGTCCGACTCCGGAGCCTCGAATGCCAGTGCGAGTCCGAGCGTGCTTGATGTCGCCATGTTGATCCATAGAACCTGGGCGGCCGTCAGGGGCAACGGCAGCTCGAACAGGATCGCCGCCGTCACGACCAACACTTCGCCGCCGTTGGTCGGCAGCATGAACAGGACGAATTTCCGAATACTATCGTAGACTCCGCGCCCTTCCTGCACGGCGCTGCTGATCGTGGCGAAATTGTCGTCGGCGAGTACCATGTCGGCCGCTTCCTTGGCGGCGTCGGTCCCCTTCAACCCCATGGCCACTCCGACGTCCGCGCGCTTGAGGGCAGGGGCGTCGTTGACACCGTCGCCGGTCATCGCCACGATGTGCCCCGCCGCTTGCAGCGCATGGACCAGCCGCAGTTTGTGCCCGGGGCTCGTGCGGGCGAAGACATCGACGTCAGACACAGTCAGGCGGAGCTGCGCGTCGTTCATTGCTTCGATTTCGGCGCCGGTCAGTGCCGGTTTGTCGTGGCCGATGCCGAGACGCGAGCCGATGGCACGCGCGGTGTCCGCATGGTCTCCGGTGATCATTTTGACCCGGATGCCGGCGGACGTGCATTCCGCCACCGCCGCCATAGCCTCCTCCCTTGGAGGATCGATAATGCCCATGAGAGCGAGGAGGATGCATCCGGTCTCAACGTCAGCAAACCGCACGTCACGTTGCGCGGACGGTACCTGCTTCATAGCGATCGCCAATGTGCGCATCCCCTGGCCGGCGCATTCCGTAGCCTGCCCGCCCCAATGGTCCCGGTTGAGCGGCAGGTCCTCGCCGTCGGCGTGGTACTTGTCGCACATATCGACCACGCGTTCAGGGGCCCCCTTTACATAAATGAACCCATGACCCTCGTGGTCATGATGGAGCGTCGCCATGAACCGGTGCTCGGATTCGAACGGAATGGCGTCGATACGGGGAAACGCCTCGCGTTCCAATGCCGGATCAAGGCCGGCTTTGACCGCGAGCGTGAGCAGGGCGCCCTCGGTCGGGTCACCTTCCAGCTGCCAGGTCCCGTTCCGTTTTCGCAGCAGTGCATCGTTGCAGAGCAGGGCGGCGCGCGCGATCCCGGCGACTTCGGGGTGGTCGCCGACCGATACCGCCGCTCCGGAAAGGTGAAGCCCGCCCTCGGGAGCGTATCCGACGCCGCTGACCTGGAAGATATGATGTCCGGCGATGACCGATTGAACCGTCATCTCGTTCTTGGTCAGGGTGCCGGTCTTGTCGGAGCAGATGACCGTGACCGCCCCCAGTGTCTCGACGGCGGGTAGGTGACGGATAATGGCGTTGCGTTTGGCCATGCGTCGTACGCCAAGGGCCAGGGTGATCGTCATAATCGCCGGAAGCCCCTCGGGAATCGCCGAGGCGGCGAGCGCGACAACCATCATGAACATCTCGTTGGGGGGGTGCCCGCGCCACAGGACACCGATAATGAAGGTGGCCAGAGCCATCACGCCAATGGCGAGCGCCAGCCAGCGGCTGAACCCCGCCATCTGGCGTATCAACGGAGTCGTCACTTGCTGGACGTGCGCCAGCATCGCGCTGATGCGTCCCAATTCGGTGCGGATGCCCGTCGCGATGACCACGCCCGTCGCCTGTCCGGACACCACCAATGTGCCGGAATAGAGCATGCAGCGGCGATCGCCCAGCAGGGCGTCAGCGGGCACGGAGGCCACCGACTTCTCCACGACCGCCGATTCCCCCGTCAAGATCGCTTCATTCACGTGCAGACTCTTGCCCGCCGTGAGCCTCAGGTCGGCAGGTACCTTGTCGCCGGAAATCAGGGTCACGATATCTCCCTGCACCAGAGCTTCGGCTGCGATCTGGGCTCGTTCCGCATCGCGGAAGACCGTCGTACGCAGGGAGAGCATGCCGCGGATCGCGTCGAGCGCCTGCTCCGCCTTCCCTTCCTGGATAAAGCCGATGATGGCGTTGACGATGACGGCGGCGAAAAGGACCGCGGCATCGATCCAGTGGCTGAGCAAACCGGCGATCACGGTGGCGGCCAGCATCATGTAGATCAGTACGTTGTGGAACTGTAGGAGGAAGCGCAGCCATCCCGGCCTTTTGACCGGAGGGGGGAGGCGGTTGGGGCCGTCGCGCGCCAGCCGCCGCTCGGCCTCCTCGACAGTCAGCCCGCGATGGTGATCCGTTTCCAACCGCTCGATCACGTCCTTGACATCGAGGTGATGCCATTGGACGAGATCATCCTGCTCGTTCTTCGCCATTACTTCGTCCTGCTCATTCCTAGAATCGAGGAAGCTATCATATAAGGCTTCCCCGCAACAGAATCAACGGTTGCCAATCAATCCGAGCGAGTAGGCTGCTGGCGACGGTGGCGAGGAATACAATCGCAAGGTCTGGTACTGGTGGGATCAGATCCAGGAGAGATGGAAGCGATCAGGGAATCGTACAAGAGGAGGATGCAAAGTCCATGATGAAACATTATACTTCAACCCTGCGGTCTAATCCTAACTATGACAGGGGGACACTCATGGCCCAGCCACGTGTTGCAGCCAAACAACCATCTGTAATGGAACTGGAACCGGGAACCTATTACTGGTGTTCCTGCGGGCGTTCGCGGGACCAACCGTTTTGTGATGGCTCTCATCAGGGAACTGACTTTGAGCCGGTTGAATTCACTGTGGACGCGAAGAAAGAAGTGGCGTTGTGTCAGTGCAAACATACCAAGACCCCGCCGTTCTGCGACGGGACACATCAGGCACTCTGATGGCGCGATTCCCTCACAGGTTGCCCCTTCGTGTGCCATGCCTCTTGAGCCGTTCCTGGCGGATGGTCCATACTGCCCGCGTATGAATAGGCCGGCCATATCCCCCTGTGAGGATCTTGCGGAGCGCTATCAAGCGCTCCTCGAAGTCGCGCAGGCGATCTCTGCGCAGCGAGACCTCGATCAACTGTTTCGTGATCTTGCCCATCGGCTTCCGCGTGTTGTACAGGTCAATTATGTCGATCTCTCCCTGCATGATCCCATCAAGAAACTGATGCGGTTGCATACCATTCAGGCCAATGTTCCGGCGGACCTTGTGGGAGGACATGAGGTCACGATTGAAGACTGTCCAGCCGGACTGGTGTGGCAAGAGCAACGACCGGTCCTTGTGCCGAAGTTGACCGAGGAGCGTCGTTGGCCAAAGGTGATCGGTTATATGAAGGAAGATGGGACGGAGTCGTTTTGTTTTGTTCCGCTCACCACGGCGAGGGGGCGGTTGGGTGCCATGGGATTCATGAGCTTGCAGAAAGAGGCTTATAGCGATAGGGATATCGAGTTTCTTCAACAAGTGGCTCAGCAGGTGGCGGTCGCGGTCGAAAACGCGCTGGCATTCCAACAAATTGCCGAGCTCAAAGATAAACTGGCGAAAGAGAAACTGTACCTCGAAGAGGAGCTCCGCATCGAGCACGGATTTGAGGACATCATCGGTGACAGCAATGCCTTAAAGCAGGTACTCAAACAGGTGGAGGTCGTGGCCCCGACCGATTCGACCGTCTTGATTCAAGGGGAGACGGGGACCGGCAAGGAACTCATTGCCCGCGCGATCCATCGTTTGAGTACCAGAGCAGAGCGGACGTTTGTCAAACTGAACTGCGCGGCCATTCCGACCGGATTATTGGAGAGCGAGCTTTTCGGGCATGAACGAGGAGCATTCACCGGGGCGATTGCGCAGAAAGCCGGCCGATTTGAACTGGCTGATAAGGGCACGATCTTCCTCGATGAAGTCGGGGAGATCCCGTTAGAGTTGCAATCCAAACTGCTGCGTGTCTTGCAGGAGCAAGAATTTGAGCGATTGGGCAGCACCAAGACCATTCGAGTCAACGTGCGGTTGATCGCCGCGACCAACCGGGATCTCAAGGGGTTGGTAGAGACCAAACAGTTTCGCAGTGACCTGTATTACCGGTTGAATGTGTTTCCGATCACCTTGCCGCCGCTACGTGAACGCCCGGAAGATATTCCTATCCTCGTCCGTTATTTTACCCAGCACTATGCCGTTCGCATGAAAAAGAATATCCAAACGGTTCCCGCCAAGACGCTCGATATGCTCTCCCGATATGCCTGGCCAGGAAATGTTCGTGAACTCGAAAACATCGTCGAACGTTCCGTCATTCTCACGCATGGAACCGATCTCCAAGTGCCGATCAGTGAACTCCAGACGGAGAGCCGTCATGCCACCATCTCCGCAACAACGCTCGAAGAGGCCGAGCGTGAACAGATTCTGCGCGCCTTGCGCGAAACGAAATGGGTCGTGGGGGGGGCGGCAGGCGCCGCGGCCCGGTTAGGTATTAAACGAACGACGCTTCAGTCTAAGATGCAGAGGCTCGGCATCGCTCGTCTCCAAGCCTGACGACTCATCGCGGTAGACCTACGCATCACGCGCGTCGCCTTTTGTCGACCCGGACGCCTCGCCGGTCGATTGAGAACGTTTCATTACCCGGTCCGCGAGGCTCACCGAGCAAGTGGCTCGGACGAGCCCACTTGCCCAAAGCGGCCGCTGTTGAAATCATTCGCGGCCTGCCTGATTTCTGCTTCGCTGTTCATCACGAACGGGCCATACCCCACCACTGGTTCGTCGATGGGCTCCCCCGTCAGGATGAGTACGATCGCCTCATGATCGGTGTGGATGGTAACGTCGCTCCCGTCGCGCTCAAGCCGAACAATCTCCGCCTCGCCGGCAGTCTGGGTGCCGTTGATGACGACTTGGCCGGCGAGCACCGCAATCATGGTGTTGTGCCCCTCGGGAAGGTCCAGTGTGAGATCGATGGCTCGATCGAGGCGCAGATCCCAGAGGTTGACGGGCGTAAATGTGCGAGCCGGCCCACGAACACCGTGGAATTCTCCCGCGATGATCCGTGCCGTCCCACCCGCCAAGGGGACGACCGGAATGTCGGCGCTGGTGATCGCCTGGTAGCCAGGAGGACTCATTTTGTCTTTTGCCGGCAGATTGACCCACAGCTGGACCATCCGAAACGGGCCGCCTGTTTTGCTGTAGTTCGATGAATGGAATTCCTCATGGATGATGCCGCGAGCTGCCGTCATCCATTGGACGTCGCCCGGTCCGATGACTCCACCATTTCCGGCGGAATCGCGGTGCGCAACTTCTCCATCATAGACGATGGTGACCGTTTCGAATCCGCGATGCGGGTGCTGCCCCACGCCACGTGGATGATCGGTGGGATCGAACCGATGCGGCCCCGCATAATCAAACAGCAGGAACGGGCTGATGGCCGTGCTATCGTGGTGGTATGAAAACAGTGATCGAACGGGGAACCCATCCCCGACCCAATGACTCCCGTCGGCTCGCAGAATGTCGGCAATCTTCTTCATGGCTGCTCCTTTCTCGATGCGATGTCTTGACCGTTCATCTCTCGTTGATAAGGTAGTATAGGCTCGCCTCAACAACTTTCAAGTACGGTCCAGGAGGATACCGTCAGTGACCAAGCTTCCACTATCTCGCAGTTCATGCCGATCTATTTCGGCACGTGACGATTCTTCGGCATCTGCCCATCGTCAATTGTCATCCGTCTGCAAGGGATCTTCCTGTTCACCTCATCTAGTTCGCTCACAATTCCAGAGAATTGCGCAGCATGCTCCATCACAGTAACCTGTTGGAATGCTCTTTGCCCTTCGACGTGGGTAGCATCACCCAAAAGGAAGCGGAGGTAACGTTATGAATGAGATGATTCTACAGAGTTTATGGTACGGCATATTCGCAACCCTGCCGCTGGTTATGACAAGGATGTTGATCAGGAATGCGATGGTGAGGGCGATTGCGCATTGGCGGCCCTCTTCCACCAGTTCTAGATAGGGGGGTGTCCCATGTCATTTTTTAAGACCGATGATTCGTGGGCCGGTCTCATCCTTCGGGTTGGGCTCGGCGTGGTGATGTTCGCGCATGGCGCTCAGAAGCTCCTAGGCTGGTTTGGTGGAAACGGCTTTGAAGGAACGCTGGGTTTCTTCACGCAGAAGATGGGGCTACCATGGCTCGTGGCCTTTCTCGTCATCATCGGAGAGTCCCTCGGTAGTGTAGGACTCATTGTCGGATTCCTGACACGATTCACGGCGGCAAGTTTTATCGTGATCATGCTCGGTGCGATCGCCACGGTGCATTGGCCGTACGGGTTCTACATGAACTGGTTCGGGCTGCAACAGGGAGAAGGATTTGAATATCATCTCCTGGTCATCGCCATGAGCGCTGCCCTTGTCGTGATCGGGGGAGGGAAATGGTCTGTGGATGGCATCATTGCCGCTTGGCTTGAGAGGTGAAAGAGTTTCAAAACAGCTGGGGAAAGCTGTGAAAAACGAACGTTATGAGGCGGTCGCGCCGTGTTCTGATGAGCGAATTTTATGGTTGACTTGTAACAAGATAAGGCGGTATCAGACCGGACCAGGGAACTGTTGGACGAAACAGTTGGCTAATCTAGAAAGGAGCATAAGGTGAGAAGAATCAATTATTTGTTGTTATGTGCGCTAGGAATGGTTTTCTTCCTGGGGCAAGGCAACGGCTCTTTGGGGTACGCGAAAACCGTTGAGGCAGGAGATTCCAGTTCAAGTTGGAGCGGGACGGGCGAGTTCATGGAACTTGGGGCCGGAGATCAAGTCGTCAATGGAATAGTCAAAGGAGTGCTGATCTCCCGTCATAAGGACGGAGGCAAGATGATTGTTCATTCGTCCAGATTGGCCTGCCCGGTGCGTGTCAACCTCAATAGAAGCAAGGATTATCAGGCGATGGAAGGACTCTGCACCATCGTGGCGCATGAAAGGAAAGATGTTGCGTATGGCCACTGGAAGTGCGTTGGGAACTTAAAAGAGTGCGTGGGCGATTTCACGTTTACGGGTGGTTCCGGTGGATTCACTGGCATGTCAGGAACCACTCCTTTTCAGACCAGCATCGTCTTTGAGCTCCAGGAAGGGAAAATGGGTCAAGCGATCGGGTATGCAGTCTGGCCGAACTTGACGTATATACTGCCTTAGAGCCTCCATTTCTTCCGGCACGCGCCGATCATTCGGCAGCGTGCCGGATCATCGGCAGATTCTCACCGCAGTACATTCCTTTCGGCGAAGTAACTCGTAATTATTTCGGCAGCTTCAATAGTGCCGGCTCATCAACGATTTCTGGAATGTATGTTGCCAAATAAAAATGGTGAACCCTTAAGCAAGGGAGGTCGATCATGGCGACGGTGGGATTACTGGAGAAAAAACCGACAGGGCGGGAGAGCCAAACCGATTCCATACGTTGTGACAGGTGCAGGGGCCTGATGATCATTGAAGAGTCTTTCGATTCTATAGCCGGGGCAGCTCATGGCGATTTTCTGGTGAGGCGTTGTGTGCAGTGCGGAGAAGTTGTCGATCCCGTTATTTTGCAGAATCGCCGATCGCAGCTCGGTAATAATCCAGCCGAGCCATAAAGTGACAGACTACGGCATGCTGAAGATCACTCAACAACGAGGCGTATCACCACACTCGCTCTTGCTCGTACTCGAGGGACGATTGGCGGGCTCTTGGGTTGAGGAGCTCGACGCGTATTGGCGAAAAATGTCCGAGGAGGATCACCAGCGCGCAGTGATCGACTTGGTCGGTGTGACGTTCGTCGATGCGGGCGGCAAGTCGGTCTTGGCACGCCTGTGGAGGCAAGGGGCGGAGCTACGGGCATCCGGCTGTTTGACGCGGTGTATCGTCGAAGAGATCACCAGGGGCGGTAGGTTCAATCCATCGAGTAAGAGCAAGGGAGAGGACACGCTTGCTTCGAGAGCGACGCAAGAGGAAACGTGAAATGTGCGATCATCCGGGCGTTAAAGTGGCGGGGGGAGGTACTCCGTCTTGGACTTGTCGCAGTCTCATCCGTCTCGATATAGTGACGTGTTTTGCCTTATCGAGGAAATGGCGATGAAGTTAGGAATAACCGCATGAGGTTTTTGGATGTGTATTTTTTCAGACTCTTCGCTTTATTGATGACATCAGTCGTGATAGCCGCGGTGCTTGGATGCAAAGATGACGTAGGTTCTGCTCCTGCACCACCTCCGATCCCGCAGGTAGAAGTCGTGACGGCGATCGCGCGGACCGTGCCGGATGAACCGGAATTCATCGGACAGGCGGAGGCGTCTCGTCCGGTTGAAATTCGCCCTCAAGTCACCGGTATCCTGAAAGCCGTGTTGTTTTCGGAAGGGCGAGAGGTGAAAAAAGGCACCAAGCTCTACCAGATCGATCCAGTGCCGTTTGAGGCGACTTACAAAAGCGCGCAGGCTAGGATCGCGGAAGCGGAAGCGCGGTTGGTCCAAGCCAAACAGGATCTGGCCCGTGTTAAACCGTTGCTCGTAGAGCAGGCCGTCAGCCAAAAAGACGTGGACGACGCCGTCGCGGAGGATTTAGCCGCGAAGGCCGGTTTGCAAAGAGCTCAGGCCGATGTGATCAAGGCCAAGTTCGATTTCGATAACACCACAATCGTCGCTCCAATCACCGGCCTCATCGAGCGAAGCCGGTATTACGAGGGCCGGCTGGTTTCGGCTCAAACCGATTTGCTGACCATTATTCATCGTATCCATCCGATGTATGTGGTGGTCAATGTCCCGGAGACGTTTCTGCTCAAACGACGTCAGGATGCTATCGCCGTGGGGCTTCAACATCCCGGCCTCACTCAGCTGAAAGGCACGGTCATCCTGGCCGACGGCAGCACCTATCCCCATGAAGGCGTCCTCGATTTTACCGATGTCGGCCTGCGGACCGAAACGGGATCGAGGCGGGCCCGATTCGTCGTCCCCAATCCCGACGGAATGCTGCTGCCCGGGCAATTTGTGAGTGTACGCTTTAAGGGAACAGTGAAAGACCATGCCTTGTTGGTGCCTCAGCGAGCGGTCCAGCAAGGGCCCCAGGGGCCGATCGTGTTTATCGTGGGCGAAGACGATAAGGTGGAAATTCGGCCCGTCAAGGCGAGCAGCTGGCAAGACCAGCAATGGATCATCGAGTCGGGCGTGCGGTCCGGCGAACGGGTGATCGTCAGCGGCTTCCACACCGTGACGCCGGGAGCCCCCGTCAGACCGATTCCGGCCGCCGAGTCAAAGGACAACGGAAAACCGAACAACGGAACGTCGGTCGGCATGACCGACCCTGCTTCGGACACGAAGCCCGAAGCCTTGAAGGATTCGCAGTGAGCTCACGTTTTTTCATCGAACGGCCGATCTTCGCGTCGGTCATCTCCATCGTCATCATTGTCATCGGACTCGTGGCGCTCGCCACCCTGCCCATCGCTCAATTTCCCGATATCAGCCCGCCCGTCGTACAGATCGAAGCAGACTATCCAGGCGCCAGCGCGGAAGTCGCGGCGGATTCGGTGGCGCGAACGATCGAGGTTCAGCTCCCGGGCATCGACAACCTCCTGTATTACGATTCCACGAGCACAAACGACGGCCACGTCAGCATCAGGTTGACGTTCGAGATCGGCACCAACGTGGATATCGCGCAAGTGCAGACACAAAATCGCGTGAAGCTCGCCGAGCCGCAATTGCCCCCCGAAGTGGTCCGACAGGGGATCAGCGTCTTGAAGTTTTCCCCCGATCTCCTGGTGGTCGTCGCGATGAGTTCGACCGATCCGACCCACGACTCGGTCTTTATCTCGAATTATGCGTTGTTGCGTGTCCTGGACAATCTCAAGCGGATCCGTGGAGTGGGACAGGCCGTCGTCTTCGGACAACAAAATTACTCGATGCGCTTGGTCTTGAACCCTGTGCGGATGGCTCAGCTTGGGCTGACGCCCACTGATATCGCCGCCATTGTTCGGGAACAAAACCGCGATTTCCCTGCCGGACAAGTGGGCCGCGAGCCGGCGCCGAAGGGGACGGAGCTCACGATTCCCATCATGACGCAGGGACGATTGACGGAAGTGAGTGATTTCGAAAATCTCATCGTTCGAGCCATGCCGGACGGATCGGTGATCCGCCTGAAGGACGTCGCGCGGGTTGAATTGGGAGCCCAATCGTACGTGATGCAGGGTCGATGGAACGGGAAACCGAACGTGTTTCTCATCACGTTCCTGGCTCCCGGTGCCAACGCGCTCGATACGGCCAAACACATTCGCGCTGAGATGAACGAACTCGCCAAGGCGTTTCCGCCGGGGCTGATGTACGACATTCCTTACGACACGACCAAGTTCATCGAGGTGTCGATCAAGGAAGTGCTCAAGACGCTGGCCGAGGCGATGACCCTCGTCATTCTTGTCGTGTATCTGTTCCTGCAGAGTTGGCGAGCCACCTTGATCCCCGCCACCGCGGTTCCGGTTTCACTGATCGGCACATTTGCCGGTATGGAGGCCTTGGGGTTTTCCATCAATACGCTCACTCTCTTCGGCATGGTGCTGGCTATCGGCATCGTGGTGGACGATGCCATCGTCGTCGTCGAGAACGTCGAGCGGCACATGAGGGAGGAATCCGTGTCGCCGCGGGAAGCCGCCAGAAGGGCCATGGCGGAAGTCACCCGTCCGGTAATCGCGATCGTCCTCGTATTGGTATCCGTGTTCGTGCCGGTCGCGTTTCTCGGCGGAATCATCGGCGAACTCTATAAACAATTTGCCATCACGATCGCCATGGCGGTGACCATCTCGGGGCTGGTGGCCTTGACGCTCAGCCCCGCGTTGTCGGCGCTGGTGTTGAAGCCGGGCGGTGAACATCATGAGACGGGCTTTTTCGCGTGGTTCAACAGGTTTTTTGACTGGACACGGGAGCGCTATTCCAGAGCCGTGGATGTCGTGATCAGATGGCGGGCCGTGTCTTTCTCGGTGTTTGCGGTGATCGTGGTCGCGGCCTTGGGACTCTTTCGCATGATTCCTCCCGCCTTTTTGCCGGACGAGGACCAAGGGTATTTCATCACGATCGTGCAGCTGCCCGACGGCGCGTCCAAGCAACGGACCGATGAAGTCCTCCAGAAGATCGAACGGTATTTTCTCTCGGTCCCGGCCGTCCACTCGACCGATGCGATGTCCGGCATGAACTTCGTCTTCAATACGCGGGGTCCTAATTCCGCCACCATGTTCATTCCATTGCACCACTGGGACGAGCGCAAGTCGGGTGAGCATGTTCAGGCGTTGGTCGGGGCGGCCTACGGAGAGTTCGCAAAAATTCCCGAGGCCTTGGTTCTCGCGTTCAATGCCCCGCCGATCCGCGGGATCGGTGCGACGGGCGGATTCTCGCTGCAAGTCCAGGATCCGAGCGGGGGAGACTTCCAGGAATTGGCCGCAGCCACTCAGGAATTCGTGGCGAAAGCGAAGGAAAATCCGGCGATCGCCGGGATCGGGTCCAATTTCCGCGTCACCGCGCCCAGATTGTTCGCTCGCGTCAACCGCGAGAGGGCGAAGGCGTTGGGAGTGCCGATTTCGGAAATCTTCGATACGATGCAGGCATACTTCGGCAATTTCTATATCAACGACTTTCTCAAATTCGGTCGAGTCTATCGCGTTCAGACGGAGGCCGAGGCTGAGTTCCGCGCGAGCCCAGACGATATCGGGAAAGTGTACGTGCGATCGCTGAGCCCAGCCGTCACGGCACTCGGCGGCTCCGGCCTCGGAGGGATGATGATTCCGCTCGATACAGTGGTCGATACTGAGTTCACGAGCGGTCCCGATCCGGTGACCCATTTCAACGGGTTCAACACAGCCTGGGTGCTGGGAGCCGCGTCGCCCGGCTACAGTTCCGGTCAGGCGTTGGAGGCGCTCGAACGTACGGCGCAAGAGGTGTTGCTTCCCAAGGGGTACACCCTCGAATGGAGCGGCATTTCGTATCAAGAAGCGAAAGTCGGGGGGCAGTCGGGGTTGGCGTTCGGGTTCGGCCTCTTGATGGTCTTTCTGGTGCTGGCGGCGCAGTTTGAAAGCTGGACCGTGCCGCTCGCCGTCATTCTCGCGGTACCGTTCGGCGCCTTCGGCGCCATGTCCGCCGTGTGGCTGAGAGGAATGACGAACGACGTGTATTTCCAGATCGGCTTGGTCACGCTGATCGGATTGGCGGCTAAAAATGCCATCTTGATCGTCGAATTCGCCAATCATCGCCGAAGCGACGGCATGCCGCTCCAGCAGGCGGCAAAGGAAGCGGCGCGGTTGCGGTTTCGGGCGATCATCATGACCTCCATGGCTTTCATCGGCGGCGTGTTGCCGTTGGCGATCGCCAGCGGCGCGGGAGCGGCCAGCCGTCAATCCATCGGAACCGGTGTGTTGGGTGGAATGCTGACCGCGACATTTCTTGCGATATTTTTTGTCCCGCTGTTCTTCGTGACGGTTCGCAAGGTCGGCGAGCGATGGGCTCCCGTCCGGGAACGACCCGATTTGCCGGGGACGCCGCCTGAACGAGTCCGCCAAGGGCACCCCGGGACTTTAGCGGACGGAGAGCATTGATGCGGTCTTTTTCGATCTGTCGTTGCATATCACTGCTGGTACTCAGCGCAGTGGTGACATCCTGCGCCATGGGCCCGGACTACCAGCGGCCTCAGACCGATGCGGAGGATCGGTTCCGCATGGCGGATGGGCAGTCGGATTTGCCCTCGTTGGCTAACTTGCCCTGGTGGGAACTGCTGCGCGACGAGCAGCTTCAACAACTCATTCGTATGGCGCTTGCGGAAAATTACGATCTTCAGCGTGCTGTCGCGACCATAGAGGAGTTCCGGGCCAGGGCTTTGATCACTCAAACCGACTATTTGCCGCAAATCACGGCCGCAGCGAGCGCACCGGCCGGCCGCAGCGCCGTGTTCTTGTTTCCCGGATTTGCCAGTCCGTTCAACTATTACTTGTTAGGCAACCTGTCGTGGGAGATGGATTTGTGGGGGCGCGTCCGGCGCACGAACGAAGCCGCTCGCGCCGATTTATTGTCGAGGGAGGAGAACCGCCGCGCGGTGACGATTCAGCTGGTCAGCGCAGTGGCTGAAGCCTATTTCAACCTGCTCCAGTTCGACTTGCAGCTCGATATTGCCGAGCGAACGTTGCAGTCATGGGAAGAGTCGGTGCGGATTGCCCAGGCGCGCCTGCGTCAAGGAATGACCTCGAAGCTGGATGCAGATCAATTCGAAGCGGAACGAGCCAATGCCGCGGCACGTACGGCGGAGCTCCATCGGCAGATGGTCCAAGCCGAGAATCACTTGAGCATATTGCTGGGTCGTAAACCTTTTGCCGTCGCGCGCGGGCGTTCATTGGACCAGCAAATTGTGCCGCCGGACGTGCCCGCCGGTCTACCATCGGAGCTCCTGCAACGACGACCCGATCTCTTGGCGGCGGAGCAACAGTTGGCGGCTGTGACCGCTCGCATCGGCGCGGCCAAAGCCGAGCGATTCCCCAGAATTACATTGACCGGGTTGGCCGGCTTGGCCCATCCCGAATTGTCCTTGATCTTCACGGAAGCGTCCTCCTTCGGTGTGTTCGGTGCCGGCCTGGCCGCTCCTTTGCTTAACGCTCAAGTTCTAGGTTTTCAGCAAGAAGCGATAGAGGCGCAAACCAAGCAAGCGGTGGCTCAATACCAACAGGCGGTTTTAACGGCCTTTCGCGAAGTCGAAGACGCCCTCGTCGCGGTGCAGACAGCTCGCGTCCAGAGCGAATCCCAGCAGCAGCAGGTCACGGCGCTGCAGTCGGCGTTGAAACTCGCGGACCTGCGCTATCGAGGAGGGCTGGCCAATTATCTGGATGTCCTTGTCGCCCGAAGAAACCTATTTGAAGCGGAGCTGGCCTTGACCAGTACACGCCGGTTGCTCTTGGCGTCGGTCGTCCAACTGTACAAAGCGCTGGGTGGTGGATGGACGCCTGACGCGCAATCACCTGAGGTGAGTACGAAAGGGTAGAGGCTGTGGAAAAACCGGCGCGAACACACTTCCACATTCATGATCTGCTTGCTCGTCGTTGGAGTCCTCGTGCGTTTGATGAGCGGCCGGTCGAGACTGATACGCTGCGGACGCTTTTCGAGGCAGCCCGCTGGGCGCCCTCCTCGAATAACGAGCAGCCTTGGCGGTTTATCGTGGCGACTAAGCAGCACCAGACGGACTGGAATCGTTTGTTTGAGTGTTTGGCGGAGGGCAACAGACGATGGGCCTTCCGCGCACCGGTGCTGGTTCTTTCCATTGCCAGTATGCAGTTTGAAGACGATGGGAAGCCGAACCGCCATGCCTTTCATGATACTGGGTTGGCGACGGAGAATTTTGTGTTACAAGCGACAGCACAAGGGCTGATCGCCCACCAGATGGCGGGTTTCGATGTGGAGAGGGCGCGACTCGATCTCCGGGTCCCGGCAGGCTATGAACCTGTTGCCATGATTGCCGTCGGGTATCCAGGTGATTCCGCACTCCTGCCGGAACGGTTGCGAGAGCGGGAACTACGCCCACGGGATCGCCGCCCGATTACAGCATGGACATTTTCTGGGCAATGGGGAACCGATTTCCTTGCCACTGATTTAGTTCAAGAAGAGGAGTCCAGTCGATGAAATCGTTGAGCAGTAAAGTGGCGATTGTGACCGGGGCTTCGAGCGGAATCGGTCGAGCCATTGCAGAACGAATAGCCGAGGAAGGCGCTATCGTTGTGGTGAATTATTCAACAAATTCAGAAAAAGCCCAACAGGTGGTCGTGGGAATCCAAGCGAAAGGGGGCAAGGCCTTGGCGGTCCAGGCCGACATGAGTCGCGCGGCGGATGCCCGTCGTCTTGTGATCGATACGGTCAAGCAATTCAACCGGCTGGATATTCTGGTCAACAATGCGGGCAAGTTCATGCCAAAACCGCTTGAGGAGACTACGGAGGAGGACTTTGATAGTGTAATTGACCTCAATGCCAAGGGGCCCTACTTCGCCATGCAAGAGGCGGCAAGAGTGTTGAAAGACGGTGGGCGTATCGTGAATATCTCGACGGGCGGGACACATCTGAGCTTTCCGGGAGCCACAGCCTATCTCGGCAGCAAGGCGGCGCTTGAGCAGTATACCAAGGGTTTGGCCCAAGAATTGGCTCCCAAGGGAGTTACGGTCAATACCGTTTCACCGGGTTTCACCGAAACGGGGATGATGACGGAAGAGTACCGGCAAATCGGCATTCAGCTGTCGCCGATGAAGCGGCTCGGAGTTCCTAAGGACATAGCTGATGTCGTCGTGTTCGTGGTGAGCGAGGGTGCCCGGTGGTTGACGGGGCAGACGATCCAAGTCGGCGGCGGGATTGTCATGTAGCAGGATGTTGAAACGGCCGCCAGCGTCGTCTCGCGTCGCTCAGAGGCTCAACGTACAGGACAGAGTACGCCTCGCGGGGGGCACTGCCGTCTCGACGGCGCGCACAGACGTGACGCTCTTTCCTCATCGCGCCGTGCGCCTCTCCGCGGCCTTGCTCGGTGAAAGGCGAGTCTTGGCGAGCGGGGGTGGGTGATAGCAGTGCCTGTTTGAACATCCTGCAGGAGGGAGTGATCATGGCTGAAAGGAAAATCATTGCCGTTGTGGGCGCGACCGGGGCGCAAGGTGGTGGGCTCGTGCGAGCAATCGTCAATAATCCGGGGAACGAATTCATGGTTCGCGCATTAACCAGAGACCTGAATTCTGACAAAGCGATGGCACTCAAGAAACTCGGTGCAGAAGTCGTATCGGCCGATTTGGACGATAAAGTCAGTCTCAAACGAGCATTTGCAGGCGCGTATGGCGTCTTCTGTCTGACCAATTTCTGGGAACACTTTTCTCCAGAAAAGGAATATGCGCAAGCGAAGAATCAGGCCGAGGCAGCCAAGGAAACAGGGGTGCACCATGTCATCTGGTCTACGCTTGAGGATACGCGACGATGGGTTCCACTCTCAGACAACCGTATGCCGACATTGATGGGCCGGTACAAGGTTCCGCACTTTGACTCCAAAGGCGAAGCGGATCAGGAGTTCAGCAAGTTGAATCTTCCCGTCACGTTTCTCCTGACCTCGTTTTACTGGGACAATATGATCTTCTTCGGCATGGGACCGAAGAAAGGACCGGATGGAGGACTTCTTTTCGTGTTGCCGATGGCCGACAAGAAGTTGCCTGGCATTGCGGTCGAAGATATAGGAAAATGCGCCTTCGGCATTTTCAAGAGAGGGAAGGAATACATCGGGAAACGCGTGGGCATAGCTGGTGAACATCTCACCGGCACGGAAATGGCTGCCGCGCTGACGAAAGCCATGGGACAACCGGTGCGCTACAATGCCGTGACACCCGAGCAGTATCGCGGGTTCGGTTTCCAGGGTGCGGATGATCTTGGAAACATGTTTCAGTTCAAGCAAGAGTTCAATGATGAGTTCTGCCGTCCACGCGATCTGGCACATTCAAAAAGCCTCAATCCGGAACTTCAGTCATTTGAAGCTTGGCTGGCGAAGAATAAGGGCCGCATTCCCATAACCTGATGCATGACGTCGATGGCGAGCCGATCGACCATCTTTCCAAGGTCGATCTGGTGATGCGGCGATTAATCCAGGAAATCGGTCCCGTTGCGTTCAAGCCGAAGGTGCGCCGCTCGCCATTCGAATCGCTCGCCCGCCTACCGACAACTTCACGCCAGAGCAGCCGGGGGTATCCTTCAGCGGTTCGTAGCGCTTTTCCCCGGGCGGAGATTTCCCCCTCCGATGAACTGTTGGCTATGCGTGTGGGATCGATCAGGAAAACGGGCTTTTCACGACCAAAAATCACGGCGCTTCGCGACTTGGCTTTCAACGCACTCGATGGTACGGTACCGAAAGATCGCATCATCAAGGAGCTGGCTAACCGGTCGATTGTCAGGCGGCTCATCGAAGTCCGAGGCATTGGACGGTGGAGATGTTACTGATCTTTCAGTTGGGGCGCGCCGATGTATTACCGGTCGATGACTTCGGCCTACGGAACGGCTTTCGTATCGCGCACCGAGGGGCGGGAATGCCTACACCGAGGCAAATGCTTCAGTATGGGGAAAGATGGAGCCGTTTCGTACGGCCGCTGCCTGGTATCCCTGGCGGGTGGCTGATCGAGAACAGTGAGGTATGAAGGTGCTTTGATGGCCGATCCTAACAAACGGCTCGACTCCAACGTCCCGGGCAATTTTTACGTGGATGCAACCTGCATCAATTGCGACACCTGTCGGCAGTTGGCGCCACTCAGCTTCGAAGAGATTGGAGACTATTCTGCGGTCAGTTGCCAGCCGGACGGTGAAGAGCAGGTTCGTCACGCCTACCAGGCGTTGCTTGCGTGTCCTGTCGGGTCCATTGGCACGGAGCACGGCGACAAGTCGCGGCTGCAAGCGGCGATGGCGAGTTTTCCGCTCCATCTTGAAAACGGAGTGAGTTATTGCGGCTTCAATTCGGAGAAATCGTTCGGAGCGAATAGTTTCTTCATCGAGCACTCTGATGGCAACTGGCTGATCGACTCTCCCCGCTATCTCAAGCATCTGATCGAGGTCTTTGAGAAGCGAGGGGGCATAGCCCATATCTTTCTCACGCACAAAGATGATGTGGCCGACGCAGACAAGTACGCTGCGCATTTCGGAGCGGAGCGAATCATCCATCGGGCAGATGCGGATGCTGTCTCGATTGCGGAACGGATTGTTGATGGGGAAGAGACGCTCCAGGTCGGATCAGAGTTCCAAATCATTCCCGTGCCGGGTCACACAGCCGGGAGTATGGCGCTGCTCTATAGGGAGCGCTTTCTCTTTACGGGGGATCATCTTTGGTGGGATCCGCACACAAAGTCGTTGGAGGCCCCCACTCGTCGGATCTGGAGAAAATGGACGTTGCTCGACTCTATCCGCAAACTCCTCGACTACCATTTTGAGTGGGTGCTCGCCGGACACGGGGATCGGGTTCATCTCTCCTCGGCTGAAATACGAGTGCAACTTCTGGCATTGGTCGAGCGTCGCGAAAAGAGCCGTGTCTTGCGCTAGCGATGCTCACATTCGTCACACAGTGGATTGATCGCAACATTCTCTCGCTTGGCCGTGAGATGCGGCTGTCCTATCTGCCGCCGCTCATGGTCTATGTGGCCTACGGCATCTCGGGCCTGACCGGTATCGTCGGGACGTTCTTCGTCAAGGACTACCTCGGCCTCTCCGCCGCCTTTCTGGCCGCGCTTGGCTTTTGGGCCGGGATTCCCTGGGCCCTGAAGATGCCGATCGGCCATACGGTCGATCTTCTGTGGCGATGGAAGAGCTGGCTCGTAGGGGTGGGCGCAGGGCTGCTGGCTCTCAGTCTCGGCATCATGGCCCTGCTGATCGGCGACCGCGAAACCATGACGGCTATCTTGCCGGCCGAAGTCTGGTACGTTCTCAGCGTGCTATTGGCCCCAATTGGATATGTGGTGCAGGATGCGGTTGCCGATGCCATGACAGTCGAAGCCGTTCCTCGTGTCGACGATCAAGGCCGGCCATTCGATGACCAGACGAGAAAGCTGATGCATACCACGATGCAGACACTCGGTCGCATCGCGATTGTCGGCGGTGGCATCCTTGTGGCGCTCATCAACGTATATGTTTTCACTGGAACCGAAGGGTTGCCTCAGGCTGATCTCGTTCGGCTCTACCAGCGAATCTATCTCCTGGCGATGGTCATCCCCGTGGTGTCGGTGCTGGGTGTCGGATTGGCATGGTGGCTGAACCGTCAAAAGAGACAGCGGCTTGTCCAACAGGGATTTACCCAGGATCAGGCCCGGCACATGGTGAACGTTCGAGATACCGAGAATGAGTCGACAAAACCAAACTGGTGGATCCTCGGTGGAAGTTCGGCTTTTGTTCTCTTCACGTTGACTGTCGGGCTGGGAGGATTCCCATACCGAGAAGAGATCGTGTTCACAGGTTCCATGGCCATCGTCTTGTTCCTGATGTCGAGACTCGTACGAGAACTGGAGCCGGACAAGAGGCTCACTCTGGTCGGCACGGCGGCGGTGATCTTTGCGCTACGCGCGATTCCAGGACCTGGCCCAGGTTCGACCTGGTGGATGATCGACGACTTACAATTCGATCAGCAGTTCCTTTCAGTCCTATCCTTGATCGGCGGCACCGTAGCGTTGGCCGGCATGTTCGTCTTTCGACGCTTTATGGCGGAACGCTCGATCACGTACATCGTCGGATTCTTGACCGTTGTCGGAACGATTCTCTCTCTTCCGATCGTCGGGATGTTTTATGGGCTGCATGAATGGACGGCGAAGGTGACCGGTGGGGTGGTCGACGCCCGCTTTATTGCCTTGATCGACACGGCATTGGAGTCGCCGCTCGCGCAGATTTCCATGATTCCGATGCTGGCCTGGATTGCCAATTCGGCTCCGGCTAGTCTCAAAGCGACCTTTTTTGCCGTGATGGCGTCGTTTACCAACCTCGCGCTTTCCTTGAGCCAGCTCGGAACCAAGTATCTGAACCAAATCTTTGTGGTGACCAGGGAGGTGAAGGACCAAGCGAGCGGCGCCATTCAGATACCGGCCGATTACGGTCAGCTCGGCGATCTTCTCATCACACAACTGGTGATCGGCCTGGCCCTTCCGTTCTCCGCCATCCTATTTGCGAAGCTCACGAAATTTAAGAGCGCGTGACGGTTGTGCTGAGACTGCGGGAAAGAAGCCAAGGAGATACTCATCGCTCTGCCGATTCCACCGCCCAAGCGACTAATTGCTCGGTATCTTCCAGAATATCAATAGGGACTTCACAGAAGGACTTCAGTATCTGCTTGGGATTTGGGCGAAACGGTTTCATGCTCTGATTTTTGTAGCGTTCGACCGTCCGCGGGGTCACTTTGAAATACAACCGACCCTTGTGAATGATGCCGAAAAAAGCGGTGCGCTGATAGAGCCCGTAACCGCCGAACATCGCGCGGCATGTCAGTCCCCTGAGATCGGTGAGTTGATCCAGCACGAAGTCCTTGAAGCCGTCGTGCTCGGTCGGCATGAAGTCTTAAGTGGGCTTGCGCGCCGTGACCATGCGCACGGCGATCGGCAAGGCGACGATCGAGCCTTTCCTGTATTGCTCGGCCGCTTCAATGATGCGCTGCTTGGCTTCTTTCTGTTGAGTCGAACTCAACCCGGCCCATAGATTTTGAATCGGTGCGGCAATGTCCAGGAGGCTGGAAACGTAATGATCAGCCGATGGAAATCTGACATCACCGAGAAATTCTTCGTCGGAAATATCCGCAAATCCGGCTTGCTGCAGCATAGCGGCAAGCTCACCGGGTTTCGCGAGGCGGAAAATCCCAGGAGCCGACGGATCTGGCGGGGGAAGTTCCATGAATTGCTTGATGATGTCGATGGGAATCTTGAGGTAAGGGTTCTTGTCCGGTGCAGACCAGACTGCTGCGGCTACCCATGTGTCTTGTTTAAGGACACGTGCGATCTCGGCCACGGCCTTTGGAATCTCCGGTAGGAACATCAAACAAAACCTGGTAATGACTGCGTCGAACGAGGCTGGCTCAAACGGCAAGATCGTCACATCGCCCGTTCGGAATGTGACGTTGGAAAGCTTCAGCAAAGCCGCCTTGCGCGTGGCCGCTTCGAGCATCTGATCAGCCAGGTCGATCCCGATCACGCTGCCGCTCACTCCGACCGCCTGAGCTGTGAGCAGGGCCGGATAACCGGTGCCTGATCCAAGGTCCAACACGCGAAGGCCGGCGCGCAGCCGAGCATCGCCGACAAGCCGATGATTGAGGAAGGCCATCTGCTCGTCGAAGAAGCGATCCCATTTCTCCCAGCCGCCGGCGACGCGATTCCAATCCTGGCGCTGGCCTTCGATGATTTGCTCGGGCGATAGGGATGCCACAACATTTACCTTAAGGTCTGTAATGTCTCGCGTAGCTCCGCGAGTTCGGAGACGAAGAGGTCCAGGTGTTGATCTCGCTGTGGCTGATCGTCTTTGAACTTCCACAGGCGCTTGAAAATGGTCTTGAGTTCTTTATTGTGTGTTACGGCCAATGCATAGGTGGGCTGTTCTCTCACGGATTTCTCGATGCAGCAGATGCTGTCACTGATGGCGTGAAACTGATTGTGGAGATCGTCGAAAGATTGATCGACCCCTTTACCCCCTTTGGCGGCAATGGCCGAAGCTTCCGCCATGTTGGTGAGGTTAATGACCGTCTCGAGACCCGTTGTCCCCTTTGCTTTTTCCGTAAATTCCTTGGCGTGGGGATAAAACAAGTAACTGCAGCCGGTCGTGCTTAGCAGGAGAAGCGCTGCTAGTAGGAAGAGCGTCTTCAAGTCCATATACCCTCCTTAGTGAGTCTAAAACGTTGCTTCGTGGTGATTCGTCGAGCCTTCCCCTGTGCGGGAGGAGGCCCCAATCCGCACATTTCTGGTGCCTAGACAGTGACCGTCTTAACCGCCGCTTGTACTTTGTACACCATTTCCGGTGGGATCGAGTTAATCTTGTGACACTGTTTGGCGTGCGTGGCGACAAGTTGCATGAGTTCCGCTTCGGTCTCGGCTCGCACCTGGAATCCACAGCCGCCGCGCGGTTGAACATCCAGACACCCCAGTCGTTTGTATTGCTTGTCCGCCATGAACTCCTCCTCTGGTTGGAGTTGAGTTGGCCTGGCGCAGGGACGAATCTATTGCCGTTGGAATAAGGCCTCTCGACGGGTCCACCATGAATTTAGGGTGCGTATCGATGATCGTAGTGGATTAGTGTTTCGAGATCAACCCTCTTGTTGGGACAGATGTGTGAGTGGCGATATCGCGGGAAGAGATCGGCCTTGTGGGCTGTGTAAGAGCCTCTTCGACAGAATTGATTATGCATCCGAGGATAAAAGTCAGAAGTGGGGAGGTTTTCCGGTCGGTCAATGATTATAACTAACCGGTCGGTTTTGTAGTTGTCAAGATAGAGTGGCAACGGCAGTGCCTCATGAGAATTCGGCTAGGCATCCCTGCACGTTTCACGGCTCGGAATTATAGAAGATACACACCTAGCCCAGAGTTTGCTGCCTAAGCAAAGCCGAGAGGATATGGATAGTTCGTTACGCGCTCTGATTACTGGCACTCGGCCACACTGATAATGCGACTGCAACGACCAGGTATACGACACCCGCAACGACTGCTCCGAGATTGATTTCGTACCATGCGTTAATCCCGAGGAACAGCTCATTCAGAAAAAGGCCTAGCACCAACATCACCACTCCAAGCCAATTCCAGAAACTCATGGGCGGTCTCCTTTCTTTAGATGGTCTTCACACTTCCGTGGATAACCCGAGCCAACTCAAGTGAACTTCACCCTCAGGACCAGAAAAAGAAAGATTGCGTGTTGCGTTGTATCAGGCCATTAACTAAATAGACCGTCAAGCTTCCTGGGCGTGTATGCCTCCCCAGAGTGAGAGCCACAGTGCAACTCCGTAGTACATTGCAGCGACAAAAACCAAGGAAAAGTTGGCATCGTACCAGACGTTCAGAAAGACGAGCTCATTGAAAAAGAGACCGAGAAACAACATGAGAAATCCGATAACATTAAACCAACGAAGTCCCACGATTAGCTCCTTCTAGTGATGATCGCCGACTAAACATATACATCTACTGATCGCTTAAGGAGGTCATTCTTCAGGATTGCGGCCAGATTGTACGCCGTCTCTCTTATGAAAATCTACAGCTAACATTACGGATAAAGAACTGAGACCTGGATGTGGTACATGTTTCACTGGTTCGGCCTGGACCGATATTATTATGTATTGGGATAGTCTCTATCAGGCCAGGCGCTGAATGGCCATATGCCAAGAATTATTGCGCACTTAGATATGGATGCGTTCTTCGCGGCGATTGAGGAACGTGACACTCCCGCGTTTCGAGGGGTCCCGCTTGTTGTGGGTGCCGATCCTCTTGATGGCAAGGGGCGCGGAGTTGTCTCTACATCGAACTACCTAGCACGAGCCTATGGTATTCACTCCGCGACGCCGATCTCCACTGCGTGGCGCTTGTCGGAAGCGGCTCGTCATGCAGGTAAGCCCCCGGTAATCTTTGTTTCGGTCGATATGCCGAAATACGCACGGGTGTCTGAGGAAGTGATGCGAACCGTACGGCGCTTCATCGCGAAAGTCGAACAAGCCAGTATCGACGAAGTTTACGGTGATCTAAGCTGGACGGAATCCTACGAAGAGGCGGAGCGAATCTGTCGCCGCTTGAAAGAGGCGATTGTATCAGAAGTGCGGCTGACGGCTTCAGTCGGGATCGGACCGAATAAGTTGATCGCCAAGATTGCTTCGGGATGGCAGAAGCCAAATGGGCTCACAGTGGTGCGCGAGGAGGAAGTCGAGACTTTTCTGTCTCCACTTTCGGTCCGCGTGATCCCTGGCATCGGTCCCAAAACGGAGACCATGCTGAGGGAGAAGGGGATCACGATCGTCAATGATCTGAGACATCTGTCCGTGCATGTGCTCGAACAGCTACTAGGGAAACGGGGTGTGGCTCTCTATAGCAAGGCTTGTGGGCAGGATGACTCGCTAGTCGAAGAACATTCGGAGGTGCAATCAATCAGTGAGCAGGAAACGTTTGAGTCCGATACGCTCGATAGCCACACACTGTTCACTCGACTCGACAGCCTTGCTCGAGGTGTGATGGATCGCCTGACTCTCGAAGGGTTTGAGGCTTTTCGGACCGTAGTGCTCACGGTTCGTTTTGCGGACTTTGAGACCAAGTCGCGTGCCCATACCTTGGCCGCAGCAACGCGCGATCCGGGAGTATTACAGCGTGAGGGGCTAAAATTGCTTATGCCGTTTCTCGACCGCCGTGAAAACATCCGCCGAAAACGCATCCGTTTACTTGGCCTTCGCCTGGAAAAGCTGGTCTGATTGGCCAACCATGGAGCAATTGATCAAACCGTATGGGGGGAAGTTGTGACGTATTAGCGGAGTAGTGCATCTGCAGGATCTGCAGGAAGATATACAGAACTTATACTTCTGCGAAGGAAGACTATAGTTGCCTGTATGTTTTTTCATCAAGATTGCAATTAAACATGAAATCATATGCTTATGCGTTAATTCCAACGGAAGTGTGAATCAATCTCCCTCCGCTCATCGGATATGACGGTGTATTCATTTTCGATCTTGCCAGCATATCCTTCATAAATCCAAGCGTATGCCCGTAATTGTCATATAGGCATGAAACTTGCTCACCCAAAGACATACACGTGAGTTGCACCCTGGAGGTGTCGTGGGAGTAGGCTCAGGAGCAAAGATCGTCCGTAACGGATCACGCCCATACCGAGCGGATAGCCTCAAGGGTAGGGTGGCTATGGCGGGCATGCTTCGGCAGGGCAAGGCTTCTGTTCACTCGCGCAGATTCGAGGCTCGGTGCAATGAACAAAAGGTATGTGCTTATGGGTTATGTGAGTCAACCGATGGAGAGCGTTTGGTTATTGAACAGGGTGAAGCATACTGTCTGAACCGAAGTGAGCATGGCATTCTGGTTCTGATGGGAGGGCGGCCTCGATTCAGACAACATATTGAGTTCCATGTTTCGGAAACTCGTTGGGAACATTCCTTGAACTTGTACGAAGTGCAGTGGACTAAAGCTGTACCTGTTGAGTCCCATGGTGAACTGTTTCTAGTCGGGTGTCGGCTGGTATTTGAAGCGTCTCGATACTGGGCGTTCTAGGAGCGGTTCGTACGATTTACCAAGCCCACTTCTCCTCAACCCCGCTTCCTCTTCAGATGGTCTCCAGAGCCTCAATATGGCGTTCCTCATTGATAGGAGCGTCTTCCTAGACATACCTACATTCTCTGTGTCCCTAGAGAAATCGTTACCTACGTTGTTCAAGATTATGAATACAGATTGATTGCCAGCCAGGATGGCTTTATCCTGCCCGCGTGGTGCTCTGGTTCGTCATTCTCTACCTCATCCTGTCGGTCGGTATCGGACTTTTCGCCGCGACTCGCGTACAGAATTCAAAAGACTTTGCCGTTGCTGGAAGATCCCTGCCCCTCGCCGTAGTCACGGCAACGGTGTTTGCGACCTGGTTTGGTGCTGAAGCCGTCTTGGGCATCTCGGCGACATTCGTTAAAGAGGGGCTGCGTGGCGTGGTGGCCGACCCTTTCGGATCGAGTATGTGTTTGATGCTCGCCGGACTGTTTTTTGCGCCACGGTTGTATCGACTCAACATGCTGACGGTGGGCGATTACTATCGGTATCGTTATAACCGCACCATCGAAGTTCTCTGCACGCTGTGCATTGTCGCCTCCTACTTGGGCTGGGGCGCGGCCCAATTCAAGGTGCTTGGACTGGTGCTCAATGTCGTGACGGAAGGAATGGTCAGTCAGTCGGTGGGCATCATGATCGGTGCGGCCATCGTTCTAACCTACACGACGTTTGGCGGTATGTTCTCCGTGGCGATCCTCGATTTTGTTCAAATATCAGTGATCATGGGAGGATTACTCTACATCGCATCGATCGTGGGGGAGATGGCGGGTGGGGTTCCAACGGTCATCTCACATGCGGCTGTGGCCGGGAAACTGGACTTGTTCCCACCGGCCACCCTCACGGCATGGATTCCCTTTATCGGAGCTTGGATGACCATGATGCTCGGCTCGATCCCACAGCAAGACGTATTCCAACGGATTACTTCTGCAAAGAATGAGCGGACGGCTGTCAGGGGATCGTTATTGGGGGCTGGGCTCTATTTTGCATTCTGTTTTATCCCGATGTTTCTCGCATACGCCGCCACACTGATTGATCCAGCCAAATTTGGTGCGCTTTTAGAGCGGGACTCTCAGCTTATTCTTCCGACCCTCATCCTGGAGCACACTCCACTCCTGGCTCAGGTCATTTTTTTCGGAGCGGTTCTGTCTGCCGTGATGAGTTGTTCAAGCGCAACCTTGCTCGCTCCATCGGTTGCGCTGAGTGAGAACGTCATTCGGCCAATGTTTGCACAGGTCAATGATGCGGAGTTTCTCCGCCTGATGCGCGTTGTCTTGCTGGTGTTTGCAGCAGTGGTATTGACCATTGCGCTGTGGTCGGAAGCCACCATCTACAAGCTCGTGGTGAATACCTATAAGGTGACTCTCGTGGCGGCATTTATCCCCTTGGTCGCCGGGCTCTATTGGAAGAAAGCCACGACACGGGGGGCTCTTTTCGCCATTGTCGCAGGCCTTACGAGCTGGTTGGTAGGCGAATTATTGAGTCAGCCCACCGATGTCTGGCCGCCGCAGCTCATTGGGTTTCTGATGGCAGGAATGGGCATGCTGGTGGGATCGTTATGGCCTCCACCAGCGCGTGCATCTGAGACTCCAACGGAAAGAGTAGAGAACGGGTGAAAACGGCGTGCCGCCTAGCCCTCGACCAGCCTCATTTTGCCAGAGAGATTCATTGTTTTGGCATGCTTAGTGATCCAGCGCGAAGCGTACGGCCCGACGGATGTCTTCCGGTGTGAAGGGTTTCTGAATCACGCGTCGTGCGCCGAAGAGTTTGGCGACGTTGAGAAAGTTCTGATCACCGGTTGCGCCGGTGATGGCAATGACTCTGGCGTCTAGGAATTCTTGTGTCAGAGCGAGCGTGACTTCCATCCCATCTCGCTCCGGCATCAAGATGTCAGTGATGACAAGATCAGCAGGTGCTTCTCGATAGAGCATGAGACCGACTTCGCCGTTCGCGGCTTCGCGAATCCGGTGACCATCTTCTTCAAGAATGCGACGCAACAAGGTCCTGATCGGTGCGTCGTCATCGACAATCAAAATAGAAGCCATGTCGTCCCCCTCGGCTGCGGATCCGCGAACGAGTCCGCTTGAACAGCAAGTCGCCGATCATTCGCCATCAGGCCGCTCGCATGATGACAGCATGTGTCTCGGTGCGGACGTCGGGTTCCTCGTAGGGTAGTTCGTGGCGTGGTGGTGTCAATGCCGGTTGGTTTTTAGCGAGACGATGTTTCTCGATGACCGGATCGAGCACATTGCCGCAATTCATGCAACGGTATCCGCTGGCCCACATATGCCCGATGGTCCCGTCAAAATCCAAGAAATGATCTCTCACCAAAAGCCCCTGACAGCGTGAACAGTTCATAATCATCCCCCTGTGATAAGTTTCCGTGGCCGATGTCCGTTGTCAGAAGCATAGCCAAGGGGTTGAGACAAAGGTAGACACGGAGGAAGTACTACGGAAGGAGGGGGCTACGACGATGGAGAATCCAGCCTGCTGACAGTGTCGCTGTCGACAGAAAGAACTCCTGACAGGTAACGGACCGGAACAAGTTTTTTCAGCTCAGGCCTCCTGAATTTGGTAAGCTCCACATTGTTTTCTTCTCCGACGAATAGGGGGTAAGCTGAGCGTATGTCATTTCGGATCTCGCCAGGTTTGGCTGTATGGATAAGGAGGAGCCTGGTTTGGTGCCTTGGAATTGCCGGGATCGGCGTGTTTGCGCTGGCAGGATACGGACTTTTCCTCTCCACGAGTCTGGCCTTGCCCAAGAGCGACGAACATCCGCCGTTGCTGATCTATGGCGCGCCGTTTTTTCTCACACCGGGGCTCCATCCCGCGGACGAGGGCTTGTTCGACCGTCTGCATCGTTTGGAGTATCGACCGGTCAAGGCCAAACCGAAGGCGGCCGGTGAGTATTTTGCAACCACGAATTCGATCGAGATTTTTTTGCATGCTCAAGAAGAAAGCCGGCTTCCTGCCCGATTAGTCCGACTGACGTTGGCTGACGGGATCGTGACCAAGGTCTTGTCCGCCGTCGATGGTCAACCCCTCTCGCTCGTGAGGCTCGAACCGGCGTTGATCAGCGGAGTGCGCGGCGGTACCAAACAGCTTCGGGAATGGACTCCGCTGGATCAGATGCCTCCCGTCTTGATTAAGACGCTTCTGGCCATTGAAGATCGACGCTTTTTCTCCCATTTCGGATTTGATCCGATTGCCGTCGGGCGGGCGCTGTGGACCAATATCACCCGTGGGGCGATCGTGCAGGGCGGGAGCACACTCACTCAGCAATTGGCCAAAAATCTCTTCTACTCCCCTCGACGCACCCTTGGACGGAAGTTCCAAGAATTCGTGGCTGCTCTGGCGCTCGAGTTCAAGTACCGCAAGCAGGATATTTTGGAAAGCTATATGAACGAGATCTATCTGGGCCAAGCCGGCCCGGTCTCCATCTACGGTGTCGGAGAAGCGGCCCATCGGTACTTCGGCAAACCACTCGATCAACTCTCGATCGAAGAAATTGCGCTGATCGTCGGCCTCATCAAAGGTCCCAATAACTATTCGCCTGTGAAAAACATCGACGCTGCGACCAAGCGTCGAAACGTGGTGCTTCACCGCCAGCGGGAAGAAGGCATCGTGACGGAGGAGGCATTGCAATCGGCGTTGACTCAGCCGGTGAAGGTTGTGTTGACTGATGACGCACTCACGGATGCTCCGTACTTCGTCGATTATCTGCTCAGAGAAATCGAACAGGGGACGGGCGCGGTCATTCCCGAAGGTGCACGAATCTATTCGACGCTCGACTCCAGAGCGCAGCAAATTGCGGCGCAGGTGTTACACGAAGGCCTCATGAAACTTGAGAAGAACTATCCTCCGTTAGCCGAAGCTGATCCGCCGCTTCAAGGCGCTGCGGTGGTGTTGGATGTGAGGCGCGGTCATGTGTTGGCGATGGTGGGTGGGCGGGACTATCGAGTGAGCCAGTTCAACCGCGCGGTGCAGGCCCATCGATCAGCGGGTTCTTTGTTCAAACCGTTTGTGTATTTGGCTGGATTTGAAACGGCCCGCGGGCAGGGGGCGAATGGTCTCACGCCGGCGACGTTGTTGGCAGATGAACCGGTGACCTTGGAATCAGGGACCGGTCCCTGGTCGCCTCAAAACTATGACCGGCAGTATCGAGGGCAGGTGACAGTCCGATCGGCACTTGAGCAGTCATTGAACGTTCCGGTCGTCAAAACGGCTCACCGGACCGGGATGACGGCACTTACGCACCAGCTCCAAGCTTTCGGCATTACTACTCCCTTGGCGGATAACCTATCCCTCGCGCTTGGGACTTCCTCGGTGTCGTTACTTGAAATCACGGCTGCGTATGCCGGACTTGCCAATGGAGGGGTAGTCATTCGTCCTGTGGCGCTGTCCAACCTGACGCGTGAAGGGGGAGAGACCGTCTGGAGTCCACCCCTGGATCGACGTCAGGCAGCGACTCCGCAAGGAGCGTTCCTCGTCACGTCGCTCCTGAAAGGAGTGGTGGATCACGGTACTGCTTCCAAAGCCAGAGCTCTTGGGGTGCAGGGGCCGGTCGCAGGCAAGACCGGGACCACCGATGGATCTCGAGACGCCTGGTTCGTCGGATATTCGCCGGACATCGCGATCGGCGTGTGGATTGGGTTTGATGATGAGCGATCGATCCATCTGACCGGTGCGCAGGCTGCTCTCCCCATCTGGAGCGAACTGGCCGTTCGGCTCATCCCGCGGGATCTCCCGGATTTTGAGATACCGACAGGGGTCGTTCAGCGTCGGATTGACCCCAGAACCGGTCAACTTGCGACGTCACGATGTCCGGAAAACAGACCTGAGTTCTTCATCGCGGGGACGGAGCCCACGACCTATTGTGAAGTTCACGGAGGAGGGATTTGGGAACGAGTGAAGCAGACGCTTGGCTTGTCCTCATAGGTAGCGCTCTCGCCACGCCGGGGTGCTGAATTCCACAAACTGTTAGGCAGATCCCCGGTCTTCAGGTAACCTTCGGGAGACTGGCCTGCACAGAGGAGTCTCCATGAAAAAGACCGGCTATGCGGACGACGACAACATTACGCTCTTGGCAAAGGGCGTCGAGCTGAAGGGTGAAATCAAAGTCGAGGGCACGGTGCGCATAGATGGGCGCCTGGAAGGTGATGTGCATACGAAGGGCGAAGTGATCGTCGGCGAAGATGGTGTGGTGAAGGGCGCCATCCATGCCGATTCGGTGATCAGTAGTGGACGCATCAAAGCCACCGTCACGGCCACAGGGAAAATCCAGCTTCTCAAAAACGCCATTCTGATCGGCGAGGTGCATTGTCCCACGATGCTGATGGAGGAGGGGGCCAAATTTCAGGGCGTGAGTGATATGGGTGTCACCGGGTGGCCGGAAGAAGCGCCGAAGTTGCCCAGCAATGTCCGAGATATGAATGCCCATCGTGGGAAGGCGGTTGCATTGATCGGAAGAGAAGTCGATCTCTAAACTCCTCCTGCCTCCGGTCCCCAGTGTCATCCGCTTATCGGGTGATCTCCTTCCTTCCGTCACGAATTCAAACGAGAATGGCAATGAGACCGGCTGCTTCGTCGGAGCAGTCTTCTGAAGACGTCCACGCGCCTGGCGTGTGGATCCGAGGCCGAGGCGGGAGAGCAATGGTTCCTGCCCCTTTGCCTATCCCCTTCTCATAATTAGTCGCTAGGGAAGATGAAGTAGCCTAGATGCTCAATCGTAGAAGGCAGATGCAGTTCAGGGTAGTGATCATCACCATCGTCGGCATCGCTGCGTGGCTCCCTAGTGGGGACCTGTCCAATAGGGCTCGACCGTTCATGTCGTCCGTTGCCCTGGCCGGGGATCGCTCGTACGGGATGCAATCGACGAAGTCGGATGCCTTTGCAGACTTCAAGCAGGGACAAGCCTATGCCAATCAAAAGCAGTATGAGAAAGCGGTAGAAGCATTTACCACAGCCGAACACAAAGGTCTGGTGCTCTATGAGTTATTCGTCTTTCGAGGATTCGCCTATCACGAGCTGAACCAACTCCAAAAAGCCCAAGAGGATGCCGAGAAGGCCATTGCGCTGCAACCTACGAGGATTTTGGGCTATGAATTGTTGGCGGCTGTGCACTATGCAATGAACCATCCTAATGACACGATCGAAGTGGTCACCAGGGGGCTTGCTCGGGTAGAAGGCCTCGAGAAGGCAAAACTCCAGAAAACTCGAGGTATTTTATTCTTGAAGCTTGGCCGGCAAGAAGAGGCCATTCGCGACCTGACTCAAGCCGAAGCGTTGGGACATGCTCCGGCAGTTCTCTACCACAGCCGGGGACGTGCTTATAGCGAACTAGGTCAGTACGAATTTGCTCTTCGAGACTATTCGGAGTCGCTTACCATTAAACCAAGTGACAACCTTGCTCTCCGAGATCGGGGGTGGGTCTATGGCTGCATCGGGGAGTTCGATAAGGCGCTGACAGACTTTGATCACATACTTGCCATGGACCAAGAGGATGTTTTGGTGCATAGCATGCGTGGATGGACACGACTGAATACCGGCGACGTTGAGGGCGCTCTGGCTGACCTGAATTATGCTGTGGCGCATGGAGACCAAGACCCTTGGACATTTCTTGGAGCTGCAGACGGCTACTATCTTCAGGGCAACATGACTAAAGCACTCGAAGTAAACGAACAAGGGTTAGCCCTAAAGAATGCTGATAAGGATGCAGACGCCAGATATAGGCTCCAGTTTCAACGAGGCCTATTTCTCCTTGTGAAAGGACGAGAAGAGGAGGCTCTAAGGTTCTACAAAGAGGCGGAAGTTGCAGCCAGCAAGCAGCCAGATCCTCTCACGTTGAAGGAGGCGATTGCTGATATTCGGGGAGCGATTCACGTTCATCCTCAGATTGCCAAGGCAGCTGATTCCCTTCTGAAGGAACTTGAACGTACATTGGCGGAAACAAAGCCACCGCACAAGCCACGCCCGAATCAATGTCAGCGGCTCAGCAAAAGAAATGGGTGATCTCCAGACCAACCACACCACGTTCGCTCAACGACAATCTCCTGACCGTCACGGACGCGAAGAATCAGACGACCAGATCGGAGAAAAGGTGTCAGGAACCTTTTCTTGACATGAGGTGATCGGACGACATGCCATGCGCGGTCATGGGCCGTCCGTTGCGAGTCGCTGTCGGGGGCATGATCTATCATGTCCTGAACCGAGCCAATGGCCGACTGCCGCTGTTTGAACAGGCCGGTGACTATGAGGCCTTTGAGAAGGTTCTTGGCGAAGCGCACACCCGTTGGCCAATGCGGATTGTGGCCTACTGCCTGATGCCCAACCACTGGCATCTCGTGCTGTGGCCTCGGCGAGACGATGATCTGTCGCGATTCATGGCCTGGGTGACGCTGACGCACACCCAGCGATGGCATGCCCACCGGCGGTCTGCTGGCGCGGGGCATCTCTATCAGGGGCGCTTCAAATCTTTTCCCGTGGAGGCGGACGACCACTTCCTCTCGGTGTGTCGGTATGTCGAACGCAACGCCGTGCGAGCACACCTGGTGACTCGTGCGGAAGAGTGGCGCTGGTCAAGTCTGTGGCGGAGAGGGCAGAACAGCGTCCGGGCAGCTGCCTTCTTGTCTGAATGGCCGGTGGCTCGGCCGCGAGGCTGGGTGAAGTGGGTGAATGAGCCGCAGACGGATACTGAATTAGAAGCGCTGCGACGGTCTGTCTGCCGAGGGCAACCCTTTGGCTCGGAGGACTGGGTGCGGCGCACCGCGAACCGGCTAGAGTTGGACGGAACCCTCCGACCGCGAGGACGACCCAAAAATGCTTTAAAAGGTTCCTGAGTTGAGCCAAACAAGATGGGGCTCGAATCGTTTTGTACTTTGGAGCGTGTAGGCGAACCTGAGCCGTAAGCGTCTGTTGAGTTGGGGGCAATGACAAGAATGCGTTCGATAACAAACCTTCGGCAATGCGATGGTGGTGCCCTTTACCAGCAGCTTCAAAACCCAATCGGTCATCGATAATGTGCGGCCTCCGGCGGTGCAGCCAAGCCCCAGTTCATTGGCGTTCCACCAGATCAACCGACGAATAAACAAATCGCGCGTACTCAGTGGGTTGGGCACCCAGTATGTAAGACCTGGCTGGGACATCGCTCTTATTCGGTTCATCCTTCCACCCGTGACAGAAATCGCTGGATCTGCTATCTACTTGGCACCTCTTAAGAGAGCGCCACGTCATTTATGACTCGACAGCAGATCTTCTCCATCGTGTTCTTTTCTCTGTTGGTGTTGTTGCTCTACCAGATTGGGTTGATGTTCAAACCGTTCTTATTTTCGGCGCTCTGGGCCGGGCTGCTTGCTCACTGGGCCTTCCCCTTGCATCTTCGTCTGACGAGACTGATCGCTGGCAAAGAGGCGCTATCCGCAGCCGTTCTGACCGTTGGGGCGTTGGCGATCGTGGTCGTCCCGTTGGTGGTGATGGGGGTCATGTTGGTGCGTGAGGCTGGCGTGGCGGAGCAGGAGGTCCGAGTCTGGATTGCAGGGGGAGGGCTGGAGAGACTACCAGAGCAATTGGCGACCGTCCCCGTTATCGGTAGCTGGTTGAAGTCGGCTTTGGCAGGGAGTGCGACGCCCACCTTCTCCTTGGAACAGTCGGTGATGACGGGAGTGAAGGAACTCAGCCAATTTCTGATCGGGGGGATGGGAGACCTGCTGAAGAGCACCTTCGCGCTCGTCGTCAATTTCCTCCTGATGTTGCTGATCCTCTTTTTTCTCTTCACAGATGGCCGGCAGTGGCTCTCGGTGCTCTACGATTTGATTCCGATGGAGGAGACACACAAGTCAAGAATCCTGGTCCGGTTGGATCAAACGATTCGGGCCGTGGTGAAAGGGGTGCTGGTGACGGCGATCGTGCAGGGACTGCTGGCGGGTATGGCCTATGTGGCCCTCGGCGTGCCGTTTCCGATGGGACTCACGGCGTTGACCATCGTCTTAGCTCCCATCCCGTTCGGCGGAACCGGACTGGTCTGGTTGCCCGTGGCACTCTATCTATTCTGGGTCGGGATGACCGGGGAAGCACTGGCCATGCTGGTGTGGGGAATTGGTGTGGTCTCGATGGTCGATCAATTTCTTCGACCTTGGTTGATCGGTCAAGATGTACAGATTCCCGTGCTCTTGCTCGTCTTGAGCGTGTTAGGAGGATTAGCGCTCTACGGATTGCTCGGCCTGTTCATCGGTCCTATTCTCGTCAGTTTATTGATGATCGCCGTGCAGATCTATCGAGAAGAATACCATCTTAAGCAGGTGGCTGAATCCGCGAACCCGCCCGCTTCTCCATAGCAGTATGGCGACCCGTCGACGGTTCACGCGTAACGCGATCGGCTACTCGAGTGGAATGGTGATGGCGATTCCACCCATCACATCGTTCAACTGAAAATCCTGTTTCGGGCTCAGAGGATGACTGTTATGGCAGGTGACGCAGGCGGGCGAGACGGCGCGATCTGAATAGATGGCTTGGAAATACTGCTTCTTGCCGCTTGAGACGATCCCGGTGATGGGGTGATCCGGCTCTCGCCTGAGAGCGTCCAATGCCTTTCGCTCAAACTCGGTCGCAGGCGCATTACGCTGATAGATCGGGGAAAAGCCAATCAGCCTGTAACGGATGCCTTTCCCGCTTTCCGCGACCAATCGACCGGAGTGTTGGAGGAACTGGGCGGGTAAGGGCAGCGTGTTGTCCTGTTCCCAATGTTCAGTCGAAGCCACGACGCCCTTTTCCTGCAATCGGTTGACGATGTGTGAGGTGTAAAACGTGCGGTCGGCTTCCAGGACGGCATGGACGTAGTCGGCAACTTTCTCCGGCGTGATGCCGACTGATTTGGGGCTCTCTTTGGCGGCGTGGAGCCCAGCCGCAGTCCAGAATCCTCCTAAGAGGAATGCGACGGTTGTGGCTTTGAACGCGAAGCGGCGGTAGTCCATGGGTCTCCTTGAGAGGACGGTAAGGGATTGATCGGGAGCGTGACGAGACATGCCGTTCCTCGAGCGTCGGTGCACTCTATGCGGATGTCGCCCCCGAACTTTCGGACAATCCGCCTTGCGACAGTGAGTCCGAGCCCTGAACCTTCTCCTTGCTCTTTCGTCGTGAAGAACGGGTCGAAGACTCTTGAAAGGTGCTGCTTGGCGATGCCCGGCCCGGAATCGGCGATGGTAATCGTGACGCTCTGATCTGAAACGACTGTCGCCAGCGTGAGTGTCCCGTTGCCCTTCATGGCATGGGCGGCATTGGTCAGCAGATTCAGGAACGCTTGCCGAAGTTGGTCCGGGAGCACGAGCACCGGAGTACCTCCGGCATAGGTCTTGTGGATCACGACACCCTTCATCTCCCCAGTGGTTTTGGCGGTGGCAAGCGCGTCATCCAAGACCTCCTCCACATGCACGGGGATCGGCTGATCCGCACTCTCGCGATCGATGACACCGGTAAAGTCGCGGATGATCGCGGCCATGCGACGGCCATGCGCCACGATGTCTCGCGCGTAGCTCTTGATATGCTCCACGTCCCGTTCATCCTGAATCACTTCCCCCAATCCAATGATTCCGAACAAAGGATTGTTGAGTTCATGACCGATGCCGGCCGTCAATCTCCCAAGGCTTCCTGCCTTCTCCGCTTGAACAACCTGGTCCTGCAGCCGGCTTTCGTCCGTGATGTCCCGAAGCACCAGACCGATCGTGTCTTCTTCGCCCGGTTTGGCAGGCAGCCTGAACCATTGATAATGGTAGATGCGCGGTCCGATGGTCAGTTCAGCGCGATGACCGGCCGGTTCATGACCTGGAAGAGGCTGTAACGGGTCTCTCGGTATCGTCTCATGCTCAAGATCGGTGGCGGTGTTCGACGCACCGCCGTTCATCTGGAATTCCGCTTGAAGCTGTTTCTGAACGTCAGGAGCGAGCGACAGAATCGAAAACAGAGAGACGTCCGACAACGGCCCTCGTACCGCGAACGCGTCGCGGGCCGCCTGATTGATATAGCGCACGACTTGGCGGCCATCGATCAAGAGGATGGGAGTCGGAACGGCGTCCAAGATTTGATCCGTGGACTGCTGGAGGACCTGGACTTCTTGGGTTTTCAACTTGACTTGGTCGGTCAGTCCCGCAAATGCGGCTTTCAACTGCGCATTCATGCGAGTGAATTCCCGGGCAAGGTCTTCCAACTCGTCGCCGGTGTTGATCTGAATCGGTGTCTGGAGCTCGCCACGCCCGATGGCTTGCGCCGCCTGTTGCAGCTGCCGGATCGGCGTGACGATACGACCTGCTGCAATGTAGCCCAGCGAGACGAGCAGCGCGGTGGCGACGGCTCCGAACACCATCACCCAGGTGAGCAAATGCTGGATCGGCGCGAAGAGCTCATCGGACGATTGCCAGACGAATGTGTGCCACGATCCGTTGGTCGCCCGGCTGGTCTCAGGAAGTGGGGCAAAACCGATGACGGATGTTGAGTCTCCGCCGTGGCCGTCGCTGGCGGCTTGTACCCAGCCGGGATGTTGGGGGGTGACGAGCGGCGTCAGGTTTCGATCGGACAGAGGGACGCCGGTCGGAAGAATGGGGCAACTGATGACGATGCCGTGACTGTCAATCAGCATGACATGGCCGGTCTTGCCGAATCGAATGGCATGGGTTGCAGGGGAAAAGAACTCCTTGGCATCGATGACATGATGGAGTACTCCAACGGCTTCGTAACGCAGGCTATCCATGACAGGGAGGGAGATCGTGAAGACATACGCATTCACCTGGTCGTCGAAACGGATATCCTCGATGTAGAGCTTGCCTGCCGTTTTGTTGAAAGCCCCTTGCCACCAAGAGGTATCGTGGTGCCTGAAAGCCGGATGGTCGGTCATGGTGGCGACGAGTATTCCCTGCGCATCGGTCAGGAACAGCATCTTGGTCGATGCACGGACAACCTGTGGCAGCAACTGGCCCGGTGGGCTGTAGACTCCGGCATAGTATTCGCGGAGCAACGAGCTGATCGGATTCTCCGTCAGTGATTTCATCGCAGTAGGGTCTTGTCCTGCCCAGCGCTGTTCGAGCTCCGTGGAAGCCGCGGTCGAATGTTGTGGATCACGCGAGTCATCTCGACGGCGTTCTAGTTCCCGAATGATCGTCTGATCATGGGCGATCCGGGCGGTGTGCGAGATTTCTTCAACCACGAGCAGGTCGAGTTTGCGAGCCGCTTCCGTTGCTAGAGCTTCGAAGCTTTCTCCACTGATTTCGCGGATTTCCTGAGACCCTTGCCAGAAGGCCATGCCCAAGCCGATGACGAGGGGAACGATTCCGACAAGAAGCATGGACAGTATGACTTTGGTCTTGAGTCCCCATCGGCTGCTTGTCGGTGAGACTGTGGGCGTCGTCGTCATGACTGAACGTCCCCTTCCCCGAGCGATGGGTCACCAGGAAATGTGAGGGTAAACGTGGAGCCTTGACCGACATGGCTTTCGATTCCAATGGAGCCGTGCATCTGCTGGATCACATTTTTGACATTGTAGAGACCTAGTCCCGTTCCCTTCCCCGGCGGCTTCGTGGTGTAGAACGGCTCGAAAATTCTGGTCAATACCTCAGGCGCGATGCCGCAACCGGTGTCGGACACACGAACCTGCGTTGCGCCGGCCGCAGCGGTGGTTTCCAGGGTCAAGGTGCCGTGATGTTCCATGGCCTGAACCGCGTTCGTAATCAGGTTCACGAATACGTGGAGGAGTTTATCAGGATTTCCCTTGACGACGGCCTCAGGTTGGTATCGCTTGCGAATTTCAATGTCTTGAAGCGCCACGGCATAGCGGGCGATCTTGAGGGCTTCATCGAGCTTGCTGTTGACGTGAATGAGGCCGTCCTGCCGTAAGGATGCGCGGCGAGAGTAGGAGGTGAGGTCCCGGCAAATGGCGGTCGTTCGTTTGACGGCATCAATGATATCCAGGGCTTGAGCGTGTACGGCCTCGATGTTCGTTTCGTCGGCCAGATTTTCGGCCATGCCGAGAATCAGCTGGAGCGGATTGTTCATGTCATGAGCGATGCCGGCCGCGAACGAGCCGAAGCCGGCGAGTTTCTCGGCATGGAGTAACTCGGTTTGCAACGTCGATTCATGTTGTACGAGCAGCCAGAAAAGCCGGGAAGCCTGCCCACTGACGATATCGACCCCGGTCGGTCTCTGTTGCCGAAGGGCTGATTCCACCGTCGGATCCCCCGTGACGTCCATCACAAGGTTGAGGGTTTGGTCCTTGAGCAGATCGGCGAACCGACCGGCCACCGGCACGTTCAGCTCCTGGGCCCGTTTTAGCCCTGGCGCTGAAGAGTCCCGGTCAGTAATGCCGACGATTTCAATCGCCCGGATCTGATGGAGCACCTCGAGAAGCGCGGTGCCTCCACGGCCGGCACCGATAATCGCAACCCTCATCGGATGGGCAGCCAAGGGGTTGCTCCGTTCGCTCTCCGCCTTTGCATGAGCGATGGTCCGAGAAGCGGCCGCCGCACCCGTTCCCTCCGATGTGGTCCAGTCCATCATAGGGGCGCCAATTCTCGCCGTTCCATAGCGCGACCGACGGCAGCCTTCAAGGTCTCGCCCTCTACCGGCTTCACGAGATAATCCACCACACCCTGCCGGAGGAGAGAGGTCGCCATGTCGGTGTCAGGGAACCCGGTCAGAACAATCAAGGGCACGCGCGGATAGTTTTCGCGGAAGTAGGCAATCGCTTCGATACCATTCACCTTCGGCATTCGAATGTCGCAGATCATGACATCCAATAACAGGCGATTTTCACCCGAGTTGATGACTTCAATGGCCTTCTCCCCATTCTCCGCTTCAAGTACGTCGTACCCAGCTTTTTGCAGAGTCATTCGCACGACCTTGCGGATGTCTGGCTCGTCATCGACGATCAGGACTCGACCGTTGCAGCTGTCACCTCCTACAAAAAAACCGGATTTGAATTCACTCATGGCAACCTCCTTTGTGAAGACGGGGTGGTATGCTTTTCGTTCATATCTGTTGGCAAGGACGATGCCGAAATGTGACAAAGATATATGCAACGCTTTCGATAACTTGCCTGTCCAGGACTGAAGGCCCTGCTTAGAGTTGCTCACATACACCACCACAATGCTGAAAACCACCAACGAAGAGGCACATTGCGTTTCGCAGCTGATTTCGGCTAGGGTATTGAAAAGCAAGAGGAGTGGAGGCCGGTGATTACACCAGACGTACTGACCGACTATATTCGAAAAAGCCTGCCGGATGCCGTGGTGACGGTGACTGATCGTACGGGAACGATGAATCACCTAAAGGTAGTCATTGTCTCCGAGGGGTTTCAGGGGAAAAACCTCCTGGACCGGCATCGTATGGTCTATCAAGCGTTAGATGCGCCGATGAAGGATGGTCGGATTCATGCGCTGGAATTGACCGCCCGCACCAGGGATGAAGCATAGGAGGAGACCATGGCCGATCCGATCGAAGAAGAAATTCAGCAAGAGGTAAAGGTTCATAAAATTTTGATTTATGGCAAGGGAACCAAGACGATGCCGATGTGCGGGTTCACGAGGGAGACCATGCAGTTTTTCGACAAGTATGGATATCCGTATGAACTCATCGATGTCCTGTCGCAACCGGCGAAACGGGAAGCGCTGACGAAGATGACCAATTGGCCGACGCTTCCCAAGGTGTTCATCGACGGCACCTTTTACGGCGATACCGACATTCTCGATCCTATGGCTGCCAAGGGTGAGATCGAACCACTGCTGAAAAAAGCATTTGAGAAATAAGGAGAGCCTCGGCTGGCGAACGGCGCGCGAGGCTCGGTTGCGCCATGACGCATGGAGGCCAGACGACTAACGAATCCTTACCTTTTCTCCGGATGCTCCTCTAAGGCTGCGACTTCATCGCAATGCCGTCGCATCCGACATTGTCCGCCAACAAATCTGGCAATTACTGCAATGGCGCGAACCGCCTCGCACATCCGTTCCATCCGAGACTTAGAAAGATGGGGTGGAGAGGCTCCTATGATGAGAGGACTCCCCTATATGGCAGGTACGTTGGTCCTAGCGCTGTGCTCAACTACTGCCCTGGGATGTGTCGCTGATCGTCAGCATAGTCAATTTGTTCGAGAACAGTCGCGGATTGTCGATCTCACACACTCGTTCGGGGCGGATACGATTGTCTGGCCGACAGAGCAGGATTTCAAACTTATCGTCCAGTATGCCGAGGACACAGCGGGCGGGTATTACTATGCGTCCAATCGTGTGGAGATGCCTGAGCATGGCGGTACGCACCTTGATGCGCCAATCCACTTTTCAAAAGGGATGCAAACGCTGGATCAGATTCCCATCGAGCGGATGATCGGAGCCGGTGTCCGAATCGATGTCGCTGAACAATGTATCCGTGATCCTGATTACCGCGTGACTACTTCTGATCTCGAACGGTGGGAAGCCGAGCATGGCCGAATTCAGGACCACGCCATCGTCCTGTTGAGTACGGGCTATGCCCGATTCTGGCCAAGTCGGAAGGGCTATCTAGGAACTGAGCTGAGAGGGCAGGAGGGAGTGCGGGCGCTGCATTTCCCTGGGTTACATCCGGAAGCGGCAGCCTGGCTGGTGCGTGAACGGCAAGTCAAAGCCGTTGGTATCGACACGGCGTCGATCGATTATGGCCAATCGACGAAATTCGAGACGCACGTCGCGCTGCTTTCCCGCAACGTGCCGGTGTTCGAGAATCTAGCCAATCTGCATGACTTGCCGGATCGGGGCTTTGACGTCATCGCGCTGCCTATGAAAATCGCCGGAGGCACCGGTGGCCCGCTCCGGATCATTGCGGTAGTGCCACCCTCGCGCTAGTTTTCGATTCCGACTTGTGGTGCTTTGATCTCCCTTGTAGACCATTCACAGCTGGGATAAGGATTCCAGTCTTACCGCCAAGCATCATTCCCTGCCCTAACAGAAACCACCGGCCGACGAGGGCAGCGGTTGCGGCATCCAACTCATCACTCGTCGCTGTCTTTTTCAAACCGCGCAGTCCGAGTTTCCGCAATCCAGTCAGCAGGCCTAGACGATCTTGGTGTTGACGAGGGATTTCCCACAGATCTTGCGCTGCGCCTGGATAGCATTCCACGGTCTGATAACCCATCGCAGTAAGGCGCTTCTTTAAGGCTAGGCCACGTTCTGTCAACATGCGCATGGGGCCGAGTGTCACGGGGAAGAAGCGGATACCGCGGCGGAGCAGGGCTCGATCGCACTCCCGCAGATGTTCGCCAGAACGATCATGAATCGTGCACCGGCCTTTGGGCAAACTATGTGGAGCATCGATTGGCACGAACGTTGGCCGAGTCTCCTTCACGAAGTGAATGATCTCATCGTCGCTAAATGTGACGAGTGTTTCAGCTCTCAGATCGTGTAGCACACACAGCACCGTCGGCCGCTGCGGAGACCCGGCGAGATCGATGCCGACTATAACCAGCGGTGCGTTCTTAGCCATGGAGTTTGCCTGCCGTGGGATTATAGCAGGCTCGCTTTCATCCTTTTAGGTTTCAGCGGACAAATGTATACTTGTTTATCATGAAACCCGAAAAACCGACCATCTCTCAAGTGCTGGGCCGGCGACCAAGCGGGTTGAGTCAGCAGCTTGCTGACGAGAAGATTGAGCGAGCGAGGCATCAGACTCCAGAAGAACGGCTGACCATTGCATTGTACCTTTCCGATCTCTGCTACGAATTAAACCAGTGTTTTCCGAAGCCTTAAGCCAAATTATTGAACGTTTGGCCAAAGCCCAAAAAGCTCGGCTGGTTCATTCTTACGCGTTGATTGGCGGCTTTGCGGTGTCGGCCTGAGGTGTTGCGCGAGCTACACAGGACATTGATCTTGCAGTAGCACTTGGGACATTAGAACCACAGACACTGGCTGCCCACCTGGGGGCCATCTATGAACCGGGCGGCATAGAGGACCCGTTACGAGGAGTCTTCAGACTCAACCTGAAATGCAAAGGGCAAGAAGTGCCGGTTCAACTGATTGTGCTGCCGTCAAAACTGGCAGCCATCGCGTTCAATCAAGTTGAAACGCTGAAGGTGCTGGGTTGCTCGGTGCCAGTGGTAAATTGGCGAGCCTCGTGCTCTTGAAGCTCTTTGCCGGGGGACCAATTGATTTGCAAGACGCCCGAAACATTGTCGTAGTGCGAAAACCCGATGAAGTTGATCGGGAGGGCCTCATCGCTCAGGCCGATACGTTAGGACTTACTCAAGAGGCACGAATTCTGTTTGATTCGGCGGCGCTGAGCTAGTGCCCTCCTGTCGCAGACATTTCCGAGGTTTTCCACTGGCGGGCCACGACAGAGAATTCGGCTTGCCTCTACATCTCAACCAGGTGTGGCACGAGTGCTCTCGATTGGGCACTCGTCTCGTTCTTCTCTCAGGCTTGTCATCCGGGCAAGTGTGGTTAAGCCACGATGGCTTGTTTAGTTTCGTCCAAATGCTTTCGCAGGTAGGCCATGAAAGGAGTGCCGCCGGTGCCGACTGCCGTGGGATTGGTGGTACTGGTTTGATGTTGGCGATGGATATAGCTGTCGGCGTAGCCGATATGAATTTCCCGGAACTGGGCCAGCAGGTCGATGCATGCACAGTAGGCGGACCATAGTTCAGGGTGACTCTGCCTGCGATCATGAGCATAGCCAGAAAGGAGAACCCGCCCTTGGCTGTCAATTTGGCTCTCCAGGGCATGAAGAAAGGCGCGATGGCGGGGAGGCATGTACTCGCGCATCTCTTGGAGATATACCGTCAAGGGATCGGGCGCGTGGCGGATGCCCAGTCCCGCGTCCAGACAAGGGACGATCGTGCTCTGTGAGCCGGTCTCGCCACGAAATTGCTGCGGCTGTTGGGAATAGGCTTCGACGTTGTCATAGATCAGGCCATCGGGCAAGGACGGGCTGTTCTTCCAGCCGTGGATGTAGGGTCTCACGCGAGTATAGTAGACATAGGGATCGCAGCGCTCCTTCATGCGAAGCAGCGTGTCCCGCATGGCAGTTTGCGCAGATGCCAGGGCATGTAAACCCAAGAATACCTCGTCGTCATTCTCTTTTGCGGCTCCGTTGATCGCCCGCACTAGGCCCTCCAAGCCAGGCCCTGCCTGCCGCTCAATCTGGATGTGAACCACGACAAACCACTCTTCATCCAATCCACCGAGAAAATTTTGCAGTAGCACGATGTTGTCGAGCTGAATCGGCTTCGCTCCGTCAAGCCGGCGCCAGTTGTCCAGCGCGTAGGAAGTATAGGAAAGGATCGGCGGGCGACCGAGTTTCTGGGCGACCTCATACCATGGTCGTGCGAGCTGGGAGGGGAGCTTGATGGCCGGTTGCCCCGGTGTTTCCCAAACATAGGCGTGGCCGGAAAATGAAAGGATGCGCATCGCTGCTCGATACTCCTCTTCCCGCCAAGTAGAAGGGATGGACGGAAGCAGCGACGGTTGTTCGTCGATAAACTGCCGGACCTGGCGCGTGCTCAGCAGCTTCGGCATCTCACGGCTCAGATGGTTCAGTACCGGACAGTCGGGCAGAGTTTCGCAAGGATCCGACGACAGGAATCCCCGCTCATAAGAGATGTCAAAATCTGCAAGCGACAACGGCTGGGGTATTGAGGATTTCACGGAGGCTCCTTGCCACACTCTACCACTCCTCGACAGGATTGCAATCGGCCTCAAAAACAAAAAGGCCGCCTTCTCAGGCGGCCTTTTTCTCTCCTCCGCAGATGCGGCGTGGGTGCTCTCGCACTGTGCGCGCTCTTAACCTCAGCGAGCATTCGCCCGAATCAGGATGCTCAAAATGGCAGCCCGGCTAGGCCGCAGGGAGCTCGGCGACCGAAGCGTACCCTTGCGGTACGTTGCAGGGAGACGAGCGACTGAGAACAACGCCGGGGGACATTTTCAGCATCCTGCCTACGTCCCCATTTCCCAGGATGCCAGATACTTCTTCTGCTCCACCGTCAGTGTGTCGATCACCACGCCCATTCCGGCCAGCTTGAGCCGAGCGATTTCTTTGTCAATGGCGGGCGGCACCGGATACACCTTCTTCTCCAGCCGCTTGTAGTTTTTGACGATGTATTCGGCACTGAGCGCCTGATTGGCAAAGCTCATGTCCATGACACTGGAGGGATGTCCTTCTGCGGTGGCGAGGTTCACCAGCCGGCCTTCACCGAGCAAGCTGACCCGGTGACCATTTTTCTTGAGCGTAAACTGCTCGACGCCGGTACGCACCACCCGACGTTTACCAGCCATCTTTTCCAGGGCAGGGATATCCAGTTCCACGTTGAAGTGACCGCTATTGCACACGATGGCCCCGTCTTTCATGGCGGCGAAGTGTTCGCCACGGATCACGTGGATGTTCCCCGTGACGGTCACAAAGAAATCGCCGACCGGCACGGCCTGTTCCATCGGCATCACACGGAAGCCGTCCATGACGGCTTCAAGCCCCTTCAACGGGTCTATTTCGGTCACGATGACGTCTGCGCCCATACCCTTGGCCCGCATCGCGATACCGCGTCCACACCAGCCATAGCCTACCACCACGACGACAGAGCCGCAGACCAAACGGTTTGTCGCGCGTACAATGCCGTCCATGGTGGATTGTCCGGTTCCATAGCGGTTATCAAACATATGCTTCGTATCGGCGTCGTTGACGGAAACAACCGGAAATTTGAGGACTTTCTTCTCGGCCATGCTGCGCAATCGGATGACGCCGGTGGTGGTTTCTTCCGTCCCGCCGATCACATTCTTGAGCAGTTCCTTGCGCTTGGAATGGAGGTGTGACACCACGTCGGCGCCGTCATCCATGGTGACATGCGGTCGATGGGCGATCGACGATTCGATATGCCGATAGTAGGTGGCGTTGTCTTCGCCTTTGATGGCGAATGTCGGGATGCCTTCATGTTGAACCAGCGAAGCGGCCACATCATCCTGTGTACTGAGCGGATTCGACGCGCAGAGACGCACATCGGCTCCACCGGCCTTGAGTGTAATTGCCAGATTGGCGGTTTCCGTGGTCACGTGGAGGCAGGCCGCGACTCGCACTCCTTTCAATGGTTGCTCGCGCTTGAACCGCTTGCGAATGAGCCGCAACACGGGCATGGTGGCTTCCGCCCATTCAATCTTCAATTTACCTTGGTCTGCGAGCTTGATATCTCTGACATCGTAATCCACGAAAATCCTCCTTCTCGAAAAGAAGGCTCAGGTTAAGGGTGAGGCCGGGCGAGAAACCCGACCTCGCTCCCTATGCCTGAGCCTCAGTTACTAAACCTTAACCTTGGCTTCAGCCGGTGATAGTTAGAGTCCGGTGTCCTTGCGCAGCACCCTGCTCTTATCGGTTTTTTCCCACGTAAACTCCGGTTCGTTACGTCCGAAATGCCCGTAAGCCGCAGTCTTACGGAAAATCGGCCGCCGAAGCTTGAGATGATCGATAATGCCTCGTGGGGTCAAGGGGAAATGTTTGCGCACGAGTTTGTCGAGCATATCAACCGAAACTTTTTCGGTATTCTTGGTATCAACCAGGACTGATACCGGATCGGCAACTCCGATGGCATAGGCCAGCTGCACCTCGCACTTATCGGCCAATCCGGCAGCGACGAGATTCTTGGCGATATAACGAGCCATATAGGAGGCCGAGCGGTCCACCTTCGTTGGGTCTTTGCCGGAAAAGGCACCGCCGCCATGGCTGCCGTGTCCGCCGTAGGTATCGACGATAATCTTCCGGCCGGTGAGACCGGTGTCGCCCATCGGGCCACCGACCACGAAACGGCCGGTCGGATTGATGTGATGCTTCACGCTGGTCGGGTCATAGAGCCCTTTCGGCATCACGGGCTTAATCACCTTTTCCATGAGGTCACGTTCGATTTGTTTATTGGTGACATCGGGGCTGTGCTGTGTGGAAACGACAATCGTATCAATCCGCACGGGCTTGCCGTTCTTGTACTCGACCGTCACTTGCGACTTACCGTCCGGGCGTACCCACTTGAGAATGTTTTTCTTGCGCACCTCGGCCAGGCGCTTCGTCAGCCGGTGGGCCAACACGATCGGCATCGGCATCAGCTCATCCGTTTCATTTGTGGCGTATCCGAACATCAGACCCTGATCGCCGGCCCCTCCGGAGTCCACGCCCATTGCGATGTCTCCGGATTGTTGGTGGATGGCGGTCAAGACCGAGCAGGTATGAAAGTCGAATCCCCACGACGCATCGCAATACCCGACATCCTTGATGACTTCACGGATAATATCTGGGATTTCGACGTAGGCCTTTGTAGAAATTTCGCCGGCTACCAGCGCGATGCCGGTGGTCAGAATGGTTTCGCAGGCGACGCGGGAATGTTTGTCTTGAGCGATGATGGCATCCAAGATCCCGTCTGAAATTTGGTCGGCGATCTTATCCGGATGGCCTTCAGTAACCGATTCCGAAGTGAACAGATAATTGTCTCTCATATGCCCCTCGTGGGTTCAGGTTGTGGAAAACCGGCGCGATGCTGTCTGTCCTTACGGTGGATGTGAGGATGTGGTGCCGAATGACGAGCCACGCACAAACCCACACGATTCTAGAGACATCGATCGGGTTTGTCCATCATTTCGGCGGGAGAGGTTTGAAAACTTGTCACTGGCCGCTTGCTTGACTCAGGTTTTTATAGGCTTGTACCATAGCTAGGTTTCCCAGAAATTGTCTCACTGTCGAGCATGAAACCATGCTTAGCGGCCACACTTACGGTAAGCTGGAACACCCGCTTAATCCGATGTAAATATTATTTGAAAATTACATGGGACATCACCTCATCATAGCATCGTTCTTAACCTTCGTGGTTGCCGGTGGGATTGTTCTGGTATCTTTCTCTGTGGCGGAACCAGCTCAATCTGGGAAGCGATCAACTCTTGAACGGGGTATGGTCCAAGTTGGTGACGAAGCGCCGAATTTTGCTCTGCGCGACCTCACTGGAAAGGTGAGGAACTTGTCGCAATTTAGAGGCAAAGTCGTTCTCCTGAATTTCTGGGCAACCTGGTGCGGGCCCTGCCGTGTCGAGATGCCTGCCATGGAACAGCTGTATCAAACGTTCCCACGACGTGAATTCGAAATTCTCGCAGTATCAACGGATGCGCAGGGGACGACCGTGACACGGCCGTTTCAACAGCAAATGGGATTGACGTTTCCCATTCTCCATGACTCCGAGTATCGCACCGGGTTGGTATATGGAGCGCGCGCACTGCCGATCACCTTCATGCTGGATCGACAGGGAATTGTGCGGCAGAAAATCTTTGGTGCGCGCGACTGGGCTTCACCTGAGGCCCGTGAATTGATTCATGCTCTGATGAAGTCCTAACGATGACTCAATCAATCCCACAGATTTCTCTGATTGCAGCCTTTTCAGCGGGGCTTCTTTCGTTTGTGTCTCCATGCGTGTTGCCCCTTGTGCCGAGCTATATTTCCTACATTACCGGGCTGTCGGTCGAACAGCTAGCGGATGCCTCTGAACGTGAAAAATTCAAGAAGGCGATCATCGCGAACTCCTTGTTGTTCATCGGCGGGTTCTCATCCGTGTTCATCGCATTCGGCGCGTCCGCCAGCTTTCTCGGTCAGCTCTTACTTAGCCATCAAGACATCATCCGCCGTATCGGCGGAGTGTTGATCATCGTGTTTGGACTGTATCTGCTTGGGATACTCAACCTCAAGTTCCTCAAGATGGAGCATCGGTATCAATTTCGAAATCGACCGGCTGGATACTTGGGGTCGTTCCTGATCGGAGTGGCGTTTGCCGCAGGGTGGACACCCTGTGTAGGACCGGTGCTGGGATCCATTCTTCTTTATGCGAGTACTACTGACTCTCTTCTCAACGGGATCGTACTATTGACATGTTACTCGCTCGGCTTGGGCTTGCCGCTGTTCCTTACGGCTTTGGGTGTAGATCGATTTCTCGTCTATTTCAAAGAAGTGCGAGCCTATTTGTGGGGAGTTTCGACGGTGAGCGGCGTAATGCTGGTCCTCGTCGGCGTGATGATCTACGCGAATTCACTCACGATGGTGACGAGTTTCTTGGAACGATATGGGATTGGTTGGTACCTAGGCCAATAGTGGGGGGTTGCAGTGGGAACTCACGATCTCGGTCTTACTCGCTGGCCACTCGCAACGTACGCGAGCAGCAGCAGTGGGTCACTAGCCCTCACGCTCGGCGGTCTCGTGAACGATTTTCCGAGTATCCCTTTACAGGGCTCAGCTCACACACGCTGATTTCTTACGCAACGCCTCGCCTGTGAGTTGTTCCAGCCTGCAGAACTAGCACCAGGCGCCAAGGCGGCAGGTCGTAACGCCTTGCCCTAGTGCGCTGGCAGAGGGCGCGCCAATTGTTTCCATTGCCGATGATGATTGTGAAGAAACAGATGGCCTGTTAGTGGCGTGCGCCTGGCTATTGGGGACCATCGTCGGGGTTGCATCGGAGAGGGTGATAGAGTCCGCTTTCTGTGCAAGGAGTGTCTTGGGGGGAGCTCCGCCGATTTTTCCCAATAAAGTGCTCCCGGCTTCAGAAGCCGTACTGTTTGGGTATTTGTCCAAGAGTGCGAGGAGATTGTCTCGTGCCCAATCGTCAGCTCCCATTTCATGGTAGGCCTTGGCTTGGAAGTACAATGCATCTGAGGCGGCCGGCTTATCGGGATAGGTTTTGATGACCTGTCCGAACCGGTGAGCGGCGGCAAGATATGAACCCCGTCGGTAATAGAATTGTCCTACAAAGAGATGCATCTGGGCGATCCAATTGTGGCACTCCTCAAGTTTTTGCTGCGCTTGTGCATCGTACCGGCTGGCGGGGAAATCTTTTCGCATCTGCTCGAACGCCGCGATGGCTTTCTGCATCGGTTCGGGATCTCGATCGATGGTTTTTGCCATCATGACATGAATTTCCCCGATCCTGAATGCCGCATAGGGTGCCAGAACGTGATTGCGATGAAGGTCCATGAAGTGGTTGTACTCGACTAAGGCCTCCGCATATTCCTCTTTCTCAAAATACGCCTCCCCCCGTTTCATGATGACATTGGGGTGGTAATGGTTGTCGACGGTATCACCGATAAAAATTTGTTCGTCCGTTCCACTGATGACTTTCTTGATCCCGCTCCGTACGTCGCCGGGGGTTATATCACCGGCACAGGAGACCAAGAAGAGAGACCCGAAGGTGAGACACCCGACCAGCCGAAAAGTTGAAGATTTGGATGGTAGAGGAACATCGAGACGAAAACAGAAGGAACTCATGCCTGACACACATAGCAAGGAAAGAGGGAAAAATCAATCACATGGTTAGTTTGGTTGACCAGCCTGCTGATGCTCCCTATAATCCGGCCCCGCGACAGCAGATTGAACAATTTTGTGACAAGTGATCGTGGTTTAGAAGATGATTCGACCGCGGCTCATTGGAACAGGCAGCTATCTTCCGTCCCGTGTCGTCACTAATGAGGAGATTGCCAGGATGACAGGGGTATCTCCGGCTGGTGTTGAACGACTCACTGGTATTCGGACGCGTCGTTGGGCTGCGGAGCAGGAGGCGTCTTCCGATATGGCGATTGCCGCGGGGCGTCGAGCCCTTGATGCCGCAGGGTGTAGGCCTTCCTCCATCGATGCCATTATCCTGTCCACAACGTCCCCTGATATGGCCTTCCCATCAACAGCGTGCGCTGTCCAGCGAGGTCTGGGATGTAAGCAGGTTGGAGCTTTTGATGTATCCGCCTCATGTTCGGGGTTTTTGTATGGCCTTTCCATGGCGCAGGCCATGATCCAGAGCACTCAGGTGAGGACCTGCCTCGTGATCGCTTCAGAGGTGAAGTCGCGATCGCTCGATTACCAGGATGAAGCGACCACACTATTGTTCGGAGACGGAGCCGGAGCCGTTATCGTCCAAGGCGAAGAAGATCGCAGCGCTGAGTGGCGAGGGATTCTCAGCATCAAGTTATACGCCGATGGGGCGCACCACGGACTCATTTGTGTTCCTAGTGGTGGATCGCGACTGCCATTGACTTCCGAGGCGGTAAGAACAAGAGAGCATGTGCTTCGCATGCGGGGGGCGCCGCTCTTCCGGTTAGCCATTCGACGGGTTGAACGCGCGGTAATGGATATCCTGAAGGAATGTGGCGTCCGTTCCGAGGATATTAGGCATGTGGTGCTCCATCAGGCGAACGGGCGCATTTTGTCGCAAATCGCAGGTCGCGTGGGCGTCGGGGACGATCGCCTGGCATCGGTGATCGAACGATATGGCAACACGTCCTCGGCCTCTCTTCCCATCGCGCTCGATGATTCGGTCCGCGGTGGAAAGATCTCGCCCGGAGATTTGGTGCTGCTCGGCAGTTTTGGCGGGGGCCTGACGTGGGCCACGAGCCTCGTACGCTGGTAGAGACTGAATCCGCTCACAAGCGCATCATTGCCACACACATCCGACTCAGGAGTCCGAGATATAGAAGATGATGTTCGGTCTACTCCCCAAAGAAGAGGCCTTTTTCGATCTGTTGAAACAAGCGGCTCATAACGTCATAGAAGGAAGTCGTCTGCTCAAGGAGCTGATGGAGGACTATACGAACGTCCGGGAAAAGACGCTGCAAATTAAAGACGTGGAACATGTCGGTGACGGAATCACCCATGACATTGCCGTCCGCCTTAATCAGACCTTCATTACTCCCATTGACCGGGAAGACATCCATGATCTGGCCAGTGCATTGGACGATATTCTTGACGCTGTGGAAGCGGTGGCGGATCGATGCGCCATCTACAAGATTGAGCGACCGACTGCCTGTGCGATTCGGCTGGCTGATATTCTCTACCAAGCCTGCGTCGCAGTGGGTCACGGAGTCGATCGAATCGGCATGTCACATGCCGAAGTCAAAGAGTTCACCGTGCAGGTCAACAGTCTTGAGAACGAAGCGGACCGTGTATCACGCGATGCTATTTCAGAGCTCTTTGAAAAGGAGCCGAACCCTATTGCGGTCATCAAATGGAAAGAAATTTACGAAACGCTGGAGGATGGAACCGACCGGTGCGAAGACGTCGCCAATGTGATCGAGCGCATTGTCCTCAAACAGACGTAACCAGCCATGAACCGAAGGCGCGTTCCTGAAGGCGCTTCATTCTCAGGCGGTTCTTACAAATGGCTTAGGTAGCCAGATTGGCGAATAGTATTCCCACTGGATATGACAGAACTCAGCGGCTTGCTTCTTATAACGGTGATCCTTGCTCTCCTGTTCGATTTTTCGAACGGGTGGCACGATTGTGCGAACGCGGTGGCGACCGTTGTGTCCACCCGTGTGCTGAGCCCGATCGCCGCGGTGTTGCTGGCGGGACTGTTGAATGTCGCCGGGGCCTTCTTTTCCACGGCAGTGGCGAAGATGATTGGGGGAGGTATTGTCTTCCCCGACGCCATTACCAATGCCGTAGTGGCTGCAGCCATGGGCGGCGCCATTCTGTGGAATTTCCTCACGCTGATGTTAGGATTGCCCACCAGCTCGTCGCATGCGCTGATCGGCGGCCTCGTCGGCTCGGCTGTGGCCCATGGCGGCTGGACGGTGGTCCAGTTTCAAGGCCTGCACAAAATTCTTGAAGCCATGATCGTCTCTCCCCTGATGGGGTTTGTGATGGGATTTCTTATTATGATTCTCGTCGGTCGGACCTTTTCCCGGGTGCACCGAGGAGTTGCCACCAAGATATTTAGTCGGCTCCAAGTCCTTTCCGCGAGTTTCATGGCCTTTAGCCACGGAGCGAACGATGCTCAAAAGGTGATGGGAATCATCACACTCGCTCTGGTGGCGTCCGGGCAGTTGACCACATCTGAAGTGCCGACCTGGGTGATCGTGTCCTGCGCGCTGGCAATGGGTCTTGGAACCACAGTGGGCGGGTGGCGAATTATCAGAACGTTAGGGATCAAGATGGTGAAGCTCGAGCCTGTTCACGGGTTCGCCGCTGAGACCGGTGCCGCGGCAGTCTTGCTGTTTACGGCGCACTTTGGGCTGCCGGTCAGCACGACCCACACCATCACCTCATCAATTCTGGGTGTGGGATCGACGAAGCGGCTATCGGCGGTTCGATGGGGGGTGACGAGAAAGATCTTCTCGGCCTGGATATTTACACTGCCAGGGGCCGCCCTGTTGGGAGCGGGAGTCTACGCTCTATTTGCGTCATTCCACTGAGCCAGAAACTGACGTTCCGGGGTTGATGAGAAGGCGAACGACAAATCGACTTCCCCGCGGCCGATTTGCCTCCACCCAGACCTGTCCTCCATGTCCTTCGACGATGTGTTTCACGATGGCTAATCCCAATCCGGTTCCCCCTAGCTCGCGCGATCGTGCCTTGTCGACACGGTAAAAACGCTCGAACACGCGTGGCCTGTCCTGTTCAGGGATCCCAATACCGGTATCCGCGACGCTGATATCGATCGCGTTCGCGAAAGGCTGGGTGTTCGTCAAAGCGGGAGCCGGCGTCGCAGCGACCGTGATCGTCCCGCCCTTCGGGGTATACTTGATGGCGTTATCGAGTAGGTTGGTAAGAACCTGGACGAGACGACCTTCGTCTCCTGCCACCGCCGGGAGCCTCGAATCGATCGCCGTGGTGAGATGATGGCGATTCTTGTCGGCTATCGGCTTGACGACTGAAAGCGCGCGCTCCACCAAAGACCTCGGTTCAATCGGTTCTTTCTTGAACGAGATGCCGCCTGATTCGATCTTTGATAGCTCGAGCAGGTCTTCGATGATCAGGTTTAATCGATCGCTTTGCTTGAGGATGATGTCCAAGAACTTCGTGGACGCCACCGGATCGTCTTTGGCTCCGTCGAGCAAGGCCTCCACATAACCTTTGATGGATGTGAGCGGTGTGCGAAGCTCGTGAGAGACGTTCGCCACGAAATCTTTCCGTATCTTTTCCAATCGACGAAGATCCGTAATATCGTGGAAGACCAACACCACACACGCTTCGTTTTCTCGTCTCCCTCCCGCAGGTGATGCTTCAATCTGTAGGCATCGCCCCGTGAGCGGCAGCACGATTTCATCCTGATGATGCGCCGGCGAGCGCAGGATGATGGCCACCAATTCATTGAGCTGTTGATGGCGAAACAGGTCGGTACAGGGACGACCGCGTGCTTCCACACGTGAGATGCCGAACATCCGTTCCAACGCCGGATTGACCTGCAAGACGTGGCCCCGATAGTCCAAGACCATGACGCCTTCAACCATCGATGTCAGGACTGCCAGGAGTTGAGCACGATCTTCCGATAGCTCGTCGATCTTGGTCTGAAGCTGGTCGGCCACACGATTCAGTGTGCAGGCCAGGAGGCCCACTTCATCCTGTGCGGTTGTCCGGATGTGGAGGGCGTGGTTGCCGGCATCCAGTTGCCGGGCAGCCGAGACGATATCCGACAGCGGCTTGGTAATGCTGTGTGCCAACCAGACACTGAGCGTAAGGGCGACGAGGAACGCCGCTCCAAGGGAGAGAAAGAGATGCTTCCGTGTCTCCGATAGCTCACGGTCAAGCACAACCATCGGGAGTCCCACACGCACAACGAGTGGTGAAGTGTCCTGGGCTGTCTTCATGAGGACGGCCCGATACATCACCCGTTCACCGGTGGTGTGGCTGGAGCGGACATCGTGTCCCTGTCCGGTGGAAAACGCTTGGTCGACTTCAGGCCTGGATTTGTGGTTTTCAAGTGTGGAGAGGTCGGCATCTCGTACGGCGCTGTCGGCAAGGACAGTTCCGTCTACGGCGATTAAGGTCACCCGGGCCGCAGCCCGATTCCCGAGGTCGCGCGTGGTGTCCTGGAGTTGAGTGGGGAGGGGAGATGGGTGACCTGCGCCAAAGAGGGACTGGAACCCATATTCAACGAGTTTGGTTTTCGCCTCGAGTGTCTCGCCCAGTTGTGCCAGATGCTGTCTTTCGAGGGCTTGAATCGTCATCGCGCCGGCAATGAACAGGCCACAGGCCACTGCCACCAGCGTTCCAGTCATTACCTTCCAGCGGATCGACCACGTCATCCTGGCTCGTCGAAGTCTTTCAGTTTGTACCCAAGTGATTTGACCGAGACGATGGCTTCTTCAAGGAGCGGCAGCTTCTGTTTCAACCGTCGGATGTGAACGTCGACCGTTCTGGTTGTCCCATAGTAGTCGTAGCCCCAGACGGCATTGAGCAACACCTCGCGGGTGAGCACGCGGCCCCGATGGCGGAGCAAATGTTCGAGTAAGCCGAATTCCTTGGTCGTCAAGGTAACCTCTTGTTTACCTAGGCTGACCTCATGCCGTGAGAGATTCATCGTGAGCGTTCCATAACGGTAGAGGTCAGGTTCGGTCTCAGGTGTGCGTTCGACTCGCCGCAGGAGAGCTTTGAGGCGGGCGACCAGCGTTTTCGGACTGAAGGGCTTGGTGACATAGTCATCTGCGCCCAGTTCGAGCCCGACGATCGTGTCCGACTCTTCGGCTTTGGCTGTCAGCATGATGATCGGGAGCATTGCAGTATCGGGAGCGGAACGCAGGCGCTTGCAGACTTCCAGCCCGTCCATCTCCGGCAGCATGAGATCAAGGACGACCAGATCGGGCTTATCCTCCGTGGCTTTCTTCAAGGCTTCGAGCCCGGTCATGGCGACGACGGTTCGAAAGCCTTCTTTCTCCAAGTAGTGCTTGACGAGGTGCAGAATGTCGCGCTCATCTTCGACGATCAGGATTTTCTTGTGAGTCATGCTGCCCATGCGGATCTCTCAGCGTACGGGGGAGGGAAGAAGCTGTCAAGTAACTGCGGGAAGACGGTGGTTGAACGTAGTCCACTGCCGGACAGATTACTTGTAGGCGACGGCCGCGCTTGACGGGCCTGCAAGGTGGATGACCTCGAACCGCTTGAATCCGACATCGCCACACCACCGGCGAAAATCCGCGCCCGAATAATCGAACGCATCGCCGAATTCGATGAGCATGTTGAGGGACATGAGCAGCCCATGCACATTCTCGCGCCGGGCATCGTCAATCAGCGCTTCGATGGCCACCAACGCGCCGCCTGGTGGTAGCGCGTCGTACGCAGAGTGGATCAGGTGCATTTTTTTCTCAAGATTCCAGTCGTGCAGAATCATACCCATCGTAATGACGTCGGCCTTTAGCAGTCGGTCCTTGAAGAAGTCGCCGGACGCGGTGCTTACGCGACTCTCCAAGCCAGCGGCGGCGATGTGTTGCTTCGCGATCGGCTCGACGACCGGCAAATCAAAGCTGACGCATTTCATATGGTGGTGCCGCTTAGCGACCTCGATACTGAGCAGGCCGGTCGCACCGCCGACATCGCAGAGAGTACGGAATTGTGAGAAGTCGAACTTCTCCGCGAGGGCCTCGAAATTGATGCGCGAGAGCCCGGTCATCGCGCCCATGAATTGTTCCAATCTGGGTAGGTTCGAATAGAGTTCCTCAAACATTCCCTTCTGGCCGTGCTTGACCTCGTTCTGCGGCCGGCCTGTCCGCACCGCCTCAGGCAGATCGTTCCAAAATTTGAACAGTCGTGCGCTGAGCATGACAAGAAGGCCACCGATGTACCGCGGACTCGTGGCATCGAGGAACAGTGCTCCTTCGGGTGTGTTGAAATACTTCGACTGTGGACCGTCACCATCGCGGCCGAGAAACTTCATAGCCACGAGGGCGTCAAAAAAGTCCGGATTCGCCCGTGGATGGAATCGCAATTCTTTGCCCAACTCCTCTCCCGTAAGGCGGCGGCTGCCGAGCGTGGTGAACAGACCAACCTCGACGGCTGTCAGCAAGACTTTTGAGCCCCAAAAGCTGAAGGCGGTTTGTAAGATAGCGGAAGGATTCGGAGTAGGATTCATGTGTCGACATTTCCCTTGTGAGTAGGGACGAGTTGCTCGGTGCTCCTGATCACCGATCTGCTCGACTCCTCGCTCGTACATCCACGAGAATTCCGCAGAGATCAATGAACACCCGTACGTTTCCTGTGGTGTCCTTCCGCGCGACCGTGAAAATGAGGTCGGACCCTGGATCTGCATAGAGTATTATTTCCTGGCTTCCAAAATACCTCGCTGGAAATTCAGGCTCGGCTATGCCCGCACTACCAGAGGGTGCAATTGGATAGATGCCGATTCTCGAACCTGTCGTCACGTGAACAGCGTAAAAAAGGGGTTGGTTAGGTTGTCCAAATCCGTTGATCCCAAGAAATTTGACATGGAACCGTTTGTTGGTGGGAACGGTACCGATGGTGACTTCCTTGCTGCTTTCTCCATTACTCAGGTTGACGACCGCGCCCGTTTGAAAAGGTCTTTGAGCCATCTGAGGCGCCTCCTTTCACAAGAAGGAAACAAAGAGCGAAGAGTTTTGAGTTGCCACTAGAATATGAAATCTCGACAGACTCCTGGATTGCCCCGCTCTCTGCTATCTCTTCTTCACCACTCGTGTGACGATCTGTTCGGCGCGGCCGATCGTCTTGCCTAAGAAGCCGCCGACGGCTTGGCCGACCTTCCTTGCCTGACGACTGGTGGGCGTGGACTTCGCCTTCTTGACCCCTTTCTTGAGCTGACGGCTCGATGTGGATGCAGCATCAGCAACGGTTTTCTTGAGTTGACGAGCCGTTGCGCCAGCCTTGCCTCGAAGAGCCTTTCCCTTTCGCGCAAGCTGCTTTCCAGCAGTGGCAACTTTTTTAGCTGATGTCTTTTTCATAATGACCTCCAAGGTTGTGACCATCCCCAACGGTCTGCAACATACCAAGCCTGCATGAAGCGAACAAGATCTCCAGGGCACATTTCTCAATCCTTGAGAACTAGGCTCGGGTGGTTCCTTTGTTCCCACGAAGTAATTCGAGGATCACGATTACCGAACATCTTATTCCCAGCCTAATGAGTGCATTGCTTATTAAGGAGTGGCGCCTGAATGTCCACTTTATACTGGTATACAGCTCACTATTGACCATATCTGACCGGCCTAGCGGGCAGAGCCAATATGCAGGGCAGCACGAATTCTTTCGGTGGTTCCGTAGCTTGTCAATACCTGTTCGACTGCAGATTCTCCGCCGACACGCGAATTCATTCAAGCAGGGTGCTTGGATATTCAGGGTAAGGGTTCGCTCATAATTTGGAGCTATGAGAGCCTCATCTCCGCTTGAGTGACACCGTCGTGACTTCTCAGAGGCAATTCTGTTGACGAGGCCCGTTGATCTGACGTATCGTGAATCTACACGCTGACAGGATGGCTTGTTATAGAGTTGAGCGAAGGAGCCACGACCACCATGAAGATATATCTTGCAAATCCCCGTGGGTTTTGTGCCGGTGTCGATCGGGCGATCGAAATCGTGGAGCTGTCGCTCAAGAAATATGGCGCTCCTATTTTTGTGCGTCATGAGATCGTCCACAGCCGCCATGTCGTGAAGTCGCTCAGGCAAAAGGGGGCGGTCTTTGTGGAAGAGTTGAACGAAGTTCCAGAAGGGTCAGTTGTCATCTTCAGCGCGCACGGGGTGGCCAAGTCCGTGTGGGAAGAAGCGCGTCGACGCCGGTTGCACGTGATCGATGCGACTTGTCCGTTGGTGATCAAAGTCCATAACGAGGTGAACCGCGATTATACCCAGGGGTATGAGCTGATTCTTATCGGTCACGCCGGTCATCCGGAAGTAATCGGGACGCTGGGCCAGGTCCCCGACAAGTTTCACCTGGTGTCGTCTGTCAGCGATGTGGAAAAGCTACACGTGGAGAGCACAGTCAACCTGTCGTATGTCACGCAAACGACGCTGAGTGTGGATGAATGTCGGGACATCGTCGGTGCGTTGCATGAACGGTTTCCGAACATCAAAGGGCCGCATCAGGAAGATATCTGTTACGCGACGCAGAATCGGCAGAATGCCGTCAAGGAACTGTCCCGTCTCGTGGACGTCATTCTGGTCATCGGCTCGCCGAACAGCTCCAATTCCAACCGGTTGCGGGAACTGGGCGAACAGTGCGGCATCCCGTCCTATCTCATTGATTCAGCCGCGGATATCAATCCGGTGTGGCTGCAGGGGGCCAAAGCGGTCGGAATTGCCGCCGGCGCTTCGGCACCGGAAATTCTCGTGACCGAAGTGGTGGCGTTCTTGAAAATGTCGGAACCGTCCGAGGTCGAAGAGCTCACGGTCATTGAGGAAGATGTCGAGTTCCTTCTGCCGAAGGAACTTGTCCAGATAGAATCTTCCAAGAGCTCGGTCGCCAGCATGGCTCGCTAATTCATCGCGGATAATGCCCCCTCGAAATCTTGGGTGCATGGGTTTATTTAGAAGGGTGAGATCTATCGCCCTCGCCACACCACAGTTCTTCCCGAAAGAACCCCATAAATTGTAGGGTAACATCATATCTACCCTATTGGCTGTGTTTTATTTTGATTTCTTGAAACCCCTGTGATACAAGGGCCGGAAATTTTTGTTTCCTTATCAGAGTGTTCCACGTGCGCATGAAAAGGTGAATCGATGCATTTGAAGTCGCTGAATATGTTGGGCTTTAAGTCGTTCGCGGAGGCGAAGATTGAATTCCCGGAGGGAGTCACTGCGGTCGTGGGACCCAATGGAAGCGGGAAGAGCAATGTCGTCGATGCTATCCTGTGGGTGTTGGGAGAGCAGAGCACCAAGACGCTGAGAAGCGAAAAGATGGAGGATGTCATTTTTAACGGCACCGAAGTCCGAAAGCCGCTGGGAATGGCGGAGGTCTCGCTGGTTATCGGCGGGTTGGATCAGGCGGCTATGAAACTGGATGGAAACTCGGGGCTTCCGAGTGAACTGACTGAAGTTCAGGAGTTGATGATTACCCGCCGCCTGTATCGCAACGGGGAGAGCGAATATCTCATCAACAAGATTCACTGCCGCCTGAAAGACATCCGTAGTCTCTTGCTCGATACGCGTGCCGGAAGCAAAGGGCACACGGTGATCGCCCAGGGGCAAATTGATCAGATCTTGAACGCGTCTCCGCAAGATCGGCGTGAGCTCATCGAGGAAACGGCCGGGATTGTTCGCTACAAGAAGCAGAAGGCGGAGGCGTTGCGGAAACTCGACACGACGCAGCAAAATCTTTTGCGTGTTCGGGACATCGTGGCGGAGGTCAAGAAGCAGCTCAATTCTCTGGAGCGTCAAGCACGCCAAGCTCGCACCTATCAGACCTTGCAAGGTGAAGCGCGTGAGATCGAGGTGACTTTGTTAACGAGGGAGTTCAGGGCGTTGCGACAGACGTTGCAGGAGGTCGAGGGGGAGGTCTTGAGTCTGGATCAGCAAGAATCTGAGAAGGCGGCTGAGCAGGCTCGACTTGCGACGGACCTCGAACAGTCGCGTCTCGAAGCGATCGCCACGGCCGACTCCATTGGAAAGATTCGGGAAGAGTTGGCGGGTGTGGAGCAGCAGCAGGCGCAAGCGCTGACCGCGGCGGAGGTTGAACGCAATCGGGGTCAGTTGTTCAGCCAACAACAAGTCCAGGAATCGGCCGAGCTTGAAGAACTCCTCCGCTCGCAAGAACATGTGGGCGGCACACTTCAGACTATTGAATCATCATTGCTCAGGCTCGAGGAGGAGGTGACGCTTCGAAATCAGGCACTCGAGGAGCTTGATCAGGAGATGACACGATTGCTCGATCGGCGTGCCGCTGCTGTCGCAGAGGAAGAGCGAGGGCGCAAAGATGTGCTGCAACTGGCCGTGCTGGTCGCCAACACCGAGCAGAGCATCTCGCAGTTCGCAAAGCGGATGGAAGATGTCGCCAACCGAGCCACCCGGTTGACTGCGGAGCGGGATGAGCTTCGGCGTCAACGTGAATCCTCGGTCACCCGTCACGAAACGTTGCGCGAAGAATACGGAAACGCGGACCGACTCGTTGCGACGCTACAAGCGGACCAACGTGCCGTAAAAGAAGAAGCGGCTCAAGCGATCGGGCTCGCGCAGTCGTTGGATCTCGTCATCTTGCGGCGTTCTGAAGAGCTCGCCGGGCTTGAGTCACGCTTAGAGGCGCTGCAAAGCGTAGTCCGTGAGGAGATGGGGTATGGCCGGCAAGGAGCCAACCAAGGGCCGGCTCTGAAGTCTTGTGAAGGGGTGCGTGACGCCGTCGCTGAATGGCTGGTGATTCCATCTGGGATGGAGCGTGCGGTCGAAGCGGTTCTCGGGGAGCGTGTTCGGGGGTGGTTTGTCGATGAACCGTCCGTCGGGCGGCGATTGATCCGGTTTCTCCAGGAAGAGGCTCTGGGGCGAGGCAGCTTTATTCCGCAGCAACCACGTTGGGAAGGAAAACACGTGTACGACTGGTGGACGACGATCGCCACGGAGCCGGGAGTCGTCGGGAGAGCAGTGGATCTGGTTCAGACCGATATGGCTCGAACGGTTGCCCGCGACTCGTTATTCGATCGAGTCGTGATCGTTCGCTCTTTGGACCAAGCGATCGAGTTGTGGGAGCGCCATGCCTGGAGCGCTCCGAACGGGCCGATCCTGGCGACACTGGACGGTGAAGTGGTGGATGCATCCGGTATTGTGACGGGTGGACATGTGGAAGGCACGCCCGGGCTGCTTGAGCGACGCCGAGAGGTACTCGACCTTGAAACCAAGCGGCAGGCGCTTGAGGTGGAGCTGGGTCAGAATAAACAGCAGCGGGAGGTCGTGCATGCTCAGATCCAGGAGCTGACCGAGCGCGACCGTCAGCTCGGAGATTCGCTGCGTGAGGCCGAGATGCGAAATCTGTCGTTGCGGAAAGATGAAGAAAAGCTCCAGCATGTGCTGGCCGATCTTGATCACAGACTCAACGCGGTGGACGCAGAGGTTCAGGAAGGTCTGACGGAACGCGAGCAGTTGGAACACGAATCACGGTCGGTTCAGGCCCAATTGAGTCAGTGGGTCGCAGAAAAAACCGGCCAAGACACGTTGTTATCGAGGGTGCGTGAGGGGCTTGGGCTGCTCGAGCACAACCTGCGAACGCATCAGGATCGCGTCACGGACGCGCGGTTAGCGGCTGAGGGGCTGCGCGCGAAACGAGAGCATGAGCAGCTGAATCGGGCGCGGGTGACGCAGCAGATTCAGGAAACGGAAGATCGACTCCGGGTATTGGGGGAGCATCTCGCCAGTCTGAAAGGTCTGATCGAGCAGAGCCAAGCCGAGCAAACTCGTCAAGAGGAGAGGTGCCGGGAACTTGGTGGGACTGCAGGGCAAGTCAAGGGCGAGCTGGTAGCCGCTCAGGAGCGACAAGCGCAACAAATGGCAGACAGCCAGGCATTGGAAAGTCGCCTCGAGGAATCGCGGCGAGGAATGTCCGCGATTCGTGACGCGCGCATGACGGTGGAGGTCCGGCGTGCTGAAGTTCGCACGCAACTGGGGACGGTTGAAAGTACTTTGGCGGGCACCTATCAACTGGATCCGTCGACGCTGGTCGCTGTTTCTTCGGTATCGAGTGAGCCAACGACGGAGAGCGATGCCGTGCCTGCGCAAGACACTGTCGAACGATCCGATGCCGAGTTGAAGGAGCAGTTGCAGAAACTCCGTGACCGGCTTGATCGTATGGGACCGATCAATTTGGCCGCGATCAGTGAGCACCAAGAACTTGAGGAACGCCATAAGTTCCTCTCGACTCAGGAACTAGACTTGTCGAATTCGATCGCGTCGCTCAAGGAGATCATTCAACGGATTCATCGGACGACGAAAGAAATGTTCGCGGCGACCTATGATGAGCTGCAGCGGAAGTTTACCGAAGTGTTCGGTCAGTTTTTCCCCGGTGGGCGTGCCGAGCTGCGGTTGGTCGAAGAACTCCCGACGGAAAACGGCGAGCCGTCCGGCAGTGAAGAGCCGGGCATTGAAATTGTGGCGCAACCACCTGGAAAACGACTGAAGAGCATTACCATGCTGTCTGGCGGCGAAAAGACTCTTACCGCGATGGCACTGTTGTTTGCGAGCTTTCTCATCAGGCCGACACCGTTCTGCCTATTGGACGAAATCGACGCCCCGCTCGACGAGGAAAACATCGGGCGGTTTACGACGGTCTTGAAGGATCTGGCACGGAATGCCCAATTTCTCGTCATCACCCACAACAAGCGGACGATGAGCATCGCGGACTCCCTCTTCGGTGTGACGATGGAAGAACCTGGTGTCTCCAAACTCGTGTCTGTGAGGCTCGGAGATCTGCAGCCAGCCTAACGGGATTCGCTGCCTGAAGTTCTCTTTGCGCATGTTCTCTTCGCTCGACGAGAACAAAAAACCGGCTCATTCGATCCACCACGGGCGGGTGGGGCTTTGACCTCCGGTTTATGCTTCTTCCAGCTGAATCGTCTCAACACGGACCTTGGCGACTCCTTGGTCGACGAATCCAAGCTGCTCGGCGGCTCCCCGGCTCAGATCGATGATCCTTTTCCCGGAATCCGGATTATGACGACTGGGAAAGGGACCCCGATCATTCACTCGTACAATGATCGACCGGCCATTTTCCAGATTCGTCACCTGGACGTGAATCGGAAGCGGCAGATACTTATGGGCTGCTGTCAGGGACCTGGGGTTGAACAGCTCGCCGTTGGCCGTCATGTGCCCTCCTTTCAGGCGCCTGGTTTCTTCCCCATACCATGATGCCAAGCCTGTCTCTTTGTATGTTTGTGCGCTGGCGAGCGTCATCGGCACGTAATGATGTCCCTTGACGGTGTACGGAGCAGCTTTCACCCGTCCAAGACGAATCGCTTCCTTGACCGGGAGCCCATCGATAGTCTCAATGTCATCACTCATCAAGGGATACTCCAACGGGGCACGGATGACCTCAAAGGTAAACTTCCCTATCTGATACACAAGTTTGGTGGCCTCCGTTGTAAATTGATAGGTTCCTCGGACGACCCATATCGTGCCTTTGACCGTCTTCTTGACGACGCGATAGCTGGTCTTGATCGCCGAGAACGTCGTCTTGATCGCAGAAAAGGACGCATCGATTACGGAGCAAGACGCTAGGGTCAGAATGGTCAGGAAGAGAATCAGAAGGAGGGCGAGCCTATTCGTCTGGAGCTTTCCACAGCGCACTCTGAAGAGTGAAGGCCAAGCCTTCATGAATCTCCTTCCATGATGGGCCAAATCAGGTGCCTACATTTTCATTCCACCCATGTCCATCCCGCCCATGTGCATATCATGGGTCGACTCCTGCACATAGTCGGGTGGCGGGGGAAGAATTTCCTGTTCCTGATTCAGCTGATCCACCTGTTGTGTCACGAAGTCGAGGTCATGCCAGTCGGGCCCATCTGTTTCCGGGATCCACCGTGCCCGCAAGTATCCGAAGCGGTCGAACAGGAACTCCATGTGTTTCGGTACGGTGCCTTGGCCCATGAGGTCTGGATGAGAGATCGTTCTACGAAAAAGTGAATAGGTGCGGGCGATCTCAGCTGCACCCTGTTCGATCAGGGAGAAGGGGAGGTCCTCTTTGATGAGGGCAGTCTGCTGCGGGGTAAGACCCGTCAGCGGTACAGCCAACACCTCGGCCTTGTAGTCTCGTAACACCCGATGGGCGAGCCGTAGTTGATCGAGTCGCTCACGCGAGTCCGGCCACGAAAACAGGACCAGCAGTACGGCCTTTTCCCCACGGAAGTCCTTCAGTCTGCCGGTGTGCCCGTCATGGGTGGTATAGGAGAAGCCCGGGGGTGCAAGGTACGGTTGGTTGGGCAGGATACGAGTGTTGATAATGCGTGCTTGATACCCCCGCGAGAGGGCATGGATGAGATTCACGAGATCCCAGCGCTCTTCCTCAGAAAATGTCTCACCCCATGGAGGCATGCCCGTGCCGGGAATGCCATTCGTGAGCCAATGAAAAAAATCTCCTGGAGTATGCATACTCGCGTGCGGCTCTGTCAGTAAGTCGAGCGGTTGTTTCGGCAAAGTTTTGGCCAAAATGCCGTCACCTTTCGCTTGATGTCCGTGACAAGGGACGCAATTGTCAGCAAAGAGGGTCATGGCGTGAGCGACGGATTTGGACGTGAACGGAACCGGGATCGGGCGATAGGTTTCCGGAAAGGCCTCAACCGCCAGCGCGTATAACCCGACGGCGAGTGCCGAAACTGTGAGCACTGTGGGTAGGCCGAGCCGCCACCGCAATCGCCAGTTCTTCATCTGCGCAAGAACCGCCAGGCCGCCAGCCACCAGCAGCAGAACCGTTGCAGTCCATACGCCGATCACAGCGTCCGGCATGCCCATGCCCCAGGTGTTGGCGATGGAAAAGCGGAAGGGGTAAGGCCAATCGCGGATGACCGCATGATTGGGCGGGTGCTCGTTCGCCACCACATGTCCTGCCCATACCAGCGCAAGTGTAAAAATACCCTCGATGACGATCCATGGTCGGAGGGTACGGCGAGCGCTCGCTGCCGTTGCTGGTGGCATGGCGCGTGCCGGTAGCAGAACAAGATGGGTCCGCAATGCGATTGCGAGAACCAGCCAGACTATCGCCAGCTTTCCCAGGAGTAACCACCCGGAGTGTGTGACGAACACCGCCGCATAGTTTTTGTCGATCAAAGGATACGCCGCGATCACACCCGTCGCACCGACGACGACCAAGACAAGGAGCCGTATCGTGGACAGAGTTCTGACCCCCACCCAGGGTGTGGTCGGGGAGGGGCGCATTCCCGTCGTCTTGAAAACCACCATAAGCAATATGAGCATCACGCCGCCCCAGAGGATCGCCAGGGTAGAGTGGATTGCGGGAGATAGCATCATGTTGGAGCAACCTCCTCCCTAACAACTGATCATCAGGATACATGCAGCGTTCGTTGAGTCGGGCATGGATACCCGAATACACCATATCTGAAAGTCATATGAAGAACCGATCTCGACGCGAGGCGCACATCGAAGGTCTTGCTACTTCCTCAGAGGAGGTGATCGCTGTAGCTCCCTCACGACAGATTCTCCGAGATGTAACAGAGGACGTAAATTGCGTCGGTCCCATGACTCCTGTCTAACACCATAGCATGGCTTATACCAGTGCCTTGCTTGGAAGGGCCGCGAGGTGCCGTGAGCAAAGTGGATCTTCTGCCACGACGCATCACCACGACGAGTTCATGCTCCAGCTCAGTGGGCGTGCCCAGCCTCTGGCATTCGGAAAAATATATGTACATCAGGCACTTCCCACCTCTCTTGCTTGACTCGATTTTAGGTGTCTGTTATATAGAGCTGTGCTGCGTTTGTGTGCGTTGTGAGGAATCACATTAAGGGAGACCTGCTATAGATGTCGGTCTTTCGCCTGCCGAAGTTATTTCTTTTGAGTCCTAACTATTCATGAAGATCATCAAGGCGTTTTTCAACCGCCTCTCCGATAGTCTGCTTACGAACCCTCGGGGAGGATTCGACCCTGCGACGGAATACACGCCTATCGCGTCGCTTCGGTTGGTGTCAGATAAGCCGGTCATCCTGCCGCCTTTGGATTCGTCAACGGTTCGGAGGCCGATTGGGCATGCCGTCGGCCAACCGGATGCGGTGGATGATGCCATCAGGCGGAGTCAGTCTTGGTTCTTCAGCAGGCAACATTCGGAGGGATACTGGGTGGCCGAGTTGGAGGCGGATACGACGCTGACCTCCGAATATTTGATGCTGCGCCGATTCCTCGATCGCGTGGATCCCGAACGAGAGCAAAAAGCCGTCCGATACCTTAAATCGACGCAACTGCCCGATGGTGGATGGCCGATCTATTACGGCGGGCCGGCCGAGATCAGTGCCTCGGTTAAGGCCTATTTTGCGCTCAAGTTGAGCGGTGTGTCGGCGGACGAACTTTTCATGATCCGAGCCAAAGAGCGAATCTTGGCAATGGGTGGGGTGCTACAGGCCAACGTGTTTACAAAAATCACGCTGGCGTTGTTCGATCAGTATGATTGGGAAGGCGTCCCGCACATGCCCGTTGAGATCATGCTGCTCCCGAAGAAGTTTTACTTCAGTATCTATGCGATCTCGTATTGGTCTCGGGCGGTCTTGATTCCCTTGCTGATCGTCTTTGCCCACCGGCCGGTCTGCCAGATTCCACGTGAACAAGGCATCGACGAGTTGTACCCAATCCCGCGTGGAGAAGTTCGCTATTGGAAGTACCCTCCGTTCAATAAGGATCAGGCGTGGCTCACGCCGCACAACTTCTTTGTGGCGCTGGATGCCATGTTGAAGTTGTATGACCGGATGCCTATGCGGGTCTTACGGGAAAAGGCACTTCATAAGGCCGCGACGTGGATGTTGGATCACATCAAGGGGTCAGGCGGGCTCGGTGCAATCTATCCGGCGATGGCGAACTCCATCATGGCGCTCGAGTGCCTGGGTTACGAGGCTGATGATCCTCTGGTCGTCAAAGCGCTTCGAGAAATCGAAGAGTTGGAAGTCTACGATTCCGTGATGGTCGATGGAGAGTTGCTTCCCGCACTTCATCTACAGCCGTGTTGTTCTCCCATTTGGGATACCGCCTTATTGACCAATGCGCTGGTCGAGGCGGGAGTCCCGCAAGATCATCCCGTGCTCCAAAAAGCCGGTCGATATTTAATGTCTCGGCAAACGAAGACGGTGGGTGACTGGATTGTCTCTTCGCCGCATGCGGAACCGGGTGGCTGGTACTTCCAGTTTGAGAATGAGCTGTATCCGGATGTGGATGATTCTGCCGTGGTCATTATGGCCTTGTCCAAATTGAAGATTCCCGATCAAGAGAGGGAGGTCGACGAATCCATTCATCGCGGCATGCGGTGGGTGCTGGCGATGCAGGGTTCCGATGGCGGCTGGGGTGCGTACGATAAAGATAACAACCGTGTGGTCTTCAACTATATACCGTTCGCGGATCATAAGGCGTTGTTGGACCCGAGTTCTTCTGATTTGGCCGGGCGATGTTTGGAGATGCTTGGCGCATTGGGATATGACAAGACTCACCCCGCTGCGGAGCGGGCTCTGGTTTTTTTGAAAAAAGAACAGGAAGAGGACGGCAGCTGGTATGGACGGTGGGGTGTCAATTACATTTATGGAACTTGGTCCGTCCTGGCTGGGCTGAGAGCGATCGGGGAAGACCTCTCGGCGCCCTATATTCGTCGGGCCGTGTCCTGGCTGGAGTCAAAACAGAATGCCGACGGTGGCTGGGGCGAGTCCTGCCTTTCATACAAAGATGCCGAGCATCGAGGGCAAGGAGAAAGCACGCCCTCGCAAACCGCATGGGCATTGATGGCCCTCATGTCGGCTGGCGCGGTCGATTCGCTTAGCGTGGCGCGCGGGGTGCAATTCCTGATTCGTCACCAAAAAAAGGATGGATCGTGGGAAGAGATTATGCACACCGGTACAGGGTTCCCTCGGGTGTTTTATCTTCGGTACCATTGGTATTGCCAGTATTTTCCCTTGTGGGCTCTGGCGATGTGTCGAAACCTGCGCTCTCGAGGGAAGATGCGGGCTGATGAACTTCGTCATCACATCCCAGGAATCGACTCGTACCGGTCCGAGCATTGACCTCTCCCGGTTCTCTTTCCTTACTGTCTTCGGAAGCTGTGCTACCTAAACGTATTGCCGTTTTTACTGCAACCCCATGGGAAATGAAGGCTGTTCAGGCGGCATTTCCTCCCGGGGCGGAGCGGCGTCTTGGCGGTCTCTCCGTTCATGTGCATTCCATCGGAGTTGGGGAATACTGGCTGGCCCAAACAGGTATGGGTTTGGAGAAGGCGAGCCGAAGTGCCCGCCAACTGCTTGTCCAGCAACCCATTGATCTCGTCGTCTCAACGGGATTTGCCTGCGCGCTCGTCGAAGCGGACGTCGGGGCGCTGTTGGTGGGCCTCGAAGTCGTGCAGAGAACCGGGCAACGTTCAGAGTCTGTACAGTCACAGTCCTTGGCAGTGCCGGGAAATGAACGGAACCTCACATTGACCTTTATTAAGACACTGGTGCCGCCGGAGCGCATCGGTCGGTTTGTTTCCACCGACCGTGTGATTGACAGTGCCCGGGAAAAGCGCGAGTTTGCAAGGGAAACCGAGGCCGTCGGTCTTGATATGGAGAGTGCGGCCTTGGCTGCTGAGGCATGTCGGGCACAGGTTCCGTTCGTGGTCATTCGATCTGTTTCGGATCTTCTCGACGAAGATCTCCCGCTTGACTTCAATCTGTTTCTCAGGCCCACTGGGTGGCTTAAAGGAGTTGCAACCGTTCTAACGACCCCGTCAAGCCTCTTGGGACTGGGTCGACTTCGTCGCCAGAGTCTGATCGCGGCGCAAGCCTTGACGGATTTTTTTCGGCACTATGCCGCGACCATGGCCACTGAAACACAACAGCGAGAACTCTCACGGACGTGACCATGACGCTTCTTGAATACATCGGCCGGTGGACCCTCACCTACATAAGCGAAATGGGCCGGATGCTGATCTTTGTGGTTTCGTCCTTTGCCTGGTTAGCGCGTCCGCCGCTACGAATCAGTCAGGTCGTCAAACAGCTCCACTTCATCGGATACAAGTCGACATTTGTCGTCGTGCTGACAGCAACGTTCACGGGGATGGTGTTGGCGTTGCAGGGGTACCATACGCTGCGGAAGTTCGGATCAGAGGGGTTGCTTGGAGCAGCTGTTGCGGTGAGCATGATTCGTGAGCTGGGGCCGGTGCTGGCAGCGCTCATGGTGACGGCTCGAGCGGGCTCGGCCATGACGGCGGAGATCGGGATCATGCGGATCACGGAACAGATCGATGCGCTCGATACCATGGCGGTCAACCCGCTCCAATACCTGATCGCGCCGAAACTGGTCGCAGGTTTGATCGGAGTGCCACTCTTGGTTGCGATCTTCGACGTCGTTGGAATCTACGGTGGCCATATTGTGGGAGTCGAGCTGCTCGGGGTGAACGCCGGCACGTATTGGAATTCCATTGAGTCCGCCGTTGAGTGGAAAGACGTCTATGGCGGCATCCTCAAATCCGTCAGTTTCGGGCTGATTATTAGTTGGATTTGTTGCTATAAAGGATTTTTTACGAAAATGAGTGCCGAGGGGCTGGGCACCGCCACGACTGAGGCTGTCGTGTTGTCGTCGGTCCTCATTCTCGTATGGGATTATTTTTTGACAGCACTCTTATTTAATTTGTAGCTATGTTGAAGCTCGTCGGTGTGACGAAGACGTTGGGGGGGCAGCCTGTCTTGCGAGGGGTCGATCTTACCGTTCCTGAGGGGAAGCTCACGACGATCATCGGTCGAAGTGGAGAAGGGAAGAGCGTTCTGCTGAAGCACATGATCGGTCTGTTTCAGCCGGATTCCGGACAAGTCTGGGTGGACGGGGTGGAGATTTCGCGACTTCGTGGACAGGCCCTCAACGAAGTTCGTAAACGGTTTGCGATGCTCTTCCAGGGGGCGGCGTTATTCGATTCGTTGACGGTCTTTGAAAATGTTGCGTTTCCGCTCAGGGAAAAGCTTCGCATGAAAGGTGTCGAGGTGACTCACCGGGTTGAGGAAAAGCTCGAGCAGGTTGGATTAGCAGGCATGGGCCACAAGTTCCCCGCCGAGTTGAGCGGTGGCATGCGTAAGCGTGCTGGTCTGGCCCGCGCGTTAGTGATGCAACCGGAGATCATCCTCTTTGACGAACCGACGACCGGGCTCGATCCGCTCATGGCCAAGTCGATCCATGACTTGATCACGGGTATGCAGCGGAAGTTCGGGTTTACCGGTGTAATGGTGAGTCACCAGATTCCGGAGGTTTTTGGAATTTCAGATTATGTGGCTATGCTGAAACAAGGAAAGATTGCGGCGATGGCGGAATCCGGTGAGTTTCAACGAACGACGGATCCTGACATTCGGGAATTCATCTCGGTCGGTGGGACGGTGCCGTTGGCTGGGGCGGTCTTTGCAAACTAGAGGAGTCCCAGGATGGAGAAGAGCAGGCTGGAATTAGTGGTCGGTGTTTTTGTGCTGATCGGCATTATCTCCCTAGGGTACCTCTCTATCAAGCTCGGAAAATTGGAAATCATCGGCGGAGATCTTTATGAAGTGGATGCCTTATTCAACTCAGCGTCGGGGTTGAAGTCAGGAGCCACGGTGGAAATTGCCGGTGTCGAAGTTGGACGAGTGAAGACGATCAGTCTCAAAGAGGATCGGGCGATGGTGACACTGGCGGTTCAAAACGGTACGAAGTTGTATACCGATACCATTGCGTCGATCAAAACTCGAGGGATCATCGGAGAAAAATTTCTTGCCCTCTCACCCGGTGGTGGTGGGGATCCCCTGAAACCGGGAGATACCATTCGTGATACAGAGTCGGGCCTCGATCTTGAGGAGTTGGTGAGCCAATATGTCCACGGTAAAGTCAATTAACTCGGTCTGACCGGTCTGTCTCAGGCGAGCATGTAGAAATTCAGCAGAGGGGATGGTGCAATGATGGTCATGCGCATTCTTGAGAACCTAGGTACCGCTTTCCGCTGGAGAACAATCGCGCTCCTGACGGCGGTCATGGTTGGGGTATCGGTCGTTCCAGGATATGCCGGCCCTCCCACCGAGGCTATGAAAACGACCATTGACGAAGTGCTCCGCATCGTTCGCGATCAAGACCTCAAACACAAAGACAAAGCCGACGAGCGTCGACACCTGCTTGAAAAAGTGGTAGAGGCTCGGTTTGACTATACAGAAATGTCTCGACGGGCTCTCGGAGCTCCGTGGAATCAGCTGACTGATCAGCAAAAACAAGAATTCGTCGATCTCTTTCGGACGTTACTGACGAATTCGTATGCGGACAAGATTGAAACCTATTCGGGTGAAGGGGTCCAATATTTGAATGAGCGTACGGAGAAGGGGTACGCGGAAGTGCGGACCAAAGTCCTCTCAGGAAAAACTGAGATCCCGCTTGATTATCGGTTGATTAATAAAGCCGAAGACTGGCGGGTCTACGATGTCGTCGTGGACAATATCAGTTTAGTGAACAATTATCGCGGACAGTTTACAAAGATTCTTCGAGCCTCGTCTTATTCAGATCTCGTCGATCAACTCCGCAAGAAATCTGACAAGCTCAAGGCGCCATAACGTCCTTCGCGAGACCACGAGCACGGGTATGCGTAGCCTTGTCGTCAGTTTGATGCTCCTCTTGCTTGGGAGCTGGTGCGCAGTTTCTCCTAGCTCAGTCCACGCAGACGTGCGATTTTTCCCTATCCCCGCCGTAAGCACGAGTAAGAACGACGGCAATGATGTCGGAATGATCGTTCCAGCGCTCATCACGGGGCCGGATGGGGATCTCAAGTATTTGGTCGCGCCGATGGTGGTCTACAACTCGATCGTCGGCACTCGTGGAACCGTCAACCTGTTCCGTTACGAACCGGGGGGAAAGGAACTCCGAGGCATTGCGTCTTGGACTGAACGGATCGAACGAAAATTCCTGTTGAGTTATGTCGACCCTGGTTTCAGTAATGGACGGTACAGCATCGGGTTCAGTGCGATGCATTTCAAGAATGCCACGGTGCGGTTTTTTGGGCTTGGCCCGACCACCGTCAAAGAGCAGGAGACAAACTATACGGCCTCCGAGACGAGGTTGAATTGGAGGTTCGGCGTCTATGCGAACGAGGTCACGCAAATTGCCATCAGCCAACGATTGCGACATATGCAATCGATTCAGGAGGGCGGGACCAAACTCCCGTTTACGGGAGATATTTTCCCCTCGGCTCCGGGTGCGGCAGGGGCGACGGTTCTCGGTCAACGAATCAGTTTCCACTATGACACCAGGAATAATTTGGTCACCCCGACCGATGGAATGGCGATCACGGCCTATGCCGAGCTCAATTACAACTTCAAAAATGGTGATGAACCGCTGTATTCCCGATATGGCATTGAAGTCAAAAGGATGTTTGCCAGTGAGTCCAAGCGGGCGATTTTGGTGGTTCGCGCTGACCTGCAAGCTACCCTGGGCTCGGATGTTCCATTCTATGAGCAAAGCTCGTTGGGTGGAGAAAATAATCTGCGCGGGTTCGGAGTGGATCGTTACATCGACAAGCAATTGATCGCGTTTAGCGTCGAGGAGCGTATTCACATACTGCGGACGCGCTTGGCCGGCGTCATGGCGGACTTCGAGATCGCGCCGTTCATCGATACCGGGCAGGTCTTCAACTCCTTTAAGAATGTGAGCTTCAAAGACTATCGTATCACGCCGGGCGTTGGATTTCGGGGAATCATCAGACCCAACGTGGTGGGACGAATCGACTACGGGTTTAGTAAAGAAGGGGGAGCCATTTTTGCCGGACTGGATTTTCCCTACTAGACCAAACGTCAGGTCTGTGCAACGGTCGATTGACCGTGCGTCTCCAGATGGCGCCACGCATGAGCCGATTTCAACCGCAATGATCTTGGGTAAGTGCTTGACATCATACGGTTCCTGTGTGAGACTCCACCCAAATTCAGTGCCTCTGAGCAGGAGATATCTGTTAGCGTGTGACGTTGACACACGGCTGACGGAAGAAGAAAAAAGGAGACCAATCTATGTCCATTCTTAAGACGATTCATAGTCCGGCAAATCTGAAGCAATTGTCTCCTGATCGGTTTCCGGCTTTGTGTCAGGAGATTCGCGAGCAGATTATCGGAGCGGTTTCGAACGTCGGAGGACACCTGGCCTCGAATCTGGGAGTAGTCGAACTCACCGTCGCCTTACAGTATCTCCTGGACACACCAAACGACAGGATAGTTTGGGATACGAGCAATCAGTCTTACACGCATAAACTTCTCACTGGTCGGCGTGAACAATTTCATACGCTTCGACAATACGGCGGACTGAGCGGATTTTGTAAGCGGGAAGAAAGTGAGTACGATACGTTCAACGCGGGCCATGCCGGTACCGGCGTCTCGGCTGCCTTTGGAATGGTCGAAGCCCGAGAGCAGTTGAAACAGAAGCATAAGGTCGTCTGTGTGGTAGGTGATGGTGCTATGACGGCGGGAATGACGCTCGAGGGACTGCATCATGCGGGAGGGCTTGGAAAAGACTTCCTCGTGATCCTGAACGACAATCAGATGTCGATCTCGAAAAACGTCGGCGCTATTTCCGCGTATCTGAGTCGCACGATCACGGGCGAGTTCTACGGAAAGATGCGGGAAGAGACCGGACAGCTGTTGCGCAAGATTCCCCACATCGGTTACGACATGCAAAAACTTGCTCGTCGGGCCGAGGAACTCGCCAAAGGTGTGATTCTACCGGGATTGCTCTTTGAGGAATTGGGCTTCCAATATAGCGGCCCGATTGATGGTCACAACTTTGAACATCTGCTCCCGACGCTAGAGAACGTATTGAAGATGAAGGGGCCGGTCTTGCTTCACGTGATCACCAAGAAAGGGCTTGGCTACGAACCGGCGATGAAGAATCCCGTGTGGTTCCACGCCTGCCCTCCATTTGTTTTAGAAACAGGTGCACCGGCCAAGAAAGCGGCGCGTTCCTCCTATACGGCCATCGCTATGGACGCGCTGGTCAAGTTGGCTCGTGAGGATCAACGCGTGGTGGCCATTACGGCGGCAATGTGTGAAGGCACGGGGCTGACGGCATTCGAAAAGGAATTCCCCAATCGTCTCTACGATGTGGGTATTGCGGAGCAGCATGCCGTGACGTTTGCAGCGGGCCTCGCGGCGCAGGGGATGAAGCCGGTTGTCGCGATGTACGCGACGTTCCTCCAGCGCGCGTACGATCAAGTCGTGCACGATGTTGCCACACAGAATCTTCCGGTGACGTTCTGCATTGACCGTGGAGGGCTTGTTGCTGAAGACGGAACAACCCATCATGGCGCGTTCGACTATGCCTATCTGCGTCACGTTCCCAATATGGTCGTGATGGCCCCCAAGGATGAAAATGAACTGCAGCACATGGTAAAAACATGTCTGGAATTTAACGGGCCGATTTCTGTGCGGTATCCGCGTGGAGTGAGCCTTGGCGTGAAGATGGATCCGGCTCCCCAGACGCTCCCGATTGGGAAAGGTGAACTCCTGAAAGCAGGAACGGATGTCGCTCTTTTTGCGATCGGTGTTTCCGTATGGCAGGCCGTCGAGGCAGCTGGACGGCTTGACAGGGAGGGAATCTCCACAGCCGTGGTGAATGGCCGATTTGTGAAGCCGCTCGATCAGGAGCTGGTCGTGGATGTCGCGAAGGGGGTGCGATATGTCGTGACCGTGGAGGAAGGCTGTCGGATCGGCGGGTTCGGCTCTGCGGTGCTGGAAGCCCTTTCGGACGCCGGTGTGACAGATGTAAAGACCAGGGTCTTGGGTCTGCCCGATTGGTACATCGAACAGGGGCCTCAAGATCTTTTGCGTGAACGATATGGCTTGACCGCCGAAGGGATTTACCAGAGCGTGAAAGAACTGATCGGCAAGGCGCCGGCGGTGAAATCCCAATTCGCCGGTGTGACACGTAGCAAGCATCTCCCTCATGGTGACGAACAGGGCAGCTGAGTAGGTCGATTCACCGCACGAAAAAGGCCATCAACACCGAATGCACATCGCACGACGAAAAACTCGACAGATCGCCGTCGGAAAAGTAAAGATCGGCGGCGATGCCCCCGTTTCCGTACAATCGATGTGTTCGACGGACACACGCGATGTGGCCGCGACCGTTGCACAGATTCACCAGCTTGAAGCCGCCGGCTGCGAACTTATTCGCATAGCGGTTCCGGACGATGAAGCCGCACGAGTGCTCCCCCAAATCAAGTCGGCCATGACGGTACCGCTGATCGCCGATATTCACTTCGATCATCGCTTAGCCTTAAAGGCCGCGCAAGTCGTCGATTGTGTCCGTATCAACCCCGGCAATATCGGCGCCTGGTGGAAGGTGGAAGAAGTCATCAAGGCCGTGAAAGAGCGTGGTATTCCCCTTCGCGTCGGTGTCAACGGCGGGTCGCTCGAACGTCCCTTGCTGGAAAAATACGGGTGGCCTTCCCCCGAGGCGCTTGCAGAATCAGCGCTCAATGCCGTGCATGCATTGGAAGACGTGGGCTTTACCAATCTAAAGGTGTCGCTGAAAGCCTCGGACGTGCACCATGCGATCGACGCCTACTGGCTCTTTGCCCATCAGTCGGATTATCCACTTCACATTGGGATCACGGAAGCCGGGACGACCATGACAGGGGCTGTGAAATCTTCGATCGGTCTCGGGTACCTGCTGTCGCAAGGTATCGGAGATACGTTGCGTGTGTCGCTGGCGGCTGAGCCCGTTGATGAAGTCAAAGTCGGGTTTGAAATTCTAAAATCGCTTGAGCTGCGACATCGTGGTATCAACGTCATCGCCTGTCCCACGTGTGGACGTGTCGAAATCGATGTCGTCCGCATGGCGAACGAATTGGAGAAAAAGCTCGGCCATATCAAGACTCCGTTGAACGTCTCGGTGCTCGGGTGCGTCGTGAATGGAATCGGGGAAGGAAAAGAGGCGGACATTGGGATCGCCGGTGGCGAGGGCAAGGGTATCTTGTTTAAGAAGGGTAAGCTGGTTCGGAAGGTCCCGATGGAAGAATTGATGGACACATTGATCGAAGAAGTGGAACTCCTCGCCAAAGAAAGAGAAGCGGAAGGGAGCGGTGAGGCAATTGCTCCCGCCCACTCAAACGGGTGGGAATCGCTGGTGCCTCAGTCGGATCATCCCTCGACGCTCGGGAAAGAGATTCCAGTATTGCCCCACCGGTAGGTGCGCCTGGGATAACGCCGCTCCACTTGTTCCCTCCGCAAAGTCTCCCTCACCAAAGAATCGATTGACGCATTCTGAGTGCGTCATGTATGTGTGCAGTCACGCGATGAACTCGAATTCCCCAATTCACCGGCTCAATTCTTTCCTGAGGTCGGCGTTGTTTGCACGACTCATGAAAGTCGGCCTCGTCATGGCCGCGCTCGTGCACGGCTACATTATTTCCTTTGGGCGAGCCTTTCACTTTCGTGACATCGATATCCATCGGGAAATCGGAAGGCGTTTTCTTTTGGGAGAATACTTGTACGCCAATGATTACTGCTACATGTATTTGCCGACCACCGGCATCTATTTCGCTCCATTGCTGGTTTGGGAAAGAAATACAAGTCTGGCCTTACGTTATGCTGTTGCAGTGGCCTGTTTGGCCGTGACGATTATGGTCTTCCATCGCACGCTATGCGGTCTATCGGATTCGAACAGGCGGGGAGGGCTCTGGATTGGTGTAGGTGCCGGGGCGTTGACGCTGCAATTCATCTTGAATGATCTTGACGACGGTGGACCGCATCTCATGCTGCTGGGCATTCTCAGTGGAGGTCTCTACGCCATATGGGTCGGGAGAGAACGGCTTGGGGCAGCGCTGGTTGGGCTTGGCATCGTGCTTAAAATTACGCCGGCGCTCTTTGTGCTCCTGTTCTTATGGAAGCGGCAGTGGCGGGCTGCCTTGTATACGATGGCCGCCACGCTGATCTGGATCGTGCTCCCTGTTCTGTATATGGGACCCACGAGTTGGTGGGATCATCACATGGAATGGACGAGGAATGCCGTGCTTTCTGTGTTTGATCGGCAGATAGAAGGGCGGCAAGAGAATGAACTTCAAAAGGCCAACCTCTCTCTCCGCCATACCATGCTCCGGTATCTCGTCACCTACCCACCGACTCATCGGCTTCGGCAAGTCGATCCCGGATACCAACCGGTCTTTGATCTACCGTCGCCGGTTGCGAATGCGATCGTCGGCGTCGCGGCGATCTCCTTGTTGGGTCTGTTTGCCTGGTTCAGTCGACGGCCATTTCAAGGGCCTGGAGATCCCGAGTGGGCACAAGATTGCGCCGCGACCTTCATTTTGGCGTTGCTATTTTCTCCCATTACATGGGACCAGCATTTAGTCTGGGCGATCCCAGCGGCCTGCGTCGTTGTTGCTGCCGCAACGCAAATGAGAGGCGAATTGAGCCGCGCTGGATACGTGATGCTTGCAGTCTATGTCGTATTGACCATGGTGTTGAACTATGAAGTCGTGGGTTCCGCAAGATGGGAAGCTCTGAAGAGTTATCATCATCTCGGGATTGCTATACTGATCCTGTACATGCTGCTTCTCAGTACGAAGCGTGGAAGGAGTTCTCCGGATCTATATCAGAGGAAGATGTTTCGTGGCTCGTCCCGCGTGGTTGGTGAGGCATAGAACGCATATTACGGATTCCAAAACGTCTGAGGCTCTTCGTAAGGAAGTGTCGCTCGATTGGTTGTTAGATCGGTCTTGTATTGAGTTCCAGAAAAAGAAACGACTATAATGCCGCCTTCCGGGGCGCCGTACCCAAGTGGTAAGGGAGCAGTCTGCAAAACTGCGATGCAGCGGTTCGAACCCGCTCGGCGCCTCCAAACAGAGCTTGCTCGACCCGGAGCCCTTACGATTGTTCTTGGCGACGGGATAAAACCATCCAGTGTTTTCGGTTTCGCTTGCGCGTCCCGACGACCGATCATCGTTTTATCGAATCGATGGCGTCGGATTAAACACCTCGCGTGTCCGTGCTGTTTCCTACCGTCCTTCGCGCATGCCCCTTGCTAAGACACGCCTCCCCCTGTTTTGCAGACAGTCGCGGAAATTGACGAGCTCCGTGCTTGATGCTAGAATCCCGCACATTATTGTGCCTCCAACATAGCTGCGTTGTGCGGCTATTCATATACAAGGGCTCGAAAATAAAACAGAGCAGATAAGGAGAGCGGAATGGCTGTTCCGATTTCCCAGATGTATACCGTGGCGACGTATGTTCTTTCCCAGAAGCTGAAGGGAGTGAAGCGATATCCATTAGTGCTCATGCTTGAGCCGCTCTTCCGCTGTAATCTGGCTTGCGCAGGGTGCGGGAAGATTCAGTATCCCGACCATGTCCTCGATAAGCGGTTGACACCCGAGCAATGCTGGGCGGCAGCGGAGGAGTGCGGAGCGCCTATGGTCAGCATCCCGGGTGGTGAGCCGCTCATTCATCCTGAAATCGCAAAGATCGTACAGGGCTTGGTGGATCGAAAGAAGTATATTTATCTTTGTACCAATGCGATCCTCTTGGAACGCAAACTGGACGAGTACAAGCCTTCGAAATATCTCACATTCAGCGTCCATATGGATGGACTTAAAGATGAGCACGACTTGGCAGTCTGTCGAGACGGAGTGTACGATGTCGCTGTGAAAGCTATTAAAGCGGCGGTCAAGCGCGGACATCGGGTCACGACGAATACGACATTGTTTGACGATGCGAATCCTGAGCGGGTGAGGAAGTTTTTCGATGAAATGATGGCCCTTGGTGTCGAGGGTATGACGATCTCGCCCGGGTACAGTTATCAAAAGGCCCCGGATCAACAGCATTTCTTGAAGCGGGCCCGAACCCAGGAGCTCTTTGCCAAGATCCTGAGTCGGCCCGAGTCAGGGTGGCGATTTAATCAATCGCCATTGTTTTTGGATTTTCTCATGGGCCGGCGTGAATACCAGTGCACTCCCTGGGGCAATCCGACTTACAATGTCTTTGGATGGCAGAAGCCCTGCTACTTGCTTCAAGAGGGTTATGCCAAAACATTTCATGAGCTGATGGAGTCAACGGAGTGGGAGAACTACGGAACCGGTCGAAATGAAAAATGTGCTGATTGTATGGTCCATTGTGGCTATGAGGCGTCAGCCGTTGAGGATACGTTCAGCACCATCTCCGGGTTCACCCGAACGGCCAAGTTGACATTGCTGCCGACTTCTCGGTAATCGCTAATCGCGCGTATTCGTCATGGCACGGTGCAATGTTTCCATCAGCGAATGGGGATTGCTGGTTGGAGGCCTCTGGAAATGACCGATACTAAAAATCACACTGCTGATGCCGCTGGTTCTCTTGAAGGGCGGGTGTTTACGCCAGGATTGGCAACAGAGGTCGCAGAGGCGATTGAGCTTGCATTTGATTACCGCGGTGACGTGACCCTGACGCTACGGTCCGGCGAAATTGTGGCCGGCTACATTTTCAACCGTCAGGGCACCGGTACTGATCCATATCTTGAACTATTTCCAGCAGACCGTCAGGATTCTCGACGTGTTACCTATCGGGATATCGTCGCGATTGCGTTTACAGGTGAAGACACAGCAAGCGGCAAGTCATGGGAAGCTTGGGTATCAAAAAAGGAGTCTGAGCGTCGCACGGAAGCTGAAAAGATTGAGGCAATCGCTCGCACCAAAGGCTATCTTTAACCCGCTCATCTCTACCGCTGATTTTGAAGCGAGAACCCGCTCGCGCATCACCTTAAAAGGGTCTGCTGCTTCGTTGACAAAGATTTGACGCTGTGCTAGAAACCCACGGCCCCGTACATAGTACGTCAGTTGTAATGGAGCGTGTGCGTCTTCGAAGGAGCAAAGCAACGAGTCCGCAATCGATTTCGAAGCTTATCGGGCGAAGACGAGTAGGGTTGTACGTCCTGGGGTGCGGGCTTGTAATAAGTTCCGTATTTCCACCAGTCGCTCATACCACTCACGAAGCGGATCATCGCTTTATGGTTGAAGGGTATGTCTGTGGACCTGATGGGAAGGCAGTCTCGAACGTAGACGTTCTTGTCAAAGACACGAAGATTTCGTATGGCCAGGTTGTAAGGACTGATGGAGATGGCTATTACAAAGCGACCTTCCATCTACATAACGACAATCTTGGTGATCCTCTTCTTGTAGAAGCAAGAGGGGAGCAACAGAATCTGAAGGTCGAATTTGATCCAAAGGATTTGGAAAGTGAACGAAAAGTCCAGGTTAATTTTGGAACCAGTTGTGGCGCCAATAACGCTCTCACGTGGGTTTGGTGGGGAGGTGGGGCGATAGTCGCGGCAGTTGGTGGTGCGATAGGGATGAAGCTTGCCCGTTCTCAGCGGAGACAGGGGCGTGGCAAAGGAAAATCGCAGAAAAAGCAAAAATCGTAATCGCCGATGACGGTGCTTGGAGGCAGTGGAGTACCTTGCCGAATCGGTTGAGTTAGGTGGGCGAGGGTCGGTGTGCAGAGCTATCAAGGCGGGTGTAACTTGGACGCTTTTGTTAGGGGGGTGTAAACCTCTCGGCAGAAGCGTTTTTTTGTGGGGACCTCTTCCCGCACGGCCCGCTGTGTGTTGGGGCGTCGCTCAAGTATTGAGGTATTAGGAGGGGCGGTTACCAATGGTTAAGGGAATGGAATTCGTTCGGGTGGCTTTGGCCGTCAGTATTGGCTGGCTGGCTGGTTGCACTGGTGGGGAGGAAGAAGGGCCGATTGTTCCACCGCCTCCACCTCCGGCAGAATACGCCGACAAGCATATGCCATCAGAATGGTGGGACGATGCTCAGAAATTGGAAGAGGGGCGCAGGCTCTATCTTGGTGAGGCAAATCCAGATGTGAAATGTTCCAGCTGTCATGGGAATGACGGGAGGCCTGTAAAGGCGGGGGCCACGGACTTCCGGAACCCAGAGCGTATGAAACTCTATTCAGACTCCGTATGGTTTTGGCGAATCTCCGAAGGTGTCCCCAATACGAAGATGAAAGGGTGGAAGAGCAAGCTCTCCGAGGACGACCGATGGAAACTTGTGCTGTATGAGAGGAATTTTGGGCTTCCCGGAAAGGTGTGGAGCGAAGAACAAAAGCAGTGGGTGGATAAAGGCGCTCAGTGAGGTTTTTGGTTAGTTTCAGAAAGCAAGGGGGCATCGAGGTATCGTGAAAAAACCGTGGCACAGTTTTCCGACTCTTGTTGCGCTTATTGCGCTCTGCGTGTTTGTTGCGCCAGCTGCCTATGCCCAGGAGCTTGGGGCCTCCTCGGTGAATTTTCCATACGCAGGTAATCGGACGGCCGTCTGGGTTGTTGCGCAACTGCATATTTTGTTTGCCGCTTTCATCTTAGGAGCCCCGATCTTTGTCGTCATCGCTGAATGGTTAGGTTATCGAAAGCAAGACCCACGTTACGACCGTATGGCTAAAGAAATCACCAAAGTCACGGTCATCCTGTTCAGCTTGACGGCTGTGACTGGAGGTTTCTTTATTTTTATCCTCCTTGCGGCCTATCCGGAGTTCACGACCTGGTTCATCAATCAATTCTATATCGTCTTCGCGATCATATACCCGGCGTTATTTATCGTAGAGACGATCCTGATGTACGCCTATCTCTATACCTGGGATATCTGGAAGGGTGAAAAGAAGGGACGACACATTGCGCTGGGCATCGTTCTGAATCTCGTTTGTCTGCTTATTCTCTTTGTGATCAATGGCCCCACATCGTTTATGAACACTCCGCCAAAGGCCGAAGGGGTCTCGCCTCAAGATTTTCTCGCGGCCGCGACCTTGTGGGACAAAATTGCAAACCAAAGCTGGTTTCCTCTGAGCCTGCATCGGATCGACGGCAATGTGGCGTTCGGCGGATTTATTGCCGGCATGATCGCCAGCTACATGTATATGGGTTCCAAGACGCAGGAGGAACGGGCCTACTACGACTGGATGGGCTTCGTCGCGATTTGGATTGCGGTGGGAGGCTCGCTCTTGCAACCGTTCACGGGGCTGTTGCTGGCGTATGAAATGTGTGATTACGATTTTTCGTTTTGCCCCTATATGATGGCCGATCAGCTCTCGATGTTTTTCGAGGTGCAAGGCATGATGATCGGGCTGCTTTTCTTGGCGATTAACTACTACAGCTGGCTCAGCGTGAAGCGAATCGAGGGGGCTGACAACGTCAGGATGACGATCTTGGCTCCCATAGTCTTGGTTGCAATTCTTCCCGTAACGATGTGGGTCATGAACGTCTATTGGATCCCTGATCCGATGTCCTTGGCCTTCCTGCTGCCCTTGGTCTTGTCCCCCTTCCTGCTAGGTCGGCTCGTTCCCGTGACCGTCTCTGCGAGGACCGTCATCAAGATCGGGTTTGTCGTGATGCTCGTCAGTGATGCGGTATGGCTCACCCCAGGGGGATTCGTTGCCACCGGTACCGATATGCCCGATGAACTGAAGCTGCCAGAAGGCTGGGACTATTTGGCGTCGATGCCGGCCAAGCTCTCGGCCATCATCGTGTTGGTGTTTGTCACCGTCGTCAATTATGTTCTCTACAACAGAACCATCAAGCAGGGGACCATTCATTGGGGGAAAATCGATTTTGCGGCACAATTTGTCCTGATTTTTTTGGCGTTCGTTTCAACGTGGATCATGGGCTTAATGGGTGCGGTCCGATCGCTACTCAAGAAGTATTTCCACGCCTACAGCCTGGTGTCGGACTTTACCGTAGAGTCGTTTACCCCGACACTGGCGTATTCAGCTTGGTGGATTACCGGGATTACCGTCGGGTTTCTCGTTATAGTCACGCTTGCCGCGCTGGTGGCTCTCCGACCATCGGTTTCGAAGGTGCGGGAGGTGGACGTGAGTCCTGTTCCTGTGGAGGCAAAGTGAACCGGAGCCGAGCCGCCATTATTAGACGGTCATGAAAATCCGAAAGAGGGATCGTGTTTAAAAAACTTGGAATCGCGTTAGTGGTTGGTGTGGCGGTGGTAGCCGTTGCCCATTCGCAAGAGGTACCGTCTGACTTTCAACTGCTTTGGGCAATTTTCGCGATGATCGGAGCTGTCGTCTTCATGATGCTGGATGCGCCACCGCTCAACGCGATGCACGGTGGGAAGTCTCTCTTTGCCGTCGTGGCATTTTGGATTGTCGTGATCACGGTCTGTATCGCCGGCGCGTCCCTCTTGCCTCAGTTCGATCCGGAAGATGAGCGGGAAAAAATCAACAAGCTTTTGGAAAAGCAACGGGCTGCCTCACAGCAGGGGAAGGCCGAGGAGTTGATTGCTCGAGCGAAGGCTCTCGATGAACAGGTCAAAGCCCTCGAGGAGAGGCTTCAGGCGTTGGGAGCAGGCCAGGCCGTGGTGGCTATGTCGGCCCCTCCACCTGGGGATGCGAAGCCTGCGGGAGCGGCATCGGGTGGCGCGAGCGATGTGATGAAGGTGGGAGAGGAGCAGTGGCAGCTGCAGGAATGTTACAACTGCCACAAGCTCAGGGGGGAAGGTGGAAAGAAGCGAGGCCCTGAGTTGGATAACATCGGCTCGTTGCTGACCGTCGAGGAGATTCAGGAAAAGATTGTGAACCCCAAGAGCTTCATGGCTGAGGGGTATGAGAAGGAATGGCAGAAGGGCGTCATGCCTGACAAGTTCAAGGACCTCATGGATCCCAAAGAAATGCTGGCCCTCGCCACCTGGTTGGGAAATTTCAAAAATACCTCGGTGAACACCCCAAAGCCTATCAAGAAATAGTAATGCTGCAACCGAAGTTAAAATCCAAGGTCCGCTGTACAGACCTCGACATCGGTGAAATCTCGAAGGTTGTGCTCGATCCGCTCTCTCACGAGATCAGCCACATCGTAGTATCGATGAACGGCAGTGGCGAACGACAGGTCGCCATGGCGCAGGTGCAGGATGTCACGGAAGATTTCGTGCACCTGAGAGCGCCCTCTCAGGATATCCAGGCGCTCCCTCCCTTCAAGCGCGAAGACTACGTCACCACGCATGAGGTGGAAATCTCGCACCTTGAAGACAATATCCATGTCACGCCGGGCGAAGTGTTGGTGCCGTTGCCCGTTTTGGAAAAGAACGTCAAGCGGCGCACGTTTTTCATGAATTTCACCCACGTGATCGGGTTCTTGATCGGACTTCCCATCGCCTATCCCATTCTTCGTTTTCTCATGAAGCCCATGTATGCGGATTTTGACAACCAATGGCTGAGCGTGGGAAATGTAAGCAAGATCAAGCAAGAGGATGTCGGGGTGCAGTTCGAGTACAAGAAAAAGGTGAAGGAAGCGTACATGCCTGAGTATGAGGTTGAGAAGAACGTCTGGGTCGTGCGAGCGACTCCCGAGCTTCTTGAAAAAGTCTATCAAGGGAAAGATGAAGAATTCCGTGACGTCAAAGGAACAGTCATCTGGACCAACAAGAAAGAGATTCCTTACATCGCATTTTCCGGTAAGTGTCCACATCTCGGGTGTGCATACAAGTGGCGAAACCATAAGGCCCTCGGAGCGGTATTTCTCTGTCCGTGCCACTTGAGCATCTACGATGCGGCAGGAAAAGTGCTGGATGGTCCTGCCCCGCGGGCCCTCGACGCCTTGCCCGTGCGAGTCTCCGCGAGTGGCGAGGTGGAGATCATCGACATGGAGTTCAAAGCCGGTACGAAATCACAAGTGCGGATAGTCTGAGACCTAGCGATATGGACATCAAACACTCGTCCCCTGCAGCGATTCCCGATCATCAGCCGAGCGCGATCGAAAAGCTCGTCGCCTTCCTGGATGAACGGGTCGGGCTCAAGGAAATGCAGGCCAAGATGCTCAATGAGCCGATACCTGGCGGTTCTCGTTGGGCCTATGTGTTTGGCTCGATCCTGCTGTTCATTTTCGCGATGCAAGCGCTGACCGGCGTCCTCTTGATGTTCTACTATGTGCCGACTGCCGACCATGCCTATGACAGCACTCAATACATCATTCATGACGTTGATTACGGCTGGTTTTTACTGAGCTATCACTTCTGGGGGTCCAGCGCGATGGTCGTGTGTGTGGTGGCTCATATGTCACAAGTGTTTTTGTGGGGAGCCTATAAGAAACCGAGAGAATTGCTATGGCTTGTCGGCTTGGCATTATTCGGTATCGTGATTACCTTCGGTTTTACAGGCTATCTCTTACCGTGGGATCAGCGGGCATTCTGGGCGACGACGGTTGGCGTCGAGATCTTGGATAAGACTCCTGTCGTCGGTGATTTTATTGCCAGGTTTCTAAAAGGCGGGCCGACTCCTGGTCAGATGACGTTGAGTCGTTTCTTCGTGCTCCATGTGATGATCCTTCCCGCGGCTCTTATGGCCCTGGCCGGTCTGCATCTGTTCTTGTTTCGGGTGGCTTCGCCAGCGGGTCCGTTCACCGGTACGAAGGAGGAGATCAAGGCTAAGACAGACTACTTCTTCCCTCGTCAAATTTGGAAGGATATGGTCGGGATGGCCTTTGTCTTCGTCGGGACCTGTGTGCTGGCACTCTGGGAACCAGTCGTCCTCTTGGACCAAGCCGCCCCTGACCCAGGAGACTATCATCCTGAACCGGAATGGTATTTTCTTTTCTACTTCCAACTGCTGAGGTTGAAAATATTCTCCGGGGAGTTTGGACAATTCTTGGGGGCGGTTGCGCTGCCGGTCGTTTTCATGGTCTTGTTGGTGGCGCTCCCATTCTTCGATAAGGATCCCGAGCGCAATATTTTCAAACGGCCGATCGCATTGATCAGTTGGATCGCAATTATGGTGGTCATTGTGTTGTTCACCGTGGCCTCAGTGATTAACCGAGAGTTCTTGGATTGATCCCGGTGCCTCTTCGTTATGGCTGAAGAACGCGAATCGATGTCTCCGACAAAGATAGGGTTCGGCATCCTGTGGCCTGCCTGTTGGACTTCCATTGTCGTGAAGGCCATCTTTGCCGTGCTTCTCTTGACGATGGGATTGGTGCATTTCGAAGGCAGGTTTGGGCTGGCCGTCATTATGTTGTTTCTCAGCCCGGTCACCGTCTTTGCGATTCCGATCATCATGGCTGTCTTTGGAACACACTTTGGTGAAGGGATCGGCCTCGAGATCCTATTCTGGCTCTCTATTCCGGTCGATATTTGGGCGCTGGGGCTGGTTGCTCGTACTTTTTTTCTTGAGCGGCTCAGGAAAGAACCGCCCGATGGGTTGGGGCTTGCCATTTGGTGGAGGTCAGCCCTCATCGGAGCCTTCTTCGTTCCTATTCTTTGGGGTATCGTGAGCTTCGTCACGGATAACGCTATTACGGCATCTCACACGATGGCTGAGATGGAAAGTCTCAGGCACATTACTGACACCGGGCTGCCGGTGGCGGAACGGATCGGTCTCGAATTGACGATCTGGGGATCTATCTCTTCGGCCGTACTGGCCGTTTTATCGGTAATCGGAGTATCCATTCTCGGTCAAATCATTCGACGCATGGCGGAGGAGTCCATGATGGCTCCCGAAAATTATCAAGGGCTCATCACACGCTGGGACCTGATGCGGGTGCCAGCGGATCAGGGGCTGCTCTTGACGTCATTGGTGGGGGTGGGGGTCGTGTGTTCTCTGATGTTTTGGACCATACTTCCGGTGACGACTCCTCATCCGCATGAGTGCTGCAAGAAGCCCGAGGTAGAGGTCGGGCCGGTATTCAAACCGATCCAGTCATTGAATGGCACCGCGCAACGTGTTGCGTCCCTCACGGCGCAGGTTGACGCGCTTGAACAGCAAAAGTCGGACGCGAAAGGCCAAAAAACAAAGGGCAAGGCGAAGACCGGAAGCAGAACAGCCGGGGATTCACCTGCCAAGGTGAAACCGTAACTTACGAGGTGATGTGGTGAGTGCCATACAACAAGAGAGGGAAACGATTCAACCATCTCTCCAAACCGACAGAAGCCACGGCGGATGGCTGGCAAGTCTCTTGTTGACGGCGGTCTGGCTCGCGCTCCCTTCGATCGGCATCGCGGCAGAAGGCACGGCGGCTGGTCCGACGGAGTATCGGGATATTCCATACATCGGCAGTCGGAACCTTGTCTGGATCGTCGCGCAACTGCATCTTCTGCTTGCCGGGTTCGTCTTGGGTGTGCCGATCTTTGCCTGGCTCTGCGAAGTCATTGCCTGGAGAGGTGGCGAAAAGCGTTACGACAAGCTTGCCAAGGAGTTTACGAAGCTGCTCACGTCAGCCTATGCCACGACCGCCCTGTTTGGCGGTATCTTGTTGTTCCTCTTGGTGGCATTCTATCCCAAGCTGATGAATTATTTGACGGATGTCTTTTTTCCTTCATTTTTACTCTACTGTCTGTTGTTTCTCTTCGAAACCGCTACCCTCTATCTGTATTGGTATGGGTGGGATGCCATGCAGCACGGAAGGAAAAAGACGCTGCATGTCTTTTTAGGGTTTCTGCTGAATTTCTTTGCCTTGTTCATCATGATCGTGCCCAATGCCTGGGCCACGTTTCAGTCCAGTCCCGTCGTGATTTCGGAGGGGACGGCGATTGAGCGAGCCTGGGCTGCAACATGGAATCCGACATGGTGGCCGATCAACATTCATCGGCTTATCGCCAACGTGGTGCTTGGTGGGTATATCTGCGGAGCCTACGCGGGAGTCCGGTACTTATCGGTCAAAAGCAAAGAAGATCGGGAACATTACGATTGGATGGGGTATGTCGGGAACTTTATCGGCGTGTTCGGTCTGTTGGCCCTGCCGTTTGCCGGATATTGGCTTATGCGGGAAATCTATCAGTACAACCAGCAGATGGGCATTACACTGATGGGAGGATTTCTCTCCTGGCTGTTCATCATTCAGGCGATGCTGATCGGGGTGTTGTTCCTCGGGTCGAACTACTATTTCTGGCTGGGGATTACCTATCGGATTCCCGGATCCGAGGCAAAGTATCGGAAAGCGATGTTGATGATGCTGATCAGTCTGCTCCTCTGTCTCGCCGTCTGGATGACACCGCACTCGCTCGTGGCCAGCATTGAAGAGGCTCAAAAAATGGGAGGAGCCCATCACCCGTTGCTCGGTGTACTGGGCGTGATGTCGGCAAAAATGACCGTGTCGAACCTCATGATCCTTATTACGTTCATGAGCTTCGTCATGTATTGGCGGGCGGGGAAGGAAGACACAGCCGGATGGGCCAAGCTGGGGAAGGCCGTCATGGGGGCTGTCTTGGTATTAGCCAGCCTTGCGGTCATTGTCCTCGGCGTCTGGGGTTACTTCGTACCGGCCATTGTCCGGATTAATTACTTTTCCACGTCTCAGGTGTTGATCGTCATCTTCGTCATCTTGACGATTACGCCGCTCACGGCGCTGCTGTTAAAGAGCGCGAAGACGACCACGGAAATGGTGTGGGGCAGCATGCCTCCTCGCGCCGGGTATTCGTTGGTCCTCAACGCGGTCATGGTGATCCTTCTCATGACGTTAATGGGCTATGCGCGGTCTTCCTCCAGAGTCCACTGGCACGTCTATGGAGTCATGCGGGATTCGTCGCCCTATGCCTACTCTCCGGCTCTCGGAAGCGCATCGTTGATCATGGCTTTCTGCACGTTCTTTTTCTGCATCCTTGTCGCATTCATCTTTTGGGTCGCCACCATGGGCGATAAGTACAAGGCTGCAGGTGGACCGGGAAAGGAAGAGCTGCCTCACGGCATTCCGGCGATGGCCGGAGGGGCACCGGATGAGCGGAAAAAGACGTAAGGAGAGTTTTGAATCGTGGGTGTTGAGTCGCAAATCAAGGACGCAAAGCCAAGCACTCAACTGCTCAACACTTAAAATTTGAGGGGCCATGAGTGAAGTCGTACAACTACAATTAATCTCACTGGGAATCGTGGGGATCGGAGTTCTGATCCTCCTCTTTATCAAGGCGACATTTCTCCGAGTCACGGGGTTCGTCGCCATCGTCCTCGGGCTGTTTGCACTCATGTCACTCGCCGTGCCGCAACTGGCGTCCCTGCCTCCGGCAGAAGAGAAAATTGATATCGCGAGCATACAAACCCCGACGGACATCGCGGCTATCGGTCAGAGCGTCTTCTTCAGCAAGGGGCAATGCGCGCTGTGCCATTCCATCGGTCCGAGCGAATCGGCGCGCTGCCCGGACCTGAAGGGAATCGGCGCGAAATTGAGCCAAGAATTTCTCTATGAAAGCCTCACGGATCCCCAGGCCTTCGTCTACCAGGATTACCGGCACGGAGGCGTCCCGAAGGAATACCCGGCGACGATGCCCGCCATCGACAAAGATCCGATCGGGCTCTCGAAGAATGAAATTTTAGCCGTCATCGCATTTCTCCAACAAATGAGCGGCGAGCCGATCTCCATCAGCGTGTCGGATCTCGACATACCGGGACAGGCTCCGTCAGCTCCTGCCAAAGCAGCCGAGTCCGCACTCGTCGCCGACGCACACATGCATTAGGGAGGAAGAGATATGGGCGCGTTAGGGAAGCCGATCATACTCATGATAGTCATGTACTTGTTCCTAAAATTTGTGCTGCCCATCATACCGGGATCGGCGCCCCTTCCTTCCAGCTTGATTTTTCTCTATCTCATCCTGACGGCGTCGGGTATCGTGATCTACGAGACGTTGAGTGGAGAATCAAAAGATGCCTTCTGGGGGCCGATTCAGCGATTTCTGACCGGTGAAAACATCGGAGGGCTCCAAGCTCTTCGATATGGGGTGCTTATTCTGTTTCCGCTTCTGGTTGGGTGGCAGACCTACGGAAGCACTGCAACAAGCGATCTTCCGCCGACGGAAAGCCGGACGATTCACCCGGCACCTCCTGGTGAATACACGGGCTTGGTGAATCCTGTTCCAAAAACACCGGAAAACATCATGCAGGGCAAGGGCTTCTATGCGGCGTTTTGCTCGCCTTGTCACGGAGGAAACTTTGATGGCAAGGGCCCGGCCGCTCGCGGTTATATTCCGGCGCCTGCCAATTTCGCCGACCCCACGACGATCGCGATGTTGCAGGAAAGCTATCTGTTCTGGCGTATCAAGAAGGGCGGCGTCGGCCTTCCGATCGAAGGCGCGCCATGGAAGTCCGCCATGCCGCGTTGGGAGCTGGAATTGCCGGATGAATGGATTTGGAAGATCATCATGGGGGAATATGATGGAGCCCATCAATCCCCGCGAACATGGGAATAATAGCATGGTGGACCGAGTGCACGGATTCAGTTGGGTACGGAGAATGAGGGCAGTATGAAACCGGCGAATCACGCGGTGAGACGGGTTCTTCAGGGTGGGTTGGCGGCGATCGCAGTTCTGGTTATCGGAGGGGCGGGCGTCACCTTCGCACAGGAAAGCGTGGCGGTGAGGGCGGCGATTGTAACGGGCGGGTTACCTGTTGACGATCCAAATGCTGCGGTTTGGAGCAGTGCGCCGCCGGCGACGTTTCCAATGTCGCCGCAGGTCCATTGGCCGGACCGAATACAGGAAGTGACCGTCAAGGATGTGATCGTGCGGGCGTTGCACGATGATCAGCAGGTGGCGTTTCTTGTTGAGTATAGTGATCCGACTCAGGATCCTGACGATGGGGCGGCATTGGAATTCATGGTCGGAGAGAAAAAAGCGCACTTCGCTCATGGACAGCCGATGCTGCAAGTCGAGGGCGGCCCCGTCAATATCTGGTTTTGGAAACATAAGGAAGACAAGGCGGTTGACATGAGCGCGAAAGGTTTCGGAACATTGAAGCCGCAAACGCATCAGGATGTGAAAGCAAAGGCCGCCTATTCCAATGGGACCTGGAAAATCGTCTTTTCCCGTGCTCTCTCGACGGATCACCCTGAAGAGGACGTGCAAATCACGTCCGGGGAGTTCATCAGTATCGCGTTTGCGGTCTGGGACGGTCGAAAAGACGCCGCCGGAGAGTTGGTCGAAAAGGGCTCTCAAAAAGCCGTATCCTCTTGGTGGTATTTCCGAGCCGATGCGCCGCCGGATTATTCCAGCTACATGTACGCGGCGGTGGCCGCGGCATTGGCCTTGGGATTTCAATTTGTCCTGATCCGCAAACTCAAGAAAGGGCAGTGAGCATGAAGGCGGGAAGGCTGAGTGTCATTGGATTGGCGGTTGGTGTGTTGGGGGGAGGAGTTTTGATTGCAAGCGGATGCGCGAGCGAGCAGGAAAAGCGGGGACACGAACTGTATACCCATTACTGCAGTGATTGTCATGGCGGGAACGGCAAGCAGAACGAGGGGTTCAATTGGTCGTCCATGCCAGATCCCAAGCCGAAAGACTTGTCCAATAAGTCAGAAATGGGCACGTTCACCGACAAGGAGCTGTTCGACACGATTTCACGGGACATGCTGGACACCAGCGAAGAAGGCGGCGATGAGATCGGAGACGACGACTTTGCCGTTCCGACCATGCCGACGTTCAAATATACGCTGTCCGAAGATGAGATCTGGGCGATCGTGGGGTATGTACGCAAGCTTCACGGCATGAAGATGGAGTTCAATGTCGAGGAGCGAAAAGCTTCGCTCGATGAAGGGCTGAAGGCCGCACAAGCAAAGTTCGAACAGGCGAAGCAGGCCTATGAGGATGCGGAAAGTAAAGCCAGCGAAGAAGCAGAGAGAAAGAGCGAGGAACTGAACAAAGATGTAGATGTGGATGAATCCGCCTATGCTGCCGAGCAGGAGGCAATGATCCAAGCCAAGAAAGAGTTGGATGCGGCTCAGGTTGCCCTGAATAACTTTTCGACCAGACTGGGAAGAAGCGTCAGTGTTCCAAGGCCGGATTTAACAGTCAAACCTGCGGAAAGCGCCGCATTGATTGAACGTGGGAAACAGCTGTATGAAAATAAATATGGCTGCAATGGTTGCCATAGCCTTGACGGTGAGGGGGGAAAAATTGGCCCGGCGTTAGATCGTGCCGGATTTCGCCTGAACGCGACCTGGGTCTACCGCTGGCTCAAAAATCCACAGGCCATGGATTCGGCGACGCGCATGCCCGCGTTGGGGTTGAATGATGCAGACGCGAAGGCCGTGACGCTGTACGTCGCCACGTTGCGGGCGCCGAAATCGGAGCCAGCTGAAGAAAAGCCGGTAGAGAATCCTTAAATCAGCACGCCTCCAAGGAATCCGATAAGTATAGTGAGGCCGACCCAGATATGCGCACGAAACATAGCAAACGCATGATCCGGTGTTATCGGCCCTTGTAGTTCACGAATTTGAAATAGGAAGAATACGAGTACGCCCAGGAGCGCTGTGTAATACGGCCATCCTAGCTGAGCCAGCCACCCTGCTGCGGTCAAGAATACCATCATTACCACAAATGCCAGGCCTACTCCCAGGTGAATGAACGACCCGAAGTATAGGGCGGCGGACTTGACTCCGATGCGTCGATCATCTTCTTGATCCTGGATCGCGTAGATCGTATCGTACGCGACGGCCCAGGCGGCGGTCGCTCCGAAGAGACACCACGCCGGTGCGTCCAGCTGTCCTTGCACCGCTGCCCAGGCCATGACGCTTCCCCAGCCGAAGGCAATGCCCAGCATGGCCTGTGGGATATGGATCCAGCGTTTGCAGTATGGATAGAGAGCCGCAAGCAGGGCCGCAATGGGCGCGAGCCATGTCACGATGGGTGGCAGCAGGAAGAGAAGACACGCCGCCAATATCAGCAGTATGCTCAGTAGGATTATGGCATGGCGACGGGACAGCTCACCTGAGGCTAAAGGTCGAGCTCGTGTGCGCGTGACTCGCCGATCGAACCCTTGATCCGCAAGGTCGTTCATGATGACTCCGGCGCTTCTCATCAAAAACGATCCACCGAGAAAAATGGCGAGCAGCTGCGGTGGTGGAAGTCCACGAGCCGCCAGGATAAGAGCCCACAGAGTGGGCAGGAGCAATAAATAGGTGCCGGTTTGATTTTGGAGCCGGATCAATCGTGCAAGCGCAGACCATGGAATGCCTGACGCGGCAGGAGACGAAGAATTTGCCGGTGTCGACATGGCTCGACCATAATGGAGGACAAAAGGGCTGTCAATGCGCCGTCACCGGTTGTGACACACTGGGGAATTCGGTATAACCACAACGTGAAGCAACGACACGCAGAACAACGTCAAGGTCGGCTCCAGGGGCTCTCCCTTTCCATGGGTTGCGCGATCATGGCGGTGGTCTTGTCTGCGGCTGGCTGTTCCACCCTGACGCGAGAGAAGCAGCCGATCAACTCAGAACCCATCCCACTGACGCCGGCCGTATGGTTTTCACCGAGCGGAACGACGGCGGAAATTTCCTACCGGAATGCCTGTCACGAAACCGTGGTTCTGCCCATGGCCGATCCCCTTCTTGCGTCCGTTCCGAACAAGCTCGCAGAAGTTTTTACCGGTGTGATGGCAAAGAACCAATCTGAAGATTTTCTGGGATCGGATGGTGTGGTCGAAGTGGGGCTCGGTTTAAGACGACTCGATGTCGTCGTCCCCAAACAGGTGTCAGGAGAGTATCCGGCAAGTGCCACGGTAGGGCTTGAAATGGTGTTTTTGGCTCGAGATGGTACGATGCTTTTCAGTAGAAAGCTCGAAGGTACAGGCCAGGGTACTGTGGCGGTGTCAAATCAATCCTGCGATGTGACGGGATTGGAGGCTATTGTTGAAACAGCCATTGGCTCAGTGGCCGAGGGCCTGGCTCAGCAGATGGCGCAATCGGTTCGGATACGCGAATATGCGGATCAGCGGGATAGCTGGGTTCCATTGGTCTCCCATCCCGTGACGCCATCTGACAGGGTTTTTAATACGGATCCTTCAGCGAGCCAGGACGCGATGGAAGAACTGCCGGCTACCACGGCCAAGATGGTCGAACCGGCTCAACTCAGTTTTCGCGCCATCCTACGAGATGAAAGCCGCAATAGGGTGCTTGAACCGGATGAATCTCTCACACTCGACATCGAGGTGAAAAACGAAGGGCCGGTGGAGGCTGACGATGTGGTGGTTCTGGTCAATGGGAAAGGGGGGGTAGAGCAGGTATTTCCGGCCGAAGTCCTCGTGGGCTCCATTCAGCCTGGAGAAATCAGACGCATCTCCGTGACAAAACGAGTCACGATACCGAAAACGTCCCTCCCCGGCGAACTGACTTTGAATTTGCGTGCCGCCAGCCCGATGGCATCCATTCCACCACCCAAGGTGTTTAGTCTAGGTATCCAATCCAAGCGTGGTGATGTCGCGTCGTTGCCGGATGTTGACCGGATGCCAACAGTGCTGGGGGCGACGAGGCGGCCCAATGCCGTCATTATCGCGATTGGAGTCGGAACGTTTGACGACGAGCACATGCCGGTGATGAAGTATGCCAGCCACGACGCAGCAGTGATGGCGGAGTATTTGCGTGCGATCGGCGCTGTTCCACGCGAACGAATGCGTATTCTGCTCGATCGTCAAGGCGTGCGACAGGAGTTGAAAGAGACGTTTGAGCAATGGCTTCCCAAACGGGCGGATGCGGAGACCGTGCTATATGTGTTTTTTTCAGGCCGAGCGGTCGTGGATAGTCGTAACGGGGAGGTCTTGCTGGTTCCCTACGACGGCACACCGTTCGAACCAGGGCATCTTTATCCCCTGAAAAGATTGCAGGAAGCAGTTTCCCGGCTCCCGATCCAACGGGCGATCTTCATGTTCGACGCATCACTAGATCCCTCTCCAGGCGCCGATCTGACGACCATGCCCTTGCCCGATTGGACGGCGGGGCTGGAGGAACAACGGAAAGATGCGGAGATGTGGATGGTTGGAAATAGAAATTTGCAAGAGGCCCATGTGTCTGAGCAAGGGAAGCACGGCTTGTTTACCTATCAACTCTTGAGAGGGCTCCAGGGCGTTGCCGATCTCGATCGAGATGGGACGGTCGTGGCCGGCGAATTGTGTTTGTACGCTCGAGGTGAAGTGGCGCGTGTCGCTCGCGAACAATTCGGCAACAAACAAGACCCTCTGTGCCTGCCCCCGGTAGGGCGTGGTGCGATGATCCGCATCCATCCGATTGCCAAGGGAAATAATCCCAAGCCGCCACCGACTGCGCAGCAATCGGAGGAGCCGTCCACTGACTTATCTGGTCCGGCTCCGAGCCCGATGCTCGTTGGACCATAGCAGAGTGAATCATGCCGATTCACTTCATTGACAGGCCAGGCGGTGGCCGTTATCATGCCGGTCAGTACCGAATCACAGCCTCTATTTATTATCTCACCAAGGTGCCGGCGTAGCTCAGTTGGTAGAGCAGCGGTTTCGTAAACCGCAGGTCGCCCGTTCAATCCGGGTCGCCGGCTCCAGCATTTCTTCCTTGATTCACAATGGCCTCGCTGGCGTCTAGCTGCCCGTCGTCCCGCCTCTCTCGGTCCTCGATCACGGCCGCCTTTCCCCGCCCATCCGGTCTCTCCCTTCCCCATTTTCTCCATCTTGACCCTAACCTAAGATTCTGGGGCGGGTGTCTCATCAGCCATCTTTGTGGTCGAGGCCAAACCTTCTCCTGCATACAGCGCCTTTATCAAGGCCCCCTCACTCACAGTACTCAGCGTTGATGAAGGCGCGCAGTTCGTGGTGCTCGAAAATTTCGCAGTAGTCGCGCTTGCCGGCCCCCGACCAGTTACTGTGCTTGTCAAGGATTTCCATGACTCGATTGGCGAACTCATATCGGTCCTTGTACGTCGAGGCGGCTTGCAGATCTGCTGCCCAGAAGACGAGGATGTTGAAATCCTTGTCAGTCGACGGGTACCAGGTATGGTCGATGCTGGAGCCGGATACTTTCCTCCCATGGTAAAACTCCCACAAGGCCTGGCCGACGACCCGACCGGCTCGATAGGGATCATCGGTATTGTTCACGCAGAGGAAGTTTCCGATTGTCATGCGACTGGCATTGTCGGTATGGATACGTCCCGTATCTGTATGTGAAAAATAGAGCCGATCGGTACTCGAGGGCTCGTAACCCACCCCGTAGTAGTAATGCCAGTAGGCCTGAGGCACGGCCGTGCCAAGCAACCCCTCATGGGTGAACTTCAGTTGGTTTGCTGAGCCGCAATCCAAATCCGATCCGACATCGTAGTAACGCTTCAAGAAAAAATGAGTCAGTTCATGCTGGAGGTTGCTGGGGTTATCAAAGCAGCCGCCTCCCTCGCAAGCGGCGTTGTGGTTGGAGTTGCCACTCGGATTACGGTGCGCCAACCGGATGACGTTGGTGCCTTCGCCCTTGTCGTCTTCGGTGGTGACTTTATACGTGCTGTTGTGGACCGAACCATCGCGACATGCATCGGTGATGATCAGCACGCGCGGATAGTTGTTGGCGGAACCGGGCAGCACGCCGAGCGCATCCAGCGAGGCTTTTAGCCACTGGGAGTACGATCGTGCCCAATAATAGACATGGGTCTCCGCGAACGCTTCCGACGCGCCGTTGGGATAATACTGATCGAAGTCGCGGTTGCTCCGGCGAGTGGCGCGAATAAAAGACCTCCCGGTATAGGTACCATGGGCCGCCTGGCACCAGGTGGAGTTGAACGAGGTCTCTGCACAGTTCGTTTCAGGATCGCCTTCGCAGCGGTGATCGTTCATCACGTAGAAAAAGTCGTGCTCGAGTCTGCGGTCATTTCTTGTATAAATGCCGGTGGAGACGATCTGATGCGGGTCGAAGAGATTCCCACCGGGGAAATACCACCGGTTGATCTTCGCATCCGTAAAGGCACGGTCCACGAGGTCGGTGACATTGAGGATTTCTCCGGTCGCTGCCTGGATAATCGTACGCCAGTGACACTCGCCGTCCGGTGAGAGTAGCTCGACGTCCCAAACACGAAGACGGCGCACAGGGTCCACCGCAGGCTCGGCGCGCAGCGTTTCGTACTGGCGTCCGCGGCACCGGATAAAGGCATCAGCGGCCAGACGTGTTGCCGCCGATTGATCGATTCTCTTCTCAGCCAGCGGCGGGACCGTTAGTTTGGCAGTGGTCGTGATCATCCGACTAATACCGATGACATTCCAATTCACATCAAAGTGCACCAGCGTCCGGCCGTAGAGCAGTTTTTCTTCCCCCATGTACCGTTGCTCGAAAACGGCTTTCCGAAAGTACGCGCCGATTTCATAGGTCACCGGTATAAGTGTCGCGCGGACTTGCCTTTGATCCACTTCGAAGACATCAAGGTAGCGACTCAGAAACGCCTCGAGGATCGGCAACGTCACTTGCTGCTCGATGCGAATTTGCTGTTCATCGGGCCTCATCCACTCGACGAGCCGGTCGGGATCGGTTGGCGATTTCCGCCGTGTTTCTTGAGTGGGCCTTTGAATGCCTGAGAATTCGTCCTCGGTATCGGATTCCCCCTTCGTGGTTCCCTGTTCTCCGAGTTCACGTTCGGGGAGGGTGGGCAAGGCTTGATCAAAATCGATGTCAAGATCGCGGGCTGGCTTGCTCTGTGCACCGCTGAACCGCGGTGCCGGCAATTTCAATGGCGTACGAGGGGTGTCAGGAAGTCCGAGCACCTTAAGCAACGGCCTCGCATAGTCCGGAATGGTGGGCTTGGCCGTCGTGGCAAACCCATCCACATGACCGTTGAAGAACGTAAACGAGGCATCGGGATCGGTGGCTTTGAATCGTTTGACTGCTTCGGCGACAGCAGCGGCAGGAGGGACGTCGCGAACGCGCGGCGTCTCTCGTTCCGACACCCTCGGTCCGGCACACGCCGCGACCACAAGGAGAATGATCACCAGAGAACGCATTGGGATTGGAATGAGGAGCTTGACGTCCATATGGTCCTCCTTGACCTGGTTCAGATCGTAGACCTCATAAGCTACTGCACTCGAGCTACTGCACTCGCCGAGCGATCATAGCGCAAACTTCGATCTCGGGGAATATACACGATCCGATATCCTCAAAAGACACCCATCTGTTGCTGTGTTTTTCAGCTTGCTGAGTTCCGTCTGCTACCACGCTGCTACCAGGACAAGACAACTTAGCCTTATCTAGGGCAATGTCAGCAGCATCTGGTGGTGTGGTTTCTTGTGGGCTTAGGTTGTCTGAGGTTGGACTTGCTGAAATTTGTAAACTGCAGGTCGCCCGTTCAATCAGGGTCGCTGGCTCCAGTCTAATAAATCGCAGGTCAATAGTCACACGTGCTTATAGGATCACTTGCCCGCGATGGCCAGGGACCCTATCACAAGCACTGGAACCACCGTTGGAACTCAGAGTGGAGTGAAACAAGGCTGCCGAGATGTTATTCGACGAACCAAAGAAAATATGTGCTGTTTTACCAGCGTGAACTGAAACAAACTGAGAATAGGGCTATAAGGCCCTAATCTTACGTGGTACTTGCCACTTTAAGTAGAACTGCTACGCTGTCACCTCGATTAGAGGTGACCAGACTTTTCGTGACTATGGACTCGAATCGATTCTGCTACGGACACTCAGCTTTCCAAGAAACACTTTTCCACACTGATTCGCTCAAAGAGCGGATCTCCTGTTGCCGAATAGTGCTCGCATTGTCACCCCTGTTCTTAGGACATGAAGTGCCTAAGTACAGCTAGAGGAGGGGGTGACTCGAACAGTAATCGAAAGGTGCTCTAGAAACCAATCCTGCAATTTTGATTCTGTGCTCGCCGAAGAATAGTCCCTCACCCTACTGCGGAGGTGCCAAAATGAGCCAAGAAACACCCCCTAACCAAAAACCGACCGAAGCCAGTAAATTTGTAGCGCCGACCAGTATCAGTTTTGTGAAACCACAGCAGCCGGGAGGACTTATTCCATCTGTTCCTGATAAACCAACGAAGACGGGAGAGCTGACCCTGAATCAGGGGCGAACTCTTACGGAGACGGAATCTACAAACCATATGAGAGTGCTGTTCCTTGAGGCATCTGGACCGCTTCGATCGGGCTTCATCCCAGGTACCACGCTGCCTGTTAGTTTCAGCGATATCAGAATCAACCTGACATACACCGTTGCGAAACAGCCAACAACGGCTTACGACTGGGGAACTTGGCTGAATCGCGTTAACACTTCTCCGTTTCAAGACTATGTGAAGGCAACACAGAGTAACACATCGATTGTTCCGGTTGGGGCAGATACCTATTTCCCGTCTTTAACTCAACAGAGCGGACAGAGGTGGGGCGATGTGGTTTTCGGTCTGCAGTCAATACGTGGCTCCAGTCGGTACGGTGGATCATTCCATGTGACTCTTGCCCCGATTGAGGACTTTGGCTTCGAAGTTGCGGATCTCGAATCTGGCGTATACTTGAACCTCACACAATGGCTTCTCCATATTTACATCCGAGCAAATGGATCTTTATTCACCAATAATCAAACCCTCGGTCCGCCAGCTAATTCCTTGATTAACTCTACCGCGATTGAGATCGAGGCGCCTGGGGTCGAAGCCTACTCAGTCAACAATGGAGTTGTGGTTCTTAATTCTGCAGTCACCCAGAAACAGATAGACGGCCTTCTCACCGCGGCGGCGCAACAAGCGGTTCAACGGCTCGACCTTCTCTTACGATTTACTCTCGGATTTGTTCATCACCAATACCTACCAAACTTCAACCGTGTCAGCCAGAGAATCACAGCGTCTTATGTCTCAGATGGCGCCATTGCATTTGTGAGCGCTCAGCGCAATCCGTATGTAAAAATCATGGTGAAGTGTCACTTCTTCAAAGCCGATCTCGTGGGCAAGCATGAATTAACGGCTATGCCCTGGATCATCGGGCGGAAGAAACCGTTCGTGGTTTTTAGCTTTGAACACAAAAAGTATCTGGGGGCTGGTGACGAAACTCCATTTATCACCATGGGGTATGTTCCTCTCAAGGAGTTTGCAACTGTCAATGAAGTTTCCGTATTCGCTAACTGGCGTGAAAAAGATCTTCTTCTCGATGATAAGGCAATATCCAATGCCATAGTCTTTAATGTTATATTCGACGCGACGGCACTGCAGAATCGGGCAAACAATAATAACCTCGGTCCGATAGGTGATGGTCTACGTGGTTTCTCCAACGATTTGAGAATGTTTAGAGATGTCGGGGTTCAGGTCGCGTTTGAACTGGTGAAGCTCTAAAACCAACAAACTAATTTCGCGGGAGTTCCCCACCTGGGAGGGTGGGGGTGTGAGCTGGGC
>JAHBWT010000030.1 GCA_019636815.1 Nitrospira sp.
GACGCGACGATCGCGGAGCACGAGCCCTCGTTCGGGTTGACGCGCCTCACCTTCAAAGGGCACTCGCTGTACGTGCCGCTGCAAACGCTCGGCGTCGGCGAACCCTTGCGCATCCACATTCTGTCCAGCGACGTCACCCTCGTGCGCTGCCTGTCGCCGCTGGCGACCAGCGCGCTCAATATGCTTGACGCAACTGTGGTTGAGATCAAAGAGGCGGACCAGGCGACCGTGGATATCCTGCTCGACGTGGGCTGCCCGCTCGTGGCCAGCGTGACCAAAAAGTCGCTGTCGAACCTTGACATCCTACCGGGGCAGCGACTCTGCGCGCACATCAAGGCGGTGGCGCTGATCGAAGAACTCACCGATTAGCATGGAAGAGGGTGGGATGAAACGGATTGTGACGGTCTTATGCGGACTCTTGTTCGGCATGGTATTGCACGCGCACGCCGGCGAATCCAGCGTGCTGTCGGAACAGGGCCTTATTCTTGAGTTGCAAACGGGCGGATATGTGCTGTTCATTCGCCACTTTCAAACCGATCCCGATCAAGCCGATACGGATCCGCTCGATCTGGACAATGTCAAGGCGCAACGGCAGCTGACCGACGAAGGACGCCGACAGGCCAAGACAGTCGGCGAGTCATTCCGCGCGCTCAAGATTCCCGTCCATAAGGTGATCGCGAGCCGGTTCTTCCGCGCCTATGAGACGGCGAAGCTTCTCAACGTGGCTGGCGTCACACAATCGATCGACGTCTCAGAGGGAGGCTTGGTGGTTTCTCCGCGAGAGAATCAGCGCCGGGCGAAAGCCCTACGGCAACTGCTCTCCGAATTGCCGCCGACTGGAACGAATACCGTGATCGTCAGTCATCGCCCCAACCTCCAAGCCGCCGCGGGAATACAGTTCGGAGACGTGAGCGAAGGCGAAACCGTGGTTTTCAAGCCACTTGCAGCTGCCGGGTTCGAAGCGGTCGCGCGAGTGACGTGGGATAAGTGGCGCATGTTCGAGAGGTGACTTGGCCATCGGCGGAAGGACGTTGGCCGACGGTTCCCACGACAAAGCCGTATCACCGCAGTGAGAAATTGTGTTAAGTACTCACAGGAATACAACAGTATAGTTGACGAAATGCCAAGTGATTGGGGAAGGCTTGTGGAGCTGCGGACGTTCGACTATCGATAAATTCTCATTCGACTGACATCCAATTATCGAGGCGCCGTGCTAGGGTACCGTCAGATGCCGGTCTGACGATCTCCTGAACGCGCCGCCGCGATGAAAGGAGGTGAGCCGATGATCGTTGATTCGGTTGCGAGCGAGTCGTTTACGACGCAGCCGAAGCAGGAGCGGCGCGATGGTGCGGAAACCTCGAACGGAAGTCGGCGATGTGCTCACCGCAAAAGAAGCGGCCAAGTACGTCCGTCTGACGCTGCCGACGTTTTACCGGTATATTTGGGAAGGAAGGATTCAGGCGCCGAAGATCGGAGGCCGATACCGATTCAAGAAATCGCTGCTCGACCGGTGGCTGGGGAAAAAAAAGTCCGGCACCGAAGACGTCAGTGGCCGCAACAAGCTGCTCGGGAAGGTCACGGCGATCAAGCGGGACGCGATCATGGCGCAAATAGACATGGATATCGGTTCACACAAAATTACCGCCGTGATCACACGGGATGCGCTTGACGAATTGGGGCTTGGCATCGGGGATACTGCGGTGGCCCTCGTCAAGGCGACCGAAGTCATGGTCGTAAAAGACTAAGGAGGATCAGTCATGAAACTCAGCGCGCGCAATCAATATCAGGGGGTCGTCACGCAGATCAAGGAAGGGGCGGCCATGGCGGAAGTGACCGTGAAAGTCGGCAATCTGGACTTCGTGGCAGCGATCACGGAAGGTTCTGTCAAGAGCATGGGGCTGAAGAACGGCGATTCGGTGACGGTTGCGGTGAAAGCGACCGAGGTCATGGTCGGCAAGTAACCGATCGAGCTGAACCATCATGGCATTCATTGCTGGCGGCGGGTGGCAAGCATCGGCGCCCGTCGCCAGCAATGGTTCCGGGAAGCACGTGCCGTAGGTCGCCGGCTTTGCGCAATGACAATGATGGTTGACATCCTGTCCGCAGTCTGTTACCGGACAGGGAATGAGCGAGAAGAGCAAAGCGGAACCCTCCAGCAATATCGAGAATCGTCTGAAGTCTCTCCGAACGGCAAAAGGACTTTCTCAAGGCGACCTGGCCCAGATGGCGGGACTTACTCGTCAAGCGGTGTATGCCATCGAAACCGGCCGGTACCTTCCCACCACCCCCGTTGCACTTCGTTTGGCGAAATCGCTGCAGTGTCGAGTCGAGGATATGTTCTCGCTCATTTCCGACGGCGAGGTGATCGAAGGTGAACTCATTCGCCCCGTGCCGGCCGATGAACGGGTTCGGGTCAAGGTTGCCAAAATTGCGGATCGAACGGTCGTACGGCCCGTCTCCGAGTTGGGCGACGTGTTGAGTCTCACCGTTCCCGCCGACGGCCTTCTTCTCGGATCGGCGGCAGGCTCGCGTCGAGGGGTGCAACGGGTGAAGGTCGAATTGCTTCGCGACCATCGTTTCGTCGAGGATGAAATCGTCGTCGCGGGCTGCGACCCCGCGATCTTCCTCGTGGGCGAATACGTCCGCCGGCGAAATGAGAGGAGCTCCGTTGTCGGATGGACCATGGGAAGCGTTGCGGCGCTTGAAGCGGTGAAACGTCGGGAAGTGCATGTCGCGGGGCTTCATGTTCAGGATGTTCAGTCCGGGGAATGGAATGTGCCGTATCTCCGAAAGCATGTCGGGCCCGGTGAATTCACGGTGATGACGTTCGCGCGATGGGAAGCCGGCTTGATGGTTCAAGGAGGAAATCCCAAACGGATCAAGGAAATTGCCGACCTGGAAAGGAAGAATGTCGCCATTGTGAATCGGGAATCGGGTTCCGGCGCGCGCGAACTCCTGGACCGGCGATTACGCGGGACCGGTCTTGGGCCGCGTACGGTAAGGGGGTACGATCTCATTGTGACGTCGCACGTCGAAGTTGCCAGGAGAATTGCAACAGGGAGCGTGGATGCGGGGATTGGGTTGAGGTCGGTGGCCAAGCTGTACGGACTCCATTTTATTCCGCTTCAGGACGAACGCTACGACCTGGTCATTCCGACTCGGCTCCTTGCCAAACACCCCAGTCTTTCGATCTTCGTCGATATCGTCGTGAGCCGCGCGTTCCGTTCGGAAATCGAAGCGCTCGGCGGGTACGATACGCGGGAGACCGGAACGATTCGCGAGCTCAGAAGAGCCGCCGAGCATAGTTCTGCATGACCGGATTCACGGCATTCATTCCCAGCCGCCATTATCGCATACTGTTGGTAAACTTTGATTTACCAATGTCTTAATAGTGATATAACGATTAAATATGTTTAACCATTTTAAAGTTAATTAATCCATGGTAAATAGTAATTTACCATGGCTAATTTACTGTGGGGAAACATCTATTATAAGAACCAATTCGCCGGGGTCTTGCGCCAGGAACCGGGAGAACGGACTTCTTTTACGTACCATGAAAGCTACCTATCATCGGGTCAGCCGTCCATCGCATACACCCTTCCTCTTCAGGCGGAGCCTTTCATCTCAGAGTCCGGCCTGCCGCCATTTTTTGACAATCTGATCGCCGAAGGCTGGCTGGAAGAAGCACAAACACGCCTGCTGGCAAAACGCCGGGCCTCGCGCTTTGAGCTGCTGCTCGCTTTTGGCCAGGATTGCGCCGGCGCCGTCTCGGTGATCGATCCGGAACCGCAAGAGCGCGGCGCTGTCCAACCCGACAACCCCATGGACATGGCGGTCATGGCCGGGCGGGCGTCGCTTTCGGGTATCCAGCCCAAGCTGGCCCTGATCGAGCGGGATGGAACGTTCCGTCCGGCACGCGCGAAGGAGCTGAGTACACATATCGGAAAATTTCCGTCGCCGCGTCATGAGGACCTGACCGCCAATGAATACCTCACCACAATGGCGCTCAAGGCGTTGTTACCAGATGACAACATTGTCGATGTGCACATGGGGCGAATTGAGGGCTTGACCGATCAAGCGCTCATCATCAAGCGTTTTGACCGGACGGCGGACGGCCAACGAATCCATTTCGAGGAATTCAATCAACTGCTTGGCTATCCTTCTGAAGCAAAATATAAGGGAAGCCACAAAGGCATGGCCGACTTTATCCGAGAGACGCCGGGCTGCCTGCCCGCTGAGATCTACAGACTTTACCTGCGTATCCTCGCCGGGCTCCTGCTCGGTAATACGGACATGCATCTGAAGAACTTCGCCATGTTCCATACCGCTGTCGGCTTGCGGTTGTCGCCCGCTTACGATGCCGTATCGGCGGCTTTGTACGGTTACAAGACCGTCGCTCTGTCGATCGGCGGTGCGGCCAACATTCCGATAGGACGCGTAAGGCCGCAGACACTGATCAAATTAGGACAGGAGTTCGGTCTTCCCATCGCAGCTATTTCTATGGCTGCTGGACAGCTCGAGAAGCGCAGGCAAGCTGCCAAGGAGGCTCTGATGAAAAGCAGGATCGGCAGCAAGTCATTAAAAGGTGACATACGAACCCACATGGACAAACGATGGAACGGAATCTTCGCCTTGATTGGCAAGGCCTTGTCCAAGAAGCGGTAAGGCGCCGCAAGGAACAGAAACTGAGCCAGAAAAAGTTGGCCGTCCTCGCTGGTGTCAGCGGGCCGACGGTCAATGCCTTCGAAGGGCAACGGACGACCATTACATTGGACTCTGCCCTGAAAATCCTCCGATGCCTGGGGATGGCCTGAAGAGAAGCCGTTCCCGATTCTTGGGAACGGCGGCACCGTGGTTCTCCGATTGGAGATACGCTGGAGTCGGTTCGGCGATACCCGATTAACAGGTGATTAGGGAAATTGGTACTGGCTCAGATCTGCAAATCAAGCGACTTGAAGCAGCACTTGACGGAATCTGCAAGCTGACTGAGAATGTGGCACCCATGACCCCGCAAACAGCGCGCTGTAAATGAACAGCGGGTGGAAGGTTCGTGCTACAGGAGATCCATTCATGAACAGTACCTGCATCTGGAGCCGTTTCCCGTTTTTACTGAGCATGCTTGTGACCATCACCCTGTTCCTGTCCGGTTGTTCAACTGCGGTCAATGAGCCTAGGAGTACGTCGGTCATCTCGCAAGACCTTACCGACGCCGCGATCGAGCGCTATATTCGCACTCATCCGGAAGTGATCGTCCAATCATTGCAGGCGCTGGAAGTTAAGCACCAAGCGGAACTGCGGGAGCGTCAAAAAACTGCCCTTGCGGCGAAGCAGAACGAATTGCTTCACGATCCGGCGTCACCGGTCAGCGGCAATTTGAAGGGCGAGATCACCCTGGTCGAGTTCTACGACTACCGCTGTGGTTTCTGTAAGCAGGTTGCTCCGGCCGTTACAGAACTCCAGAAGGAAGATCCACGGGTGCGGGTCGTCTACAAGGACTTCCCCATTCTGGGCGAACCGTCAGAACTCGCTGCGAAGGCTGCGCTCGCGTCTCAAACGCAAGGCAAGCACCAAGCCTTCCATGAAGCGTTGCTCGCCTCTCATGGCGACATGACCAAGGAGGCAATCTTGAAGATCGCAGTCGACGTCGGCCTCGACGCGAAACGCCTGGAGGTTGACATGGCCAATCCTGAGTGGCTGGCCGTCATTGAGAAGAACCGGACCCTCGCTCAGGAACTCAGCATTTCAGGCACACCCGGCTTCATCGTAGGCACTGAATTGGTGCCTGGAGCGCTGGATTTGAACGGGCTGAAGGAATTGATTGCGCGAGCGAGTGAGCTCAAACGGTAGAGGGTTCAAGAGACATGCATCTTGGTATCTCCCTCTTTTTTGCTTTTGCGTTGTTGGGTTGCAAGACATATTCCTTTTCACCGTTTGAAAATGTGACCCGGATAGAAGTGCGGACAAACTCAAACGCTCCAATCAGCACGATCACCGACAAGTCACAAGTGGCGTCTGTCTTGGTGTTTGTGAATGCTCGTTCAGACCAATGGGGTACGCCCTGGTACGGTGTGCCTGTGCCGACAGTGGTTGCTAACTTATACGCCGGCACTACTTTTGTCGGTCATTTCGGTGTTGGAGCCAGCTTCTTCGAACTTCATCGCAGCGGAGGATTTTTCTCGCGCTCTGCTTCTGACGCGGAGCGCAGAGAGTTCATGAAGCTGCTGGCGGTACCTTTTGAGAAGATCGAACAAAAGGAGCAGAAAACAAAGGAGGTCGGGAGTATTTATTAATGCTCCTCTGCTGCGTAGCCAGCTTCACCTGACGCTTCGGAACCGTTTCTTCGCAAGACCTAAATGAGTCGGTAATCTGCCGCCATCTTTCGCCATCTCGACCTGCTCTATCCGTATTGCATCTCTGTCCGACGATGCGTAGGATTGCACGGCTCCATTCTTGAGGAGGTTCTATGGGGAAGATTTCTGAGATCGCTCCGGACCTATTCCGCATCACGGCGTTCGTCGAGCCGTTCAATATTCAGTTCAGCCAGTTCTTGGTGCGCGACGATGAGCCGTTGCTGTTTCATACCGGTTCGCGCGCATTGTTTCCGGAAGTCAAAGCAGCGGTGGCCTCGCTCATCGACCCGCAGACCCTGCGCTGGATTGGGTTCAGCCATTTCGAGTCCGACGAATGCGCGACAGTGCCGGAGTGGCAACAACTGGCTCCGAAATCAGAAGTGGTGTGCAGTCTGGTGGGCAAGCTGGTGAGCGTCGACGATTGTCTGGCCCTCCGTCCAGCCAAAGGGATGGCCGACGGTGAGGTGCTTGAGACGGGACGATACCGCTTCCGTTTTCTGGCGACGCCGCATGTGCCTCATTGTTGGGAAGCGGGACTGTTATTTGAAGAGACGGAACGAACACTCCTGTGTTCGGATCTCTTCCATCAAGAGGGAGACGTCGAACCGGTGACGGAATCGGAGGTGATCGATCGCTGTCGGAAGACGCTGATGGACTATCAGCAAGGTCCGCTGGCGAATTATGTACCCTATTGTTCGTTGACCGATGCGACGCTGCATCGGTTGGCGGCACTGCATCCCAAACGGCTGGCCACCATGCATGGCTCGGTCTTTGTTGGTGATGGAAGCAAAGCGCTCCGTGATCTCTCGGCTGTTTGGCGGGAGGTTTTCAGTCCACAGTCATGACCTGACATGACTGTGGACTGGGGGCTCAGCGACACTTGACCGGAGTCTATGAACAAGTTGAGAATTGCCCTGAAGTTCAGTTCTCCAGATCAGGCCGGTCCATCGCAACATGGTTAGACCGCTGGCAACAATGCAGTGAACATGAAGATCGCCATCGTTGGAGCCTCAGCTGGAATAGGGCTGGAGATCACGCGTCTTGCACTTGAGCGGGGGCATGAGGTCACCACCTTGTCGCGCCGGAGGGTTTCGCTCCCGGATCAGGCGAGACTGAAAAGGGTACAGGGTAGTGCGACGAATCCACACGATGTACGGGTCACCGTGGAGGGAGCTGACGCCATTCTAGTGACACTCGGTGTGAAGAGCCCCTTCGCCACCACGCTGTTCTCCGACTCGGCACGTCTTCTCTTACAAGTTATCAAGGAGACAGGCTCCTCCCCAATGCTCCTTGTATTGACTGGTTTCGGTACAGGTGACAGTTGGGGATACAATTCGCTTCCCATGAAACTCATGTTCACGCTGCTCCTCAAGAAAGTCTATGCGGACAAGAGTGAACAGGAGCGCGTAATTGCCGACGGATATCCACGCTGGGAGATCGTGCGTCCTGGCCGCTTAACCAATGGCGCAATGACGGGCCGCTATCGCGTACTGGACCAATTGGTGGAAGGCATGAAGGTGGGCGCCATTTCCCGCTCGGATGTGGCGCATTTCATGGTGGCCCAGGCGGAGCATCCTACCTGCCTCGGCAAGTATGTGACGCTCACCTACTGACCCGATACAGGCGGAACTTGTCGGTTTGCATAGCAAGCTGATGAGACGGTCCGGAGAGCGTTGACACATGATTGAACGAGCGAAGAATCACCCGCCAGCTTTATCCCGGCTGTGCATACTCTGCCGGTCAGTGGCTCAATAGTTGGGCATCAACCACACCACAAAAGGGGAAGTTCCATGCGACGCCCATTTGGGAGATTGTTGAAGGCACTGTTCACGGCCGGTTGTCTTACGGCAGCCGTTGTGCAGGCGCAGGATGTGCAGCCGACCGCCGTGCTGTTTGAAAACGTACGCATCTTCGACGGTACAGGTGGCACGCTGTCCGCTCCGTCCAATGTGCTGGTGCGAGGCAACAAGATCGACAAGATATCGACCAAGCCGATCCCGGTCGATCGTCGTGCCGATACGCGCATCATTGATGGCGGTGGGCGCACCCTGATGCCGGGTCTGATCGATGCACACGTGCACCTTGCCATGGCGGCCGCCCCCATGTCGGTGCTGATGATAGCCGATATCGGTTACATCAACCTGCTGGCCGGCAAAGTCGCCGGCGACATGCTGATGCGGGGTTTTACGAGCGTTCGCGACCTCAGCGGCCCCACCTTCGGGCTCAAACGAGCCATCGACGAAGGTCTGGTCAACGGCCCGCGCATCTGGCCCTCCGGGGCGATGATTTCGCAGTCCGGTGGGCACGGCGATTTTCGCATGCCTTATGAAGTGCCCGCTGTTCGGGACGCGCCGCTAAGCCGCGGAGAGGTGATCAACGGAGGTATGATCGCTGACGGTCCGGACGAAGTCCGCAAACGCGTCCGCGAACAGCTGATGCTTGGTGCGAGCCAAATTAAGCTGGCTGCGGGCGGCGGTGTGTCCTCGCACTACGACCCGATCGATGTCAGCCAGTACACCGAGGCCGAGTTCCGCGCCGCGGTCGAGGCGGCGGAAAACTGGGGCACGTATGTCACCGTACACGCCTACACCCCCCGCGCCATCCAGACGGCCATCGCCGGTGGCGTCAAGTGCATCGAGCACGGCCAGCTGATGGATGAAGCGGCAGCGAAGCTGATGGCCGATAGAGGCATCTGGCTCAGCCTCCAGCCCTTCGTGGACAACGAATTCGCCAACTCGATTGGCACTCAGGAGGGGAGGGCCAAGCAGATGCAGGTCTTTGCCGGTACTGACAACGCCTACGGGCTTGCCAAGAAGTATAAGCTCAAGACCGCGTGGGGCACCGACATCTTGTTTGATCCCAAGATGACGAACACTCAGGGGGCGCAGCTTGCGACGCTGGTGCGCTGGTACACCCCGGCAGAGGTGTTGCAGATGGCAACCGGTGCCAACGCCGAACTGCTGGCGCTGTCCGGTCCGCGCAATCCTTATCCGGGCAAGCTCGGTGTGGTCGAGGAAGGCGCTCTGGCAGATCTGTTGCTGGTCGAGGGTGATCCGACCGCCAGCATCCAGTTGATTGCCGATCCGGCAAAGAACTTCGTCATTATCATGAAGGATGGAAAGCTGTTCAAGAATATTGTCCGGTAATGCCCAATAGCAGCATGTAATGGACAGTGCCCCCGCTGCCTCGTAGAGCCGTGGGGCCGTTAGCAGGAACTAACGTGGGCTAAGACGTTGGCTCTTGTCCGGGAACGATCCTCCCTTCTTCCAAATCTTGCAAATCCGACCAGGTTGTGATGTCGGTGCGTGACGGATCGACGGCGTCGCGGTATTTCTTGAATCGTTTCAAGCTTTCAGGAGAGCTCGGACCTCGCAGTAAGAGTTTCTGGTTCCAGTCTTCTATTTCCTCGGGCCGATGCGGTCTGGCGTGCTGTTGAAACCAATCGGCTACGGCCTCATCGGTGCGGGTGGCGTTCACTGCGGCGGTAAACTGCTCGCTGGTGATCCCCGCGAACTCCATGAGCCGTTCGTCCATCGGACAGGGGTAAATGTATTCCCCCTCGGTGCCGGCGAGCACGGCCCGGCATTTGTCGATCATGCGCGCAAGATGCACATAGCCGGCCAGCTTGAATCGCATGCTGCGAGGAAATTCTTTCCGCAAATCCATCGTTAGAGCAATGTGTGGTTCTTGAAAGCCAAATTCTTGACGACGACCTGGCCGTTTTCATAGGTGATGATCCGTCTGGTGGCCGGCAGGTCACACGCCCCGATACGAACGTGAGTGTCCGTGAAACTCTCGACATTGGTGAGTTTCCCATCGGTGGGTGAATAGTAGTAGACCGTATACTTGGTCGTGAGATTCTTCTGGTCTTGTGTGGTTGCGCTTTCTTCAACGTTGATCGTAAAGGCAAACGGATTCATGCCGGGATGGGCCATCTTCCGGTTGATCTGAGTGATGCGGTTGTCTTTGACGCGGTAGAAGGAGTTCGAGCCATGGATGATCAATTTGGTGCCGAAAGGATGACCGTCTTCTTCCATCGTCAGCGAATACTTTCCGTCAGACTCCTCGAAGCTCCGTGGGCCACGATGGACCGCGATCATACCAAGCTGTTCCTGTGCCCACTTTTGCGTCTCGCCATCTTCCAGCTGAACCGAGACTTCCCGAGGACTCTTGACCGTGACCGAGCCGCCGGTTTCTTGCCCGTTCACATTCACGGTCAGGTCGGCGGTAAATCCTTGGAAGTCTTTGGGCCAGCGAGCGGTCGCTTCAAAAGCGCGGCGGAGCAGATCGCGGGCCTGAGGGTCGTCGGCTACTGTCGAAGGTTTGTGCGTTGGTTGCATCATCAATCTCCTCTCAGAAAAATCACTGGATTGTCTATACTTATACCGGGATCGTGAGAGAAGGCTCAAGCCTCAATCCACAAGAAAATTTGAAGTCTATCCGCGAGCGCGGGGTGCGTCGTAAGTAGGCACAATATTTGATGTTCCCAAGAATCACAGGACTCTGATATACTCCAGCAATTTTTTAGCCGGGGATATTCAATACTCGAGGCCGTGGTCGGTCTTCGGCTTACGTCGAGAAAGGATGGGCATGGAACGGCGAGCTGCTTCGCATACCGAAGAAGAAGAAATGAACCAACGCCGTAAGCTTCTGAACGCGGCGAGACGAGGTGATACGAAAGCCATCAGCAAACTGTTTGAGCTGTATCAAGTGCGTGTCCTCAGCGGAGATCAGTTGGCGAAGGTCAATCGGACCTCCACCTATATGGTTCCGGTCAAACCCTCGCAGAGCGGTAAGTCGAGATCGCAGGAAAAAAGAAAAAAATCGGTTCCTTCACAAGCAAAGGGAGGCAAGAAACCAGCCAAGGCACCGATAGCCACGCCAGGGGTCAAAGTCCCGCCCAATCCTGCTCATGCAAAAGCTGCAAACGCGGTCAAAAAAGCAACCAAGCGAAACGCCAGACATAAGTAGAGGGAGGTTCCGTTATTGCACGGCGACTCGGAGCCCGCCTCCCGCGAGTTTTGCAGCAATATGTTCGGCTTGATCTGTTTCCCCGGTGAAGACGATGGCTTCTCCGTCATGATCGATTCGATAGGCTAACTCGAACGCTTTCGTCGACGTCATCCCGGGAATAAACCGGCAAAATAGCTCGATGACCTGCTGGTAGGTGTGGCAATCACAGTTGTACACAACCACGCGGGACTCAAACTCCGTGCCTGAACCGGTTTGGACTTCTTCGGTAATATCAGGAATGGTTTCTGGTGTTGCGGGTGTCGGCATGCAGCGCGGAGTTCTAGGCACGTGGAAAAAACTGATTCCCGTTTGAGTTGTACGACTTCATGGCATCCAGCTCGCTCTTACACCGTGTCCATATCGATCACTTCTGTGGCATCCCATAGATTTTTCAGCTCGGCATCAGCCAACTCTTTTTCTCGATCCTCTTCAGTCTCGATTCCGAGGGGTGGGCGTGGTGGTGACGAAGCCGGACCGCTACGCACTTCTTGACAGGTTGGTCCCGTCGTCCGTTCGGAGCGACGGCGTTTCTTGGCCGGGTCCATGTTAACTGGCATCGCAACCCTCTGAGACTACATGTAGTCTCCTCCGATTGCGCATGTCTTGTCAATCGGACGATGATCGGATAAGCGAAAACCGACAGTTCCCGGGTTTCGGATGATATCCACTGTCGGAACGAGTATTGTGCTCAAAACAGGGTCTCTGCCACCGTATCAGCGTATCGCCGTCCCAAGGGAGTCAGCCATAGGCGATCGTGATCTGAATCGAGCAGGCCCTGGTTCAGGAGTGTGTCAACCTGATGATCTCGCTCTGCAGCTCGGCTCGTCAGTCGGGGCACACCGCGGAGAAGGCGCAACCCAAATACGAGCGCATCTCGCTGTCGTTCGAGAATTGAGAGTGTGGTTTGGTCTACAATCGGCAGACGATCGTCGTTCAACCTTTCCACATAGGATTCAAGATCCGCCATTTTCCCGAATCTGGTCCCAGCAAGATACGACTGGGCGCTGGGGCCGAGTCCAAGATACTCACCGCCGGTCCAATACAGGAGATTGTGGCGACAGGCAGATCCCGGTTTGGCATAGTTGGAAATTTCATAACGGGCAAATCCCGCGCTGGCAAGGATGTGTTCCGCTGCGGACTCCATCTCGACCTGAAGCGCCTCATCGGGAGGCGCCACGACTTTACGAGCAATGTCCTGGGCCAGTCGCGTGTCTTCTTCAACGGTCAGGGCGTAACAGGAGACATGAGTTGGCCGATGCGCCAGCAGTGATTCCACGGTGTCCGTCCAATCGTGCAATGATTGGCCCGGCAGTCCGTACATCACGTCCAGGTTGATGTTCTGAAACCCCGCACTGCGCGATTCGTGAACGGCAGTTGCCGTGTCTCGAACCAGCCCGAATCGCCCGATGGCGGCGAAATCCTGGTCCTTCATGGATTCTGCTCCGAGGCTGATTCGATTAAATCCGGCCTTGGCTAAAGCACTGAGACCTTCGAAACTGACGGTCGATGGGTGCGCCTCCACTGTGATTTCCGCGGTCGGGCTAGTCGGCCACGTCGCTCGAATCCGTTTCAGAATGGTCGTCAAGTATTCGGTGGGGAGAGATGTCGGCGTCCCCCCACCGAAATAAATGCTTTGCAATAGACGTCCATTCAAAAAATCTTGTTGGGTGTGGAGCGCAATCTCTTGAAGGAGGGCAGACTGAAACCGCGCGATTCGATCGAGTCGGGCGATCTCCAAGTAGAAGGCACAGAAGTGGCAACGGCGGCGACAGAAGGGGACATGGATGTACAGACCGACGGCTTCTGAAGGGATCATGTGTCGAACGGAAACAGAACGGATTTGGAGAAATCTCTCGTCAAGACAATCTCGATCTCGTCCGCTGGTGACGCCCCGCGGTTCCTGATGTGCGCAGCCCAGCCTCCATGCCGGCGCAGTGACTCAAAAACCGACTTGATGAGCTGGGGTTTGATTCGGGCTTCCCACTCGCGCACCCAATTCTGCTCATCTTCGTCGCCGGCGTAGTCGTCTGGGAAGGAAGCTTCGAGGGTGAAACGGAGGGCAAATGTTTTTTCTTCCTGGTACATCGCGTCCTTGTCGTTGCGATTCAGCAAGGCTGATCTTATAATGCATCTCGCTCTGAATGTGAAGGAGATGTTCGCAATGCCTATCTTCGAATATGTGTGCTGTGAATGCAATCATCGTTTTGAGCTCCTGATTCAAGGATCGGTGGAGGCGGCGTGCCCAAAGTGTAAGACGAGCAAGCTCGATAAACAGTTTTCAGCCTTCGGTGTCGGCGCGACAACTGGTTGGGCTTCATCTGGGAATCCCGGCCCCTGCGGTAGTTGCGGGGATCCACGCGGGCCCGGTGCCTGTTCGATGAACTGAACGCCTCATGGGCTCGTCGGGTGAACAGGCGCTGCAAGGCGCGATCTCAACCATCTCGCAATCCGATCCTCTTATCAAGCTGCTGCAGCAAGTGCGATTCGGTCGCATGAAACCGACGGATGTGGGGTTACGCGCCGTGACCGAATCGTGGCTTGAAATCTACGCGAACGCGCTGAACACGGAAGGCCTCACTCAATCCGATCTTCGACGACTCAACCCCGCCCCTCGGCTTGAGGTTCTCATCGAAGTCGGTGTGCTCGCGGACGATCATCCTGGCGTGACGGCTCTAACCGCTTCCTACGACCGGGTGCTGGCTCGTGCTACTGGTGAATAGACCCATCGCGTCTCTCCTCTCGCTTCTGTTTCTATCTGGTCTCGATTCTCTTGCCAACCACAAGAGTGCCAGCCATTGTGTGCAGGTGTGGGTGTGATGGAGGGGGGAAAGGGGAAACTTCACCGACACCAGCTAGAACGCGTCTTTTGCGCATCGAAACCCGGTGCCGCTAGGACGGCTGTCAATCGTTCCCCAATCGCGATCACTCGTACGGAGACTGGCGGCCGGCTTTAGCCACGATCCGCCGCGCATGGCCTTGATGGCACCTCGGTGTGGACCGGGCGGATCACTGAGGGTCGCATTTCGATAATAGTTTGGGTCATACCAGTCCTGCACCCATTCTGCGGCATTGCCGGCCATGCCAAAGAGCCCATATGGGCTCACCGACTGCGGGAAACTATCAACCGGCATCGTTAGGACTTCTCCTCGTATGCCTTTTTCTTTGGCCAAGTGAGCACCGTCGCCTTTGACCCAGAAGGCATCCCAATCGGCTCCGCTGGCGAACTCAATCGTTCGCTGTGCCCAGTAGCTCGCGCTGTTGGCCATGGTAAAGTCCCACTCGTTTCCCCAGGGGTAACGCCGGCCATCGATCCCCCGCGCAGCCTTTTCCCATTCGGCTTCTGTTGGGAGACGTTTTCCAACCCAACGGCAATAGGCGTCGGCATCGGCCCAGCTGACATTGACGACGGGATGCTGTTCGATGCTTGATAAGGGCTGATTGTTTGCCCAGAGCGTCGCGGCCTGGTTCGAATTTTCCGGAGCGCGATGACCCGCTGCTTGGACGAACGCGGCATACGCTTCGTTGGTGATCTCGAAGCGATCAATGAGGTACCCGCTGAGATATACACGCCGTTCGGGATGTTCGTCAGGAAATCCATCGCTTCCCTCCGGTGTTCCCATCGTAAACTCTCCCGGAGGAATGAACGCCATGTCTGTGGAGATTTCCGCACCACTTACCGACGGCGTAAGACCGATGATGAAAACCAGGGCGCGCCAGGAGTGGTAAGACCCGCTCATGAAGGTGTGGGAATGCCGCAGGCCTTGGCGACGGCATCCCGGTAATTCAACCACAGGGCCAAGCTTTTTTGGACGCTTGTCAGAACCTGCGGTCGAAGCGCCGGAGGGGTGTAATTCACGACCATGTCGTAGGCGTCATGCCGATGGCCTGCTTCCACGAGCCGGTGGGCTCGAATCAGGTCCATTCGGCTTCGCGGAACTCCGTGATACCGAACCAGGGGATGCCTCGCGATGATCGCTTCAATGTCTTCCGCTTTTTTTCGTCTGGAGGGAGCTCGCAGCTCCTTGCGATCCTTGACGCTTCCCTCCACGAAAATAGTGAATATTGCCGCCGCAATCATCCAATGACGGTGGTGGGACATTCTGTCCAGCCAGGCTCGATAGGTTCGGGCTGCAGGCAGGAGCCGGTTATGCTCAAAATCCGTACGATGGAATCCCAATCCTTCCATCATCGTCAAAAAGAGCTCCGGGTGTGATTTTCTCAATGAGAGCCCACCGGTCTCTTCTTCGTAAATATTTTCGGCCAACATCTGGCGGACTGGTGGAGGGGGGCTTTTCCCAAGGATCCTCGCCAAGAAGACGGGAAAGTCTCGAACGTAGACCGCGTACTCATGTTGAAAGTGAGTCTTGATCTGCGCCTTGGTAAGGTTGCCTGAGGAAAAATGTTCCCACGCCCAATGATGCTTCCCGTCCATGATGGTGAGGAGGGATGCAAGAAACGAGGATTTTTTGATCTGCGTAGCCATAATGGCTTGCCTTCTCGAGTGGCCCATCGTTAGAATTTCCGACAGCCGATGAATCCAATAACCATTCAGGATCCTGACGAAATCCTCAACATCCTAGCCGAGGTGACTCTCCGTGGAACGGGGTTTACTACGGAATCCTTACTCGACTATGTCTTGGAAGAAGGATTTATGGAGCCCATTTTCCTCAATGCCAGCGGCGAGGACCCTACGGCGTTTTTCAAGGGGCAGCCGAATGCCTGGGCCATTTACCAAGTCCGTGAATGGAAACGTGTGCTCACGGTTTCTGGTGGTCCCGGCCAGGAACGGCGCGTACGAATTACGGAAACGCCGTAGCCAGAGTGTGAGTGTAAAGAGATGGATTGCAAAGTGCAATCCGAGCCCGAGCTTCTCCCGTGTCAACGGGTGCACACCCACGGGAGATGTTTTCCGATCATGCCGGGTCTATGGCTGAATTCTTGGGTGGGGTTTCTCTGCGGGTAAGTCGCGGAAACGGCGCTCTCGGGTTCCCTCGTACCAACCTCCGACGAGTATGCCCTCTTCGAAATACAGATAGCGATGACGAACGATCGCTGAGCTCTCCCAATCTTCAAAAATCCATTCTTCCTGGCGAATCCCGTCCTTTGTGAAGGTCGTATTGATCGTCTGCGGTCCACCCCAGGATTGCAGAACCTGTTCTTTGCTCATTCCAACCATGACACGATGTTGCGCGATGTGCTTCTCAAAGTTCGGGTCGCCAAGCTGAACCATCATCGGCCAGATCACGGCCATGAGAAGAAAGAGGACAAGCCCGGTATAAATGATGATTCTCACCGGGCGACGGCGAATGAACGACGGTTCTTCCGCGTTGGGATCAAATGGAATGGGTTGAGACTCCATGGTCATAATGGACGGGTGGATGCTAGCAAGCGAGTTGTATGTGAGTCAAGGAAGTGCCATGAATAGTTAATAAAATCATAGCAATAGAGTCTGGCGCTATACTTGCCTCATCTAGTTTATGATCCAGCCCTCCACTATGTATGGATGGCATTGCACGATGCGACATCTAATCTTACTGATGTGTCTTTGTGTTGTGCTCGGAACGAGTACCACTGTGGAAGTTCTGGCTACGACCATTTACTCTTACATCGATGACCAGGGGACTCCTGTGTTCACCGATTCGCCGGAGACGATCCCAGACAAATATCGGGAGAAAGTGAAGACTCATGAGCAACCGGGTTCGGTGGGAAAAACTCCTTCGAAGATCCAATCAATGCAACAGAAGCTTCAGGAAGGAGCGAAATCGTTTGGGTGGGAAATGCCGACGCTTTCGAGTAAGTTGAACAAATTCAGCTTGGGCGAGTCACCCATTCTCAACTATGCGGGCATCGCGGCGATCGTCCTGCTGCTCATCATGTATCTCAGCAAGAATAGCCCCATGATCCGGCTCCTGGCCCTGGGCCTGCTCATCGTCCTTGGAATCGGGACTCCTGTGCTTATGTATACGAGCGACGGTGGGCCAATGGATATCTTGAAGAAAAAAGCCGTGGCTTCGGGCCACGCTCAACAGGACCGGCTTCAGCAAACCCCGTAGGCAATCTCCACCAAACATTCGCTGACGACTATTCCGCGTATTGGGGAACTGGGATTGGTTTGGATAATGGCTTGGCGGGAACCGCGTCTTGTTCGACGGGATAGGCGTAGGGATTGGAGATCGGCTCATGGGTATGCCGCTGGCGAAGCGTCACCAACTGCAGGCTCTGAGTACTGATTTCCATGCGGTCGATCGATGCCTTGGCTGTCAGGTGATCAGGAAGCCCCTGCATCGAGAACAATTGGAAACAGAGGGTCCACTCAAGCCGGTCCTTGCCGTTTTCTTTGACGATGAAGCGAGCCGCTGATGAGGGAGTTCCCTTGAACAACAGCAGCCAGATATTGGATCGAAAGGCAGGGGAGCGTGGATCTGGTGAGGGACGAAACTCGGGAACTAAGGCCGGGATGCGGTGGAGCGGAACAGCCGGTGAAAATTCGATGTCCACGAGTCGAACGATCAACGGGCGATTCTCGTTGTGATCGTTCGGGTCGACGGCGTAGCTGAACGAGTAGCGGACATCGACGCCGTCACGCGTGAAGGTGTACACATCTTCGCCGTTCTCGGGCGAGACCAATTTGCTGAAATACTTGGACCAATCGGCAATAGGATAATAGGTGAAGACTCGCAGGGCGGATTTTCGATCCCGCACGGCCTGCGGCATGCCGAGTTTGTCGTGTAATTCGTTCTGGGAAAGGCCGAGATAGCCGTCCTCAAAGTACGGCTCGGCAAGCGCCTGCGAGGGATTCGTTGACAGAGGCACGGCATAGAGAAAAAGAACATGCACCGTAATTCGAAGGATCGATAAGGCCGACATTGCCTGCCATCGTAGCCAGCGCTCGAAATGCCTGTCAAGAAAGAGTGTCCTGCTTGCTCGCGTAGAATGCCTTCCAGTATGATCTCGAACGGAGCGCGACCAACTCACAGTTCAGAATGAAGGTGATCATGTCGATCCATCACGACGCGTCCATCCAGGCCCTGTTGCAAGAGCGTATCCTCATCCTCGATGGAGCGATGGGAACGATGATTCAGCAGCGGAAGCTGGATGAGTCGGCCTTCCGAGGTGAGCGGTTCAAGGATTGGAAGAAGGATGTGAAGGGCCACAACGACCTTCTCAACCTTACCCAACCTGCGATCATTGAAGAGATCCACCGGCAGTACCTGGAAGCGGGCGCAGACATTATCGAGACCAACACATTTAACTCACAAGCCGTCTCCTTGACAGATTACGGGATGGAGACTCTTGGCTACGAACTGTCCAAGGCAGGAGCGGAATGTGCCAGGCGGGCGGTCGAGGCCGTGCAGCGGGCTCAGCCGGGACGGTATTGTTTTGCCGCCGGGGCGATCGGTCCGACGACGAAGACGTCGTCGATTTCCACCGATGTGAACAGTCCGGCTGCTCGCGGGACAACCTATGACGAGCTGGTGAACGCCTACGGTGAGCAGGTTCAGGGTCTACTCGATGGCGGTGTTGATCTCCTGCTTGTGGAGACGATCTTTGACACGTTGAATGCCAAGGCCGCCTTCTTTGCCATCCAGCAGGGGTTTGCCTCCGGCGCGCGCCAGGTGCCGATCATGGCGTCGGTGACGTTCATCCAAGCCGGGAGCAATCGCGGTGTGACCGGTCAAACCGTCGAAGCCTTTTGGAATTCCATCTCCCATGTCCCCCTGTTGAGTGTGGGGATGAATTGCGCGCTCGGTCCAAAGGAAATGCGCCCGTTGATCGAAGAGCTGGCGCATATCGCGCCGGTCCGTATCAGCGCGCACCCCAATGCGGGCCTCCCGAATCCGTTGCTGCCGACCGGATTTCCGGAAACACCTGATACATTGGCCCCCCAACTGCGCGAGTGGGCGGAGAATGGATGGCTGAACATCGTCGGGGGCTGTTGTGGTACGACGCCGGCCCATATCAAGCGTATTGCCGAAACGGTGCGTGGCGTGAAGCCGCACGCGCTTGCGAAGATCGAACCGTACACGCGACTGAGCGGGCTCGAAGCCGTCACCATCAGGCCGGACTCGAATTTTGTCAACATCGGTGAGCGGACGAATGTCACTGGGTCGCCTGCCTTCGCAAAACTCATCCTGGCCGGTGACTATGAGGCGGCGCTGTCGGTCGCACGGCAACAAGTGGAGGGCGGCGCCCAGATCATCGATGTGAACGTGGATGAGGGCATGCTCGATTCCAAAGCCGCGATGGAGAAGTTTCTGCGACTCGTCGCCTCGGAGCCTGATATCTGCAAAGTGCCGATCATGGTGGATAGCTCCAGATGGGAGGTGTTGGAAACCGGGCTGAAGAATATTCAAGGCAAGGCGATCGTCAACAGTATCAGCCTGAAGGAAGGCGAACAAAAATTCATCGAACACGCGACGCTCATCCGTCGCTATGGTGCGGCGGTCATCATCATGGCCTTCGATGAGAAGGGACAGGCCGACACGTTGGAACGGAGGAAAGAGATCTGCGCACGTTCGTACACGATCCTCACGGAGCAGGTCGGTTTTCCCCCGCACGACATCATCTTCGACCCGAATGTGTTGACCGTCGCGACGGGGATTGAAGAGCATAACAACTATGCCGTGGATTTCATTGAAGCGACGCGCTGGATCAAGCAGAACCTGCCCGGCGCGAAGGTCAGCGGGGGCATCAGTAATATCTCCTTTTCATTCCGTGGCAACAACATCGTTCGTGAAGCGATGCACGCCGCCTTTCTGTATCACGCCATTCAGGCCGGGCTTGATATGGGGATCGTGAATGCCGGTCAGCTCGCCGTCTATGAGGAGATCCCGAAAGACTTGCTCGAACTTGTCGAAGATGTGTTGTTCAACCGTCGGCCGGATGCGACGGAGCGCTTGGTGACGTTTGCCGAGACCGTCAAGGCCAAAGGGAAATCGGTCGTCAAGGATGATGAGTGGCGGAAGGGCCCCGTAGAGGAGCGGCTCTCCCATGCGCTTGTGAAAGGCATTACGGACTACATCGATCAAGATACCGAAGAGGCCCGTCGGAAATACCCCAAGCCGTTGGATGTCATCGAAGGGCCCTTGATGGCAGGCATGAACATCGTCGGGGACCTGTTCGGTTCAGGCAAGATGTTCTTGCCGCAGGTCGTCAAAAGCGCCCGCGTCATGAAGAAGGCCGTCGCCTATCTCATGCCCTTCATGGAGGAAGAGAAGAAACGGACCGGTAATTTCCAAGCGCAGGGCAAGGTGTTGCTCGCTACCGTCAAAGGTGACGTGCACGATATCGGGAAAAACATCGTCGGGGTTGTGCTCGGTTGTAACAACTACGAGGTCATCGATCTCGGCGTGATGGTGCCGTGTGAGAAGATCCTCGCGGCTGCGCGAGAGAACAAACCCGACATCATCGGTCTGAGCGGGCTCATCACTCCATCCCTGGACGAAATGGTCCATGTGGCGAAGGAAATGACGCGCGAGGGGTTCGATCTGCCGCTCTTGATCGGCGGTGCGACGACCAGTAAGGCTCATACGGCGGTCAAGATCGCGCCGTCCTATAAGCCGGGTGTGGTCCATGTGTTGGACGCCTCACGCGCAGTGGGCGTCGTGGGGAGTCTGGTAAGCGACACGCAAAGGCAAGGGTTTGTCAAACAAGTGAGAGACGATTATGAGCGAGTGAGGCAATCGCACCAGGATCGAGGCGCCAAGCCTCTGCTCCCGTTCGCCCAGGCACGCGCGAATCATCTTCTATCGGACTGGGCCAAGACCGATATTTCGACACCAGCGAGGTTGGGCATTCAGACGGTCTCCGATCAATCGCTGGTCGAACTGATTGCGTATATCGATTGGTCGCCCTTCTTTCATACGTGGGAGTTGAAGGGACGCTATCCGACGATCTTCGAAGATTCGACCGTTGGGCCAAGAGCCAAGGAGCTGTACGACGATGCGCGTCGGTTGCTGGATGAAATCGTCCAGAAGAGACAGCTGAAGGCCAAGGGGGTCTATGGGTTGTTCCCTGCCGCCAGTCTCGGGGATGATATCGAGCTCTATCAGGATCGATCTCGAAAGACCGTGCTCACGACGATCCATCATCTCCGGCAGCAATCGGAAAAGCCGACAGGACAACCGAACCTTTCACTGGCCGATTATGTCGCGCCGAAAGATTTGGGTCGGGAGGATTACATCGGAGCCTTTGCCGTGACAGCTGGTATCGGGGTGGATGAACTCTGCAAGCGGTTTGATCAGGACCATGACGACTACAATTCCATCATGGTTAAATCCCTCGCCGACCGGCTGGCTGAGGCATTTGCTGAATTTCTCCACGCGCGAGTCAGAAAAGAATGGGGCTATGGCAAGGCGGAGCGATTGACGAATGAGGATCTCATCCGCGAGCGGTACCGTGGAATCCGTCCGGCGCCCGGGTATCCGGCCTGTCCAGATCACACGGAAAAACGTTTGCTGTTTGATCTCTTATCTGTAGAGAAAAACGCCGGAATCGCGCTGACTGAGAGCTATGCCATGTTGCCGGCTGCGGCCGTGAGCGGATTCTATTTCGCCCATCCGGAGGCGAAGTACTTTGCCGTGGGCAAAATCGGGAAGGATCAAGTCGAGGACTACGCCCGCCGCAAGGAGATGGACCTCCGCACCGTTGAACGGTGGCTCTCCCCAAATCTGAACTACGAGCCCGAGTGAAGAGCAGGAACAACTCGTAGGCTAACTCAGCAGAGAAAGCCAGTGCTGAAGCTGGAAACTTCTTCCATTTCCTCAGCTAAACATGATGGCAGGCTATGTGAATCGAATTGGATACAGAATCTTTTTGTAGACATATGCCATGTACCAGCCTCTCGGAGAGATTGTTCTCGGCAACTGGCTATAAATCTTGCGTCGGTTCAATGATTTCAGAATGGCTGTGTAAGAATGAAACAATCTGGCTCCTAGTTATCGTGCAGTGGTCAAGGCCCTATTCTTGCTCTTTATTATGATGGCCTTGTCGTGCGCTGACTTTCTCCTCCGACTGATCTTTCGCTACAATGGCGCCGCAAGAAACCGGACCAGAGGTGTCCATGCAGGCACGTGTTCTCATCGTCGACGACGACCCGGATATTCTCACATCGCTCACCAAGCGTTTGACGTGGATAGGGCATGATGTGCTGACGGCCGAAGATGGTGAGCAGGCGCTGCGAATGGTGGTCGAGGACCAGCCTGATGTCGTGCTGCTCGACATTGAATTACCCGGCATCGGTGGACTCGACATCCTCAAGCACCTTGCTGAAAAGCGTTCGAATGTTCCGACTCCGACTCTGCCCGAAGTGATCGTCATTACAGCCTTTGGAACGATTGGTCGGGCAGTGGAGGCGATGCGGCTGGGGGCGTGTGATTTCCTCAGCAAGCCGTTCGAACCGGACCACCTCTCTCTCGTGATCGAAAAGGCCATGGCACAGGCGGCCATCACACGGCAGGTCGGTCTTCTCCAAGCGGAAGTGCACGAACGCTATGAGTGTATTGTGGGGCCGAGCCAGCGGATGGGGCAGCTCCTGGAGACGGCACGACGCGCCGCCGCTTCCTCGGCCACCGTTCTCTTGCTGGGTGAAACCGGGACCGGCAAGGAGGTGATGGCGCGCGCGCTACACCGCTGGAGTCCGCGCGCCGGGAGACCCTTCGTGGTCGTGAACTGCGCGGCGTTGCCGGAGAGTCTGCTCGAGAATGAGCTGTTCGGCCATGAAAAGGGCGCCTACACAGGAGCCGTGACGCGGGAGCCAGGAAAAATTGAGGCGGCGGCGGGTGGTACGGTGTTTCTCGACGAGATCGGTGACATGCCGGCGGGACTCCAGACGCGCCTCCTCCGCGTATTACAGGACCAAGAGTTCTATCGTGTCGGGGGCAATCGTCCTATTCGTACCGACGTGCGCTTTGTGGCCGCGACGAACAGAGATCTCAAGGACGCGATTCAACAGGGTCTGTTCCGAGAGGATCTGTACTATCGTCTCAACGTCATCGCTCTGACTCTTCCGCCATTGCGCAGGCGGGGAGATGATATCCCTGCATTGGTGGACCACTTTATCCGGCGGCATGGCGCCGCACCGGGACGTCGTCCCATCAGGGTGAGTCCGGATGCGCTGAACGTGATCCGTGCCTATCACTGGCCTGGAAATGTGCGGGAGTTGGAAAATGTACTGGCCCGGGCCACGGTATTGTGCCCCGACAACTGCATCGAACCCGAACATCTCGGGATCAAGGTTCAGCGCAAGCTGTCGTTTGAGACAGACCTGTCTGAGGACTGTAGCCTGGACTACCATGCTGTGATGGAAGCGTACAGCCGGAAGCTCCTCGAAGAAGCGTTGCGCCGAGCAGGATGGAACCAAACGAAGGCGGCTGAGCTGCTCGGTCTACAACGCACGTATCTCACGAGACTGATCAAGCAAAGAGGGGTGCGGACAAAGCCGTTTTTCATGTAGGCGGGCACGACGATGCCGGTCCCTCGCGAGGTATGCTCTCTTCATGTCAGTCAGCGCTTACCGTCGGGCAGTGGATTGATAAAGGGTAGTGTGAGACGGCCTCTGCGATGGCTGGTTGTGTCGCGGGAATCGGGCGCATCGTAAACGAAAAGCGGCTGCCATGCCCCGGCACGGTCTCAACCCACAGTCGGCCATGATGCAGTTCGACGAGCAACTTGGCGATCGCAAGTCCTAGCCCCGCTCCTTTTGACTGCTTGGGTACGGTGGATACTCGATAGAATGGTTGAAAGACCTTTTCCGCATCCTCCAGCGTGATCCCGGGGCCTGCATCCGAGACAGAAATTGTGACATGACCGTCTGATGATAAAATTGCCGACACGTCGACCGTCGTGTCCGGACGCGTGAACTTGACCGCGTTGTGTAAGAGATTGAGGATGATCTGGTGCAATTTGTCGGGGTCAGCCGACACGTGAGGCAGATCGGATGTCAGTGTCATCATGATGGTCACTCGGCGTTCGGACGCCTGAGCATACAGGTCATCAGCCGCCCTGGCGATCACGCTTCCAACGACTACTGGCTCGACGTGCAAAGTCGTTTGACCCATTTCAATCTGTGAAAGATCCAGCAAGTCGTCGATCAGGGTTTGAAGGCGCGAAAGGTTGGCCTCTATCCGCGATAGCGATCGTCGTTGCTCGGCACTGACCGCCCCATCGATCCCGTCGCACAGATTCGCCACATGGACCTTCATAGAGGTCAACGGCGTCCGAAGCTCGTGAGATGCCGTGGAGACGAAAATGGATTTGCGGCGGTCGATTTCTTGCAGTCGGGCGTTGGCCGCGGCGAGCTCCCGTGTCCGAGCTGTCACTCGGTCTTCGAGGCTGTGGGCCAACTCGCGTAACTCGAGCTCACGGGAATGCAACGTCCTCGCCATGTGGTTGAAGACAGCGGTGAGTGTGCCGATCTCATCGCGGGTGCGTATATCCAAGATCGGCACCGTGTCTCCATCCGCGAGTTTCGTGGCGGCCACCGTGAGGCCTCGCAACGGGACGGTGATGCGGCGGGCCAACAAGATGGCCACGCCTAACCCGCCGGCCAGGGTGCTCAGCGTAATAATGACCGCTTGCCACAGCAGCCGTCGCAGACTGCGCTGAAGATGGGAAGTCGATAACCCAATCTGCACGAGGGTTGGGGCCGTAAGCGCGTGAGCCGTGTTCTCATCAAGTCCGTCCAATTGCTTTTCAAGCGTGAGATGCAGTGCGGGATCCCATGCGCTCACCGGTGGGTAGCGTGGGACATGAACCGTAATGTCATAAAAGATGGGAAGCTCGGTTCCTCCCGCGAGAGCCAATAGTTCTCGTGGGGTCAAGTCGATATTCTGCCGGAGGACAGGTCCTGTGCTTCTCAGGTCGATGGCACTGACGAGAGGCTCGCTCGTCATACCGGTACCATGACGGGGCTGTACCAATTTCGTGGCGGCGAATTGGCGCTGAGCGGTCTCTTGGAAAACGAATTGGTCTTGCCACGCACCTTTCCCAAATCCGGCTTGGAGGTCACCGCTTGGGGCGATGACCGCGACATAGGCGACTGGATTGACGGCGAGAATCTCCTGGATGTGCTGGTTCAACCGGGGAATGTCCCCGGCGACGATACTGGAGCGATGCATCTGTGCCAGGTGTTGGGCGAGAAGGGTGCCGCTCTGCACCGAGCTCTCCGCGGCCTCTCGCACTTGCTGCCGAACAAACAGCCACCCCAGCAGGAGGCACGCAATGATCAGAATGATAGCGGTACAGAAGACAAACTTTGCTCGGAGCGTCATCGAAAACCGTCGAGGAGTCAGTGTGTCAAGAATAGCCATTGTTCGTGATCCGTACGGCATTGCAGGCCTCCACTGTTCTCGTCCGCGAGACTAAGGGGTGAGATCTGACGACTCGAGCTTTCGGGCTATCGGCCCCGATCCGCTAAAGACATGGCCGGCCGACCGGATCAGCTCGGGATTGAGCGTCATGTTTAAGTCCTCTGCGGACTTCAAGTTCAGTGCCCACTGTGAGCGTTCAGGCGCTTCCATGGTGCCTGCCAAAGCCCCAACATCCTTAAGGCGCGTGAGCGACAGACGCGCAGCCTGCTGACCCACAGCCCAGGGATCTAAGACTAATGCGCCGACGGCTCCCTGCTGGACTAATGTGGACGAGAAGGTAAAGATCGGCACTCTGGCGCGCAGGCTCGATTCCAAGAAGACAGGGATGGACGATTCAGACACGACAACCTGGTCTTGAATCAGCCATAAAACGTTGATCTTTGGAAGCAATCCACGAACGGCATGAGGAACGTCTTCTCGGCGGCGGATCTCGATCGATATAAGGTCCAAGCCCTGTTTTCCAGCCGCTTTGTACGCATCTCGGATAAAAGTCCCGGTGTGATCCTCACCGTACAGCACTCCTACTCGTTGCCGATCGGGCATGAGGGAGCGAAGCGCCGCCAGTTGTGTCTCAGGTGGCGCTCGGACGGCAATCCCGGTCATGTTGGAGGTGGGAAGATCATAGGCGTCAGGATTCAGCACCATACAGAACACAACCGGCGTATCGAAAATTTCCAGTTTGGCGGAGAGTGCGGCCTTGAGCCCGACCGCCAAGACGAGATCGGGTGGTGAGGCGCGCAGCGACCTGCCGATTTCTCTGCCTCGCGTGAGCTGACCGTCCAGGTTGTACTCCTTCACTTTCGTCATTGGTGGGAGGCCTGCCTTGAATCCCACAATCGCGTGGTCGTAATAAGGCAGGTCGGCAGACTTGACGATGGCGATTTCCGCCGCATCCACCGTGTTCTCGAAAGTTGTGAAGGAAAGCAGAACGAGGAGAGATGAAAGTAACAGCATAAGGTATCCAGTTCAATCGACTAGGTAGGCATCATAGCGGACACTTGCGCTTGTTGCCAACGATGTCAATGATGGAAGATGATGACAAGCTCGTTCAACTGCCTGGGTGATATTGGAAGCAATTTTTGGGCCGCAGACTTGGTTTTTGAAGAGCGGATCAGAGTCTCACGGTCACCCAACCCATCACCCTGGTTCCGAGCAGATCGCCGAGTGGGTGCTCTCGGTGGGTGTCATTTAGGGCATTGAAGACTGAAATCGCCAGCTCGGCCTCTCGCCGATAGACCGCCGATGCCCGTTCCTGCCAGAAGCGATAGACACCCCGCAGGTTGAGCAGATGATAGCTGCCGACGCCGGATCCTGGTGGCAGAACGCCGAAGACTCCCAAATCGGAGAAGATGGAGGCAATGGGGTAGGTGGCCGCACCGACATAATGGTAGACAATCTCGCCACTCACTCCGTTCTCCCAGTGACCGCGAAGGCCCGCATTGTACTTGAATCGAGGGCCACCTCGCCGGGCAGGCCCCGTGAGGGTTTGATTGATCTCCTGATAGGAGAAGTTGGAGAATCCACTTAGCCATTCGCTCGCAAGGAACTCTACCCCGATCTCTCCTCCGTAGATATCGGCGGTTCCGCCTTGGATAGGCGTCGGGGCCGTGGCAACGATGAGGTCGGAGATGTGGTTAAAAAATGCGGCGCTACGGGCCCTGATCCGATGTTGCCAGTACCAGCCTTGATACTCGAACTCATAGGAGATGATCTGTTCAGGTTTGAGGGCTCCACTCCCTTTTACCGTGATCGGTGGCGGTAATGGAGTGGGTGGAGGAAGGCTGAGGAGGGCGACATTGTCCCCATACGTCTCAAAAAACGTTGGTGGCCGGTACCCCACCGCCACGGTCGCTCGGAAAGTGTGGTCCGGCACCGGTGAAAACAGGAGTGATCCGCGCGGGCTGATTGTCGGATTAATAAAGGTGTTTAACTCATATCGTGCGCCGCTCACCACCTGAAGCAATGTAGTCGGCTTCCATTCCCCCTGGAAGTACAGCCCCAGTCGATCCTCAGTGCGATAGCGATCCTGAAAGTTGTGCGATATGGTGTTATGCCGGTAGTTGCCTCCAATCGTGAGGCGAGCCGTGGTTCCAAGATCGATCCCCTGTTGCGCTTCGATATTGTATGTGTGGTTTCGCAGCAGTACATCCGGATTGCCGTTTCGATTGGTTATGCGAAGGAATGGGGACAGCAGAGGGTTGGAAATAACAGGCCCGCTGATATCGAGACCATTCCAAAAAGCCCGAAGAAATAAATTCGGTCGGTCATAGACCGCGTGGGCATAGCTAAGAGCCGGTACGCCTGTCTTTACAACAGCATCAGTAACGAAACCATCGAAGTCACTCGTATTAACAAGTCCGCCGGAAAACGAAAGTTTGGCGCCGCCCGCTAGGACATAGTCTGTCTGCACATTGAACTTGTTATCCCGATAGGCCAGCGCGTCCCGATTTTTCCACTGTTGAGTTTGGTCGTGCCCATAGGAGAGGCGGTAACTGAACCGCGTGTAGCTATTGGCATAGATGGCAGCGCTACTTAGCGTACCGTAGGATCCTCCACCGACCTGAAGAGTGGCGCCCTTCATCTCCTCTGGCGATTTCGTGATGATGTTGATGATGCCGTCAAACGCATTGAAGCCATAGAGGACTGATGCCGGGCCCTTCTGGACCTCAATGCGCTTGATCTCCGCTAAGGTCACGGGAATAGCTTTCCAGTACATGGATCCTTGCACGTCGACATAGATCGATCGTCCATCCACCATGACGAGCAATTTGTTGGCATTGAGTTGATTATCCCCACGCACGCTCACATTGAAATCCGCACCGGTGACCTGCATCACGTCCAGCCCAGGGATACGCCGCAGCACAGTCGGGAGATCCATGGCGCCGGAGTGCCGGATATCCTGGTCGGTGATCACATAGACATTCGAGGGAGCCTGTGAGATTGGCTGTTCGTACCGGCTCGCGATGCTGACGGTTTCTTCCTTCAAATAGAGGGTTTCTTCCCGGAGCTGGCGTTCGGTTGCCGACGATGTGCGAGGGGGCAGTGAAGGGTCAGCCCAACCGTAGGGAGCATGACTCAGCCAACAGGTGGCGAAGACAATGGCGATGCCGCGTCCCATCACCATGCAGCTCGAATATTTTGGCCTGGTTTTCGCGTGTATGCGGGGTCGAGACATCAAAGAAATCACTGCATGTAACGATCATGCCCGGCGAATGTACGTGAAGCCGGATCTCGTAGCAACACTTAGGAATCAGTATCGTATGCGCACTTTTCGTAGTGAATCGAATTCGATACAGAATCGAATTGGATACACTTTGGTAAAAAATCTTCAATATTGGCGCCAAAAAAATCACTGGCTCAATGGTGTGCTGATGGACATTTCCTACTCTGTCGCCAATTTATCGGGGCGGTACGCGTGAGTTGCCTGATGTTGGTATTTCCCTGTTGGCCAGCTCGTATTGGGGAATGGGATTCGCATCGGCCCATCCTATCAGCCGTTTAAATACGAGGTTTCTCAGGACAACAGAGTGCATGGAGCAATCATATAAAATTCGGCAACGGGTGCGTGTGTTACTGGTCGATCATTCGGATCTTGTCCTTCAAGGACTGAAGACGACCCTCTCTGAGATCCGTCACATCGTTATTGTCGGCACTGCAACCACCCAAGGTGAAGCAGTTACCTTACTGGAGGCGTATCGGCCCGATGTTGTGGTTTTGGATATCCAAGTGGGAGACGCGAGCGGTATTAATCTCTGTCGGGCTATTCGCAAGTCCTATCCGCAAGTCGCGGTCCTCTTCTTCACCGCCAATGACGACAAGCACCTTCTCAAATCGGCCATTCTTGCCGGCGCGCAGGGCTACCTGTTGAAGCGGGCGTCGAGTCAGGCGATTGCGAAAGCGATCGAGATCGTGTCAGTCAGGCGGGCCATCGTGGACCAGCAATTGACACAGGAGATCTTCACATGGATTCAAGATCGCAATCGCTCTGCGCAACACGAGAAATCCGGAGTTTACTTGGAATCCGACATGCGAGTGCTGTCGCTTATTGCAGCGGGAAAGAGCAACAAGGAGATTGCAGACCAGTTGAACGTTACGCTCGGAGTACTCCTATCGAGACTTCGGCGAATCTACAAACGATTGAATATCTCGAGGAGATCCGAAGCGGCGAGTTACTTCGCACGGTGGGAACAAGGAACCTCGTGGGATGTGACCGGCTCAGCAAAGGTGGTTCCGTATTACCTCCATTGAATCGAATTGGATGCAGAATCTATTTGTATACATTTCATGCCTGAAGGGTGGTTCCGTTTTCCTCGTCGTTCTACCTGAGAACCGAACCCGCAACGCCACCTAGAGCGTTAATGCCGTGGCAGTACGGTTATTGTTTGGTACATACCCACCCAATGGCCGTATCGTCCCATCCAAAACTGCAAACTGCCTGTGAGGGCTCATTGAGGTGGTCTACGGGAATGAAACTTGCGGTGATGCTGGAACGACCGTCAGCTTGGGGCCTGATTTGCTTGGAGGGTAGAAATAATGCCCGCGTGTCCAGATCGTCGCGGAGTGAGTCCTATCAGCATCGCTGCATGGGCTTTGGTACTTCTCTGCGGAGGATGCGGGCCATCGGTTCCTGATGGAGCGAAGGATGTGTCCTCTCCGCCGACAACCAGCGCCGGCTCTATCGACGGAACGCACATTCCCGTTTCGTCACCGATAGGGGGCGTGACTGCACCCGCAAGCACGCTTGAAGAAGGAGAAGGCAGGGCAGTAGAGACTGAACAGGCAAAAGATCATCGCTCGCCTTTGGATTCTTTGATTCCTCAGACCATCACCAACGATCTCAGTTCCCCGGATGCCCGTGTGCGGTATCGGGCTTTGGATCACTGGGAAGACAAAGACAGTAAAGCGCCGCTCGATCCCGTATTCGAAGCGATGGAAGACGAAGACGAAGCCGTGCGTGAGAAAGCGACCACCATTGTCGAGCAACGTTGGGCTGAGGAACAAGAGAAGGAAGAGGGATAGTCTCGTTTCGAGAAAGTACGGGAATAATAGAAGGATTCGAGTGAGTGTGTGTGGTTCCTGTTCAGTAGAGAGATGCTAGGTGGGCGTGAATGAGTTTTCATAATAATCATGGGAGGCACAATCATGAAGTGTAGCCGCATGTTGTCCCTGATTGGGGGGCTGATTCTTGGCACGACGCAGCTTGCGTTTGCCGACGTGACGTTTACAGTCAACGATACGCCGGGGCATTGGTTTGATGCGGGGCCCACGTGGGATCTTGGAGGAGGCCGCTCCCTGGCCATTATCAAGCCGGGCGACACGGTGCACTTTAATCAAACGGTGCCGGGGGATCCCCGCAATGTGGAAAGCCGCCACACGGTCACCAGTCTGATCTGGCCAGATGGCGGTGAAACGATCGATCAGGACATGGCGAACACGAAAAACCATGCGGTGACGTTGAATACTGAGGGTCTGTATGTCTTTGTGTGCAAGCTCCATCCGTACATGCTCGGTGCGGTGATTGTGAACGGTGAGGGGCACGAAGGGCTTTACCTCGGCGATAACCTCACACTCCTGGGGGTCGGGTCTGTTCCAACGACCTTCGATGTCAACGCGGGCACGAATCCACCCCAACCCCCCAGCTACGCGCCGACAAATGTGTGGCTTCGGGCGCTGCGCGCCTTCTTTATCGTGACGACCCCATCCAATTGGAAGGATTACACAAAAGTCGGTCAGCAGTATAAACCCGCCTATCCTCCTGTTCCCGTAGTCCTCGGGAGTGGCCCAAAACAGGTGAATGTGGCTAATCTCAATGCGGCGCTGCAAGGTGCGTTTGACGGGGAGATAATAGAGAAGCAGCAGAAGCCAAGGCAGAATGGAATAGGCGAAATCTGGGTCGATACCCAGTATGAACTGACCGCCGGGAAGGAGGAGTGGTTCCCGGGCACGATAACGGTGGTGTCAGCTACAGCCTGGGACGCCAAGCGCAAGATCGCGCTGCCGGAGCAGAAGATGAACAACGGCCACAACATGTGGGCGAGCCATGATCAAGAGCAGATCTATCAAACTGAGTGGCATGGCAATAGCACGTATGTCCTCAATCGTCATAACGGGAAACTCCTTCAAGAGATCAAGGAAGGACAATATGGAGGAGGAACCTGTCATGACCCGGCCCACGTGATGACACGGGTGGATACGCAGCAAGTCCATGTGACGTGCAACGGCGATAATTATGTAGCCGAGTTTAACCGGCTCCCATCCGGACTACTCCAGTTCAACGGGTTCCTTGATATGTCGAATAACGGCGGCCAGACACAACCCCATGCCCATTGGATGGGACACGATGGGAAGTCGATGGTGACGCCCAACTCCAATACGAACAATTCGACGCTGTTTGATTTCTTTACATACACGGTTAAGAGCCAAGAAGAGACGGGTCCGCTGCCCATTGCGACAGGCATGATGCCGGATGGAAGCAAGTACTATGTGTCCAACTATCTGGGGCACAGCACGTCGGTGATGTGCGGGCCGACGGGCTCACATGAGACCTGTAATGGGAAGGACCCCGGGGAGAAAATCAAGGATATCAACTTGCTGGAGAATTATAACCCGACTACAGGGGACATCAACGGCCCAATCGGTGGATTTCCGATCCAGACTCCGGTGAGTCCGGACGGGAAATTTGTCATCATCGGGAATACCTTGACCGGTACGATCACCATCATCGATACCCAAAAGGACGAGTTGGTGGCGATGGTGCCCTGTGATCCAGGTTGCCATGGAGTAAACTTTGGTGCGAAAAAAGGCGGCGGGTACTATGCGTATGTCACCAGCAAGTTTGCCAATCGCTTGATCGTGCTGGACTATGATCCGAACAACGACGGTAAGGTTGATGATGCGGTCATTGCCGGTGCGGTCGTGCTGGTAAATGACAACGGCCCGAAGGACGATACGATCACCGGAAACAGAGGCCAGGGCGGACAGGGAGTGCTGCCGGTTCCCAACGTGTATAACGGATGGGTACAACAGCTGCCAAACGGCTACAAGGCGCAGCTCACGCCCGCGCAGCGGAATCCGAATGGGACGAATCCCTAAATAACGGTGAGCAAGAAATTAGGTTGCTTGCCTGAGCAGTAAGACAACTCCCGGTGGTAACGGGTTCATACCGTTGCCACCGGGAGCCTCTCTCCATGCCTTGCCTACAGCTTTCCTGATGTCGAGGAATCTAGACTGCCAACTTGAGCCCATCGTCTTCGACATCCACCTGTGCGCGCCGTAAGGCATTGACGAGCTGGCGGTAGCGCTCTTCAGCCCAGACATTGAAGGACTCGGCGTCTGGAAACACCAGGTCCCACGCTTTGGTCGCGTCCAGCATCAAAAGAGTTTGCGGTTTGTGACGTCCGGGGAACAAGACGACAAGGACGGCGGAGTTGCCGGTGAGACTAATGTCGGTGAAGATATGTACCAGCGACGCCGAGGGAAGCAAGACGTCACGGGACGCGGCTTCCACGATCGGTTGATAGAGCCGATGCAGCAATTGCGCGGTGACCTCGTGAGGGTTGGACGGGGTGAGGAGGCGCGGATTCGGCTTTTCCCCGAACAAGTTCTCGGTCAGGTAGCTGGCGGCTTCCCACGTCGGCATGGCGCCGGAGGCGACCAGCGCCTCACAGGTGTAGGCGATCCAGTTTCGAATTCGGGAACGTTTACGAACCGATGTCAACTTTTTCGGCATACTCACCATTCCTTCTCTCTTCAGCCTCGAATATTGGAACGGGCGAGATGTTCTGGAAGGTTGGAAAAAGTATATGGGTGAGGCCAATGGCGGTCAACGAATTGTCGAGAATCAAGCAGGCGTCGGAAATGTTGGATGAGGAGTTACGGTTCGTCGGTGGTGGGATTCGGATTGACCAGGTCCGCATATTGATTGTGGATACGCGCCACTTCATCTATGGATGCAACGAAGATATCCAGCAACTCTGGGTCGAAGTGTGTACCGCGGTGCTTCAGCATGAGTTCGATCGCATGGCTGAGTCCAAAGGCCGGCTTATAGACTCGCTGTGTTGTGAGGGCATCGAAGGCATCGGCGATGGCGACAATGCGACCTTCAATCGGAATAGCCTCGCCTTTCAGGCCGCGGGGATATCCGGTGCCATCATAGTGTTCATGGTGAGTGTAGGCAATCGTGGCTGCAACTTTCAGGAGTTCCGAATCCGACCCGCTCAGAATTCGGTAGCCAATCTCTGCGTGCTGTGCGATCACTCCGAATTCCTCGTCTGTGAACCGCCCTGGTTTCAGTAAAACATGATCCGGAGTGCCGATCTTGCCGATGTCGTGCATCGGACTGGCCGTCCGGATCAGGTCGCATCGTTCGGGAGGCAAACCGGCTTTGCGCGCGAGCAATTCACAGTAGTGGCTCATGCGTTGAATATGTTGAGCGGTCGAACTGTCACGAAACTCTGCGGCCATGGCCAACCGTTGAATAGTCTCTTCACGCGACAGGCGCAGCTCTTTTTCGGTATGTTTGAGCCAGTCCAGTGCCTGCTGTAGCGCGAGTGTTCTGGTCCGGACGATGTCCTCGAGATTTTCGCGATGGAGGCTATTTTCAATTTCGAGCCGTCGGCGGCGGAGCGCGTTCGCGACGTCGATCAGTACTTCGTTCGATTCAAACGGCTTGACGATGTACCCGAAGGCGCCGACCTCTAGCGCGGCATTGGCTAACACCGAGCTGTCGAGCCCTGTGACCATGATCGCGGCCGTATGTTTGTGTTCTGCCAGAGCGTGGCGGACCAAGTCCATGCCGGATTCTCCGGGCATGTTGACATCGCAGAGCATCAAGGCAAATGGTTGATCGCCCAGCTTCTGTCGAGCTTCCCGTGCGTCTCCGGCGCCTTCCACCAGATAGCCATGGGATTGCAGGAGATAGGTCAAGAGGCGCCGGATCGGCTCTTCGTCGTCGATGACCAGAATCGTGCGATTGTCGAGGAGAGCTTGGTGGTTGGTCTGATCCGGCAGTGTCGCCATGAGTCGAATCGTGTGTGTGTAGTCGGGGCCGAGGATTGTCTCGTTTCTTCCTTATCGGCTCATCGGCGTCAAACCTAAAGACAGCAAGAGGTCTGCCTGGCCTTGCAGTGTTTGCGCCACCGAGTCTTGCATAGGTGAGCTAACGATCATGGTCCTTGTCCTTTTTCGGCCCGAGTGCGCCATGACGGAATCGCCACACCTGGAAAGGGTTTGGGCAGTACCGCGTCATGTATGGATCGTGTTCCTCCACTATGCCGACAGCAGCGGATCCGTCAAGGAAATGTACAGATTTCGTCAAATCCGACGGGCTGGTTTTGTATATGGCTGGGGAATCAACGCTCTCCAGCTCGTTGCTCCATCGAGCGTGATGGCTCCGCAAGTGGTTTGCGCTTTCTCAGAGCCTTGACTATAATCCGCATCCTATTCATTGAGGAAGGGACGAAAGAACATGAGTGGAATCTCCGGATTCGTGCGCTTCGATGGACGTCGGAAAGATCAGGTCCGTCCCGTGAAAGTGACGCGGCATTATATTAAACATGCCGAAGGGGCTGTTCTCATTGAAATGGGGGATACCAAGGTCATTTGTACGGCATCGATCGAGGAGAAAGTCCCTCCGTTTCTGAAGGGAAAGGGAACCGGATGGGTCACGGCGGAGTATGCGATGTTGCCGCGGGCGACCCACGAGCGATCCCCTCGAGAGGCCGTCAAGGGAAAACAAGGCGGCCGAACGTTGGAAATCCAGCGCCTGGTCGGGCGGGCATTGCGCTCGGTCACGGATTTAGCGCGACTCGGAGAACGGTCTATTTGGATCGATTGTGACGTGATTCAGGCGGATGGCGGGACGCGAACGGCATCCATTACCGGCGCCTTTATTGCGTTGGCGGATGCCTGTGCCGTCTTGAAAAAGAAGGAGTTGTTGAAGACGATCCCGTTGACCGACTACCTGGCGGCTATTAGTGTGGGGAAGGTCGGCGGAGAAGTGATGGTGGATCTGGCCTATACCGAGGATTCGATGGCGGAAGTGGATATGAACTTGGTGATGACCGGTCGAGGTCAGTACGTCGAAGTGCAAGGCACTGCGGAACGCACTCCGTTTGCCAAACAGGACATGGATGAGTTTTTGGCGTTGGGGTGGCAGGCGATCCAACGGTTGACGGCCATCCAGAAGGAATTGATCGGCGCTCTTGCTTGATAAATCCGTGAACGAGATCGTCCTTGCGACGCGCAACCCTGATAAGAGACGAGAGCTGGGGGCTTTGCTTGGAGGATTAGGTATACGCATCCGTACCGTGGCTGATTTCCCGAGCGCACCGGAAGTGGAGGAAGACGGGACGACCTGTGAGGCGAACGCGATCAAGAAGGCGAGGGAGATTGCTCGGGCCACAGGAGTTCCAGCGGTTGCTGATGATACGGGACTGGAAGTCGACGCGCTGGAAGGCCGACCCGGTGTGTATGCGGCACGCTATGCCGGAGAGCATGCCACCTACGAGGATAATTGCCGGAAGTTGCTGCTCGAACTTGCAGGAGTTCCACGACCGAAGCGGACCGCACGATTCCTGACGGTTGCCGCGATTGCATTTCCCAGTGGCGATGTTCATGTTACTCAGGGTAACCTGGAAGGCCTGATCACTGAGCAGCCTGTTGGAGATCGTGGGTTCGGGTATGATCCGGTGTTTCTTGTGCCTGAATTCGACAGGACGCTGGCCCAGTTGACGGCTGAGGAAAAGAATCGCATGAGCCACCGTGCAAAGGCATTTGCGCAAATGCGTGTGTGGCTGGAGGAACATCGCAATTCCTGAGCGCGGTCATGCGAACAAAGGATCGTATATACTTCGGAATTGTTGATCTTGGATTCAATACGTCGGGGCGTAGCGCAGCCCGGTAGCGCGCCTGCTTTGGGAGCAGGATGTCGGAGGTTCAAATCCTCTCGCCCCGACCAACCCTCGCTTGCGTGTGCCGGCGGCTCATTGGGCGAAGCCATCTTCCTTGCGTCGGCGGATAACACCACAAGTGAGATTTTCTTCTTATCGCTTCTTGTAAGTTGGACGATTAATTCGGCGGCTCTTCAGGCGAAGCCTTCCCATATGACGCCAGCGGAGAAACGCCTGTGCTTGTTTTGCTGAAAGGTCTCAAACTTCCTGAGTGCAACGTAGTGGAAGCCTACTCAGCGCTCAGAACTTAGCATGTACCCTTCCGCACGCGCCCGTAGCTCAGTTGGATAGAGCATCAGCCTTCTAAGCTGAGGGTCGCTGGTTCGATTCCAGCCGGGCGCACCAAACCAAGCTTGCTCGTGCCGGTGGCTCATCCAGCGCAGCTGTCTTCTTTGCGCCGCCGGATAAACCCCTCCGTGATGTGATCCGCAGAGTTCGTTAGTGCTGTGTGTTGCGGTCTGCGAGCCGTACACATGCCATCAGCCGGCGAGTCGAATTCCCTAAGAAAGTCCCATGCTAAAGAGGGATGTTCCCTAGTAGACATTCATCGATCTCGTCCCCTATAGTTTTAGTCCTCATCTCCAATGTTCAGAGGCTCGATCCGATATGCATCGGCTCCTTCGTCCCAAAGTTGTGATCGCCGTTCTGGCAGGACTTATCGCCCTGTACTCGCTCGTTGGATTTGTGCTGCTTCCCTACCTGATCAAGACCTACGGGATTCCAGCGGTTTCGGAGCAGATCAAGCATCCGGTGGTCCTCCGCGAGGCGGCGTTCAATCCGTTCTTGCTCGCGCTTCGTCTCAACGGTTTAGAAGTGCGTGATCAGAATCAGGCTACGATGCTGGGTTTTGAAGAATTATTCGTCGATCTGCGGGCAGTTACACTCTTTGCCCAGAAGGTGGCATTCGACGAAATTCGATTGGTGATGCCGTTTGTAGCAGCGAAAGTTAATCCGGAGGGGAAGTTGAATCTCATGGCGTTGGCGCCACCGGCGGATGAGGCTGCTCCGAACTCTGCTCAGCCTGCAGGCGAGCCCAAGAAAATCATGCCCGTGGAAATCGATCTCTTGGAGATCGAACGAGGGATTCTGGAATATCGAGATGATTCCAAGCCGAGGCCGGTCTCGATCGATGTCGTACCCATCAAGTTTGTGCTGCGGGACTTCAGCACCATTCCGAACGAAGAAGCCGAGAATGCTCATGCCTTCAAGGCTGAGATCGAAAAGGGCGAAACGGTGGCCTGGGAGGGAACGATTTCGTTGGAACCGGTGGAGTCCGACGGCAAGCTGATGTTATCCGGCGTCAAATTGGAGACCCTGTATCAAATCGTGCGCGACATGTTTCAGCTTGATATCAAACAGGGCGTTCTTGGCCTCTCTGCGTCGTATCATTTCGATTTTCAGGGTGAGGCTCCTCAGGTCACTGTGAAGAATGGAAAGGTGTCGGTTCAAAATCTGGAAATCGTCGAACGGGGGGGAATTCTACCGGTTGTCGGCGTTCCGGTTTTCGATGTCGAAGGAATCCAGCTGAATTTGGAGAGGCAAACGGTTGATGTCGCCAAGGTCCATTCGGCCGATGCTCGATTCGATGCCTGGATGGATTCTGCAGGTGTTTTGAACTATCAAACTCTCTTCACTCCAGTCGGTGGAGGCGGTACAGAGCCGAAGTCCGCTCCTGCAAAAACCGAGGCAGATGAACCAGCCAAGCCGTGGTCGATTACTGTCGGCGAGGTCGCGCTACGAAACTACGGGGCTGATTTCGAGGACCGAACACTGGAACGTCCAGGACGTGTCGCCGTGGCGGCGATGAACCTTACGGTGAAAGACATCCAGATTCCGTTCAAGAAACCGCTTCCGATCAACCTGTCCATGAAATTGAACGAGACTGGGTCGATCGACGTTAAAGGTAACGTGGCGGTTGAGCCGCTACAAGCCGACGTCGAGGCCAAGTTGGAGCAAATCGAGATTCGTCCATTTCAACCGTATCTCGATCGGTTCCTCAATGCCGATGTGCTGGATGGTGCAGTTGATCTGAACGGGAAGGCGTATTTTGTTAAGGACCACGTGAACGAACCTCTCCTCCGATTTCAGGGAGATCTGGCGGTCAATCAGTTGGCGATCGCGGATCGAAACTCCTTCGACGAGGTGGCGGCGTGGAAAGCGTTGAACGTGAATCAGATCGCGCTGGATGTCGAGCCCACTGCGGTGAAGATCGGTGAAGTCATCTGGCAGGAACCTTCCGTCCAGATAGCGGTCGATGCCGATGGACAACTGAATTTTTCACGTCTCGCCAAATCGCCCGCGCCTCATGATCCGCCGATGTCGCCAAAAGAGACTGGAGGCGACCAATCACACGCCAAGGCTGGAGAACCGCTGCCCGTGGCGATCGATCAGGTCAAGGTGGCAAAGTTGTCCGCGACGTTTCAGGACTTATCCATCGAGCCGAGAGTCAGGACGAGTCTCACGGAGTTTGGGGGCACTATTAAAGGCCTGTCGTCCAAGCAGCTCAAGAAAGCGGATGTCAACCTGGCAGGCAAAGTCGGCCGAACGGCTCCGTTCAAAATCGTAGGCAAGATCAATCCATTGAGCGAGGATGCCTTCACCGATCTCGTGATCACCCTGAACGGCATGGATCTCAGGCCGGCCGGTCCCTACAGCGGCAAGTACGTGGGGTATGGGTTGTCGAAAGGCAAGCTGTCGCTTGATTTGAAGTACAAAGTTTCGCAGAAAGTGCTGGAAGCGGAGAATCTTGTCCATGTCGATCAACTGACATTCGGTGAGAAAACAGATAGCCCGGATGCGACCTCGTTGCCTGTTCCGCTGGTCGTGGGGCTCCTCAAAGACCGTAAGGGACTGATCGAAGTCGATATGCCGATTCGCGGCAATCTCGATGATCCAGACTTTAAGTACGGGAAGGTAGTCATTTCGACGCTGCTCAACCTGCTCACCAAAGTTGTTGCCTCGCCGTTTGCTCTCATAGGCAAACTGGTTCCGGGGGACGGCAGTGCGGAGGACCTGGAGTTTATTGAATTTCAGCCGGGGACGGCCTCCCTCGTTGAGGAAGAGCTGAAGAAACTGGATGCGCTGGAGAAAGCATTGGACGAACGCGTCGGACTCCGGCTCGACATTAAAGGCACGACTGATTCGACCCTCGACCGAACCGCGCTGCAGGCGAGGAAGCTTCGAGCTCAGCTCTTTGCCATGCGGGGTGGCGCGAATTCCGATCAGGAAGAGCTTTCGCCGAGAGGCGAGCAACGGCTGGTGGAAAAATTATACGCGAAGCTTCCTCTCCCTGATCCGGCAGCCGTACCTGCGGAGCCTACTCAGCCGACAGTGGAAGAGATGAAACAGAAGCTGGCGGCGGCCATCGAAGTTTCTGAGAAGGAATTTGACGCATTGGCTCGTCAGCGCGCGGAGGCGATCCGTAACCGACTTCTCGAAGGTGGAATGCTCACCGAGGAACGAGTCGTGCTCCTCGATACCGGCGAAGCTGAGTCCGGGCATGAGAAAGTGAGAACCCAATTATCGCTGTCTGCCGGCTCATAGGAGCGTCACACCCGTCCATCGTTTTTCGCAAGGTTCGTCGTGGTCACGCCCACGCCTGAGCGGCTGACCATCGAAGGATCTGGCAATTCAGACGACGTAAGTTCCGTGAGGGGTGAGATGAACGCGAGGCGGCTATTTCACGTTGTAGCGCATTCGTGTTCCATGTAAGAGCGAGAGTTCGATTTCCGACGCGCTGAGCTCCGCGGGGAATAACACGCCTGAAATCTTGCAGGCGTTGATGCTGGCACCCTCCAACTTCGCGTTGCTCAGGTCGACACCTCGGAGATCGGATTGCCGGAAATAGCAGTCGCTGAAATCCAGCCCGTCGGCCTCCAGACCTCGAAGATCCAAGCCCCGCAAATCGCACCCGCGAAGCTCGCATGTATCTCCGGAAGCCTTCTTGGCGTTGAATTCCTTGATGCAGCCCTCACGCAGCAGGAGGTACATCGGATCCTTCGAAATGTGGAGTTTCGTACGCGTTGACTCGGTTGTATCCATGTCGCACTCCGCGAGAGGGTCTTCGAGAGTCATATCGGTCAAGGGGGCGAAAACTTGAGCGTGGCCGAATGACCGCCCCTTGCACTCAGCCGTCTTGAGGCAGTATTGTTAGACCTCGTTCTAATCCGGCTAAATTTTATCGTGATCCTGAAGGAGGTATGCCATGGCGATACGATTGGGCGATGATGCGCCGAACTTCACGGCGGAAACGACAGAGGGGACGATCAATTTTCATGAGTGGTTGGGCAACAGTTGGGGAATTCTCTTCTCTCACCCGAAGGACTACACCCCCGTCTGTACGACGGAACTGGGGACGGTGGCCAAGATTTCCCCGGAGTTCAAGAAGCGGGGAGTCAAGGTGATCGCGATCAGCGTGGATCCCATGGATTCTCACAAGGGTTGGATCAATGACATCAATGAAACCCAAAAGACGACGATGAACTATCCCATCATCGCCGATCCGGACAAGAAGGTGGCGGCGCTCTATGACATGATCCATCCCAACGCCATTGACAACATGACTGTGCGATCGGTCTTCATCATCGGTCCGGATAAAAAGGTAAAACTGACGCTGACCTATCCGGCCTCCTGTGGTCGGAATTTCGAGGAACTGCTGCGGGTCATCGATTCCCTGCAACTCACGTCGAAATATAAGGTTGCCACTCCGGCGAACTGGAAAGATGGCGAAGATTGCATTATTACGCCCGCTGTGGGTGATGCGGAAGCGCAACAACTGTTTCCTAAAGGGTTCACGACCGTGAAGCCGTATCTCCGCTATACTCCTCAGCCGAACCGATAAGCTCTTACCGGTGTACTGAGAAAGCCAGGCAGAAGGTGACGAACATCTTTTGCCTGGCTCTTATGTATCAACACGTTACATCCTCGAATCTTTCCATAATACAGATATAAATCTCACAACTGTCGATCTCCTACCCTCTCGAATGTTAGATGTCGCCGCGTGAGAAGAGACGGGGTACGAGGATTGCTTCTCACCGGTGCATCCTAACCTAGGCGAGGAAGGCACTAATACTGGCAAATGAAAAAACGAGTCAGTGACGAGCACTCTATCTGCGTGGGGCATTGATGTGCGCAGGTGAAAACCACATCGGTATCGCACCGGGTCGTTTTCTGCATTTGCCTGGACAAGCAGAACTACATATGTATAGTTGTGACCTATGAAGCAATTAGAAAAAAATTCTGGCCATCTTTTGAAAGATTAGGCATACTCATATTTTAGCTCGAACTGTGGTGACTAGAAGGGGCAGGTGGGCAGTGGTTTTTTCTTACTCACAAGGGAGGGCATCAGTATGAAGGGACATTACGCGAGGCGGTGGAAACAATTTGTAGTTGCTGGAGCCGTGATGGCGCTGGTGGCTGGAATGGGATCCACGCTGCCCAGCGCCTATGCCGGTGGGGTCATCAAGGCCGATGAGGACAAGTGGATTTCGATCGGGATGGGGGTCCGGGGGAGTTTCAACGGGATTGAAAACGATGCCGTGGATACCACCTCGTACAGCAACCACTTCAAGATCGACAACGCCCGTATCTACATCGATGGGTCGATCCATAAGTACATCAAGTTCACCTTCAACACCGAATGTTTTAACTGTAACGTGGG
>JAHBWT010000031.1 GCA_019636815.1 Nitrospira sp.
AGGCTCACAGCGGCCTAACCGGCGCTTCGAGGCGCCGCGCTGAAACGTCGCGTCTCCGGGCACGCTTTTCGGCCACTTGGTTGACGACACCTCAGGCGAGATCATAGAAAGCTGTGTAGAGTCCTGAGTGTGGTCTAAAGACGAGGAGGAATCCGTCTACATTGCGACTTGCGCAAAATCAGAATTGTCGGCTGACCTTACTGAAAGGGGGTTCGAAATGCAGCGGCGTACGATCAAAGCCAATCCTTCGGAGGAGACCATCAAGATTGATCCGCTAGGAATCCGGTTCCTCCTCACGGGCGATGATTCCAACGGCAGCGCGTCGGTGTTCGAGATGCTCATACCCGTCGGACAGAGGCTGGCGGCACCGGCCCACAAGAACGACGCCTACGAGGAGATCCTCTACGGCATTAAGGGCATTCTTACCTGGACAGTGGACGGCACTCCCATCGAGGTTGGTCCCGGGCAGGCCCTGTGCATCCCCCGAGGCGCGGTGCACCGTTTCGATAACCTCGGCAGCGAAGATGTGAAACAGCTCGTCCTCATAACTCCTGCGATCATGGGACCCGCGTACTTCCGCGAAGCTGCCGAGGTAATCGGAGCCGCGGCCGGCGGCCCGCCCGACCGCGCGAAGATGATGGACGTCTTCAAGCGGCATGGCATGACGCTGGCTAGTCCTCCGTCCGGAAAGTAGTGTGCGCGTGGCATTGTCTTCCGCGCGCGACAGGGGGCGACCCGTGCTTCTATTCCGGAGCCATTCTGCAAGACGAGTGTCGCGACGAGGCAGCCCAACAAGGCGTCCGGCGGTAGGCACACAATCACCATCTTTGTAGGAGGCAGCGAGGTCATGAGCGTTCAACCCATTGTTTTGAGACCGGATCAGCATGAGCCTGCATTGAATGTGATCGGAACACAGGTGACGGTGTTGGCGTCGAATGCGGCGACGCAAAGCTACGGGATCACCTTACAGCAGGGCGCGGAAGGAACAGGCCCTCCGCCGCACAGCCACGATTGGGACGAAGCGTTCTACGTTCTGAAAGGCGAGATTCACTTCCTGTGCGACGGGAACGTCTACGCCTGCACCGTGGGGACTCTCGTGCACGTTCCCCGAGGAACCGTGCATGGCTTTCGCTACGGACCTGGTGGTGGTCAGATGCTCGAGATTACGGGAGCCGGCGCATTAGCGGCTCAGATGTTCACGGCCATCGACAAGGAGATTCCCCCCGGACCGCCGGATATTCCAAAGTTGCTTGATGTGCTCACGCGCAATGGGGTCACGGTTGTGATATGACCAGCACCGCACGCTTGACGGACGCGCGCCCGGTCCCACGCGCTTCGAGTACGAGCTACTTCCGCCGGCATCGCCGGTGTGTTTTAACACTTGTCGGACTCTGATGCTCTCACGGTTTTCCTCCCTACCTGTTATACTGATTCATTCCTTCTGAGAAACGTTACATGAGCTCTCCGATCTGGGATGAATTTGCCAAGCTTGCGCTGAAGCGCATTGCGGCATCGGGTGCCGAGTACGGCGATATCCGCGTTCAGGACAGCAGCACACAACACATTGAGGGAGCGGATCGGCGAATTGCCTCGATCCGAGATGTTCGGGACATCGGATTCGGTGTGCGCGTGCTCTATCATGGGGCCTGGGGCTTTGCCGCGAGCTCGATTCTGTCGCTCGAAGAAGTGCCGCGCGTGGCGGATCTCGCCGTCGAGATCGCCAAAGGCTCCGCGTCGATCGCTCTTGAAAAAGTACGGCTCGCTGAAGAGCCGATACATCGTGATCGTGTCGTCACACACTGCCGAATCGATCCATTCAGCGTGCCTCTGGAGAAGAAAGCCGATTTATTGCTGAATACGATGGAAACGCTCCACCGGCAATCCGGTGTCGAGCGGAGCAGCGCAAGCCTGTGGGCACGTCAGGACCGGAAATTGTTTGTGTCGACCGAAGGGTCGCACGTGGAATTCGATCTGCTGGCCGGGCAAGGTGAATGTGCGGCGACCGCCCTCCACCAAGGCCGGTTTGCGTCGCGCAACTTCAATACGCCATATCTCCGCAAAGGCTATGAATTGATCGAAGAAGCGGACTTTCTGCGTGAGGCGTCACGGGTTGCCACTCAGGCGGTCGAAAAGGTCAAGGCTCCGGCGGTCGACGCCGGCCAGTATGACCTGGTGCTCGATCCCGAACATCTCTCCTTGACCATCCATGAATCCTGTGGCCATCCGAGCGAGTTGGATCGCGCGCTTGGCTACGAGGCCAACTATGCCGGCACCAGCTTCCTAACAACAGACAAGCGTGGCACCTATCGCTATGGATCTCCCCATGTGAGCTTAATCGCCGATAACACCGAACCTGAAACTCTAGCGGCCACCGGGTACGATGATGACGGCGTGATGTGCCAACGGTGGGACATCATCCGTCACGGGATCTTTGTCGGTTACTGCACCAATCGGGAAGTGGCGCCGAAGATCGGCGAAGCTCGTTCGCGCGGTTCGAATCGCGCTGACGGGTGGGGGCACGTTCCGATCGTCCGAATCGCGAATATCGGGCTTGAACCAGGCTCGGCGACCGTCGATCAACTGATGGCTGATGTAAAACACGGCATCTACATCGAGGGCCACGGGTCCTATAGCATCGATCAGCGCCGGTACAATTTTCAGTTCGGCGGTGACGCGTTCTGGCTGATTGAAAATGGGCGACGGACCCACATGCTGCGGGATGTGATTTACCATGGCATCACGCCGGAGTTCTGGAATCGCTGTGATGGAGTCGCAGACCGAACCGCTCGGCGCCGCTACGGGTTCATCACCTGTGGCAAGGGGCAGCCTGGCCAGTCGGGCTGGATGACCCATGCGGCATCACCCGCGAGATTCCGGCGGATCCAGGTGCTCAGGGGAGAGGGCCACGGATGACACTCAATGGTGACAAGTGGCCCAAAATGACGAGCCGCGAAGAGTTTCGTTTTCTGAGCGAGCTGGTCCTGACTCGGTCGTCAGCCGATCACACGATGATCAGCCTCCACGATCACCACGCCGGAACGACCAGATTCGCCAACAACCAAGCGATCCAGAATGTGGATGTACGACAGGGTAAGCTGACGGTGACGGTCACCTTCGATGGGCGGCAGGGGACTGCCAGCACGACCGATTTTACGGCCGGCGCGATCCAGGAGACGCTGTCCCGGGCCGAGAACATTGCCAAAGTCAGCCCTGTTGATCCCGAATACCTTCCTCCTCCTGATCCGTACGTGTTTCCGGCCCGAGAAACTGCGAAACCGGAGACGATGGCGGCGGGGCCGCCGCGCCGCCTGGAGTACGCAAACGAAGCGATCGGTCAGTGCCGGATGGAGAATCTCATGGCCGCCGGAGCGGTCTCGACATCAGCGACGGCGGTTGGAGTTGCCGCCAACACCGGACTGTTCGGCTATGAACGACGAGGGGATGCGAGTTTCAGTCTCACGGTCCAAGCTGGTGATGCGACGGGATGGAGCGCGGCCGCCCATCGATCGATCAATCACTTGAAAGTGCAGGAGCGCACGCTGACAGCGATCCGCAGAGCCAAACGTAGCCGTGATGTATGCGAGCTACCAGCGGGGCGGTATCCCGTGATTCTGGAACCGGCCGCTGTAGCCGGACTCTGGGCCTGGCTGATCCGGTCGCTTGATGCCAAGGCCTATGTGAAGGGGACAAGCACCTTCGCGGGCAAACTGGGAGAGGCGATCGTTGATGAACGCATCACGCTACAGAACAGCCCGGACCATGCGGATTTGTTTGGCGAAGGCTTTTCGAATGACGGCTTGCCGAGTACGCCTTCGGTATGGATCGATCACGGAATCTTGAGACAGTTGGCGTATGATCGATTCACGGCCAAGCAGCGGGGAGAGGCGATGATCCCCACCTTGGAGGCTCCTGCATTATCCGTCGAGGGCTCCTCGGTCGACTCCATTCACGATCTTGTGAAGAGGACCGAACGCGCCATTCTCGTGACCAATTTTTGGTACATTCGTCCTGTGAATCTTCGTGATCTCATGCTGACCGGGATGACGCGCGATGGAACATTCCTGATCGAAAACGGAGAAATTGTCTCCGCGGTAAAAAACTTTCGATTCCATGAGAGCCCGCTCCAAGCATTTCGGCACATCAACATGTGGACGGCGCCGATGGAGGCGGTGAACTCGGAGTCTCGAAAGATCCTGGCCCCGGCGGTGGCCCTGCCTCACTTCCACTTCTCGAGTGTGACCCGGTTCTAAGTGGTTAAAAAGGAATACAAATGTAGTACGACAGCTTCCTAATAAAAAGGTTGACTCTTGCCTCCGCCAGGAGTAGGTAAATTGTACATGGAAGAAAGGACCTAGCCCATGGCCCTGCGATTCAGCAAAGAGCCGATCAACCTCATCCATCGTATTCCATCGCAGAAGCAGATCGACGAGGCGCGACCGGTCCCTACGCCATACGGTCAGTTTTTCCTTGAGGTCGCCACCAAGTGTTGGCGAAAGGTGATTGAGTTCCTCGCACGTGTGACGCGGTACGAGGAGGAAACAACGTCATCCGGCCAGGCCAAGCAAGGTCCACAAGACGGCCGGGCTGCTTCGACAACGGCTCAGGCCGCTGCACAATCTGACCAGGTTGTTGAGGTTGGCAATAGCGAGACCGCTGTCGCAGCAAGGGTCCAAGAAGTGGATCCCCCAGCCGTTCAGGAAGGAGCTCTCCTACACCAGGGTGCGACTCCGACGGTGGTCCAACCTGAGGTGATCTCCGAGCTGCGATCGTTTCTCATTAAACAGCAGGAACAGATTGCGCATCTCTCCAACGAAATTGCGCAGTTGAAGTCGCTGGTGGTCTCGCAGCAACAGGTGCTCGTTCATCTCGGACAAGAACTCGAAGCCGACGCCTTCCCCACGGTCGCGACCGGGATGGGGCCGAACCCGGCGAAACGGGGGCGGATAGCCCGGAAAAACCCCATCACAAAAGAAAAACCGCTTCCGCCTCAAGAACCTGAAAGCCAATCCCTAAATTTATAAGCTGCTCTGATCAAGCACAGGCGTCGACCTTCCTCTAGCCAGGTCCGTGGCAGGTCTGTTAAAAAACCGTCCATGACGATCCCAAGCGCGCATGTCAGGCGGGCGTGGGCGCATGCAGATGTGACTCTCGCATCTTCACGGTTCTGAGTCGTTGCTAAAGGGTAATGGGAGGAAGTCATGCGATTCGTGGTCGGTGTTATGGGGCCAGCCAAAGCTCTCAAAAAGGACCTCGACAATGCCCGAGTTCTCGGCGAATTGATTGCCCGACGCGGGTGGGTGGTTTTGACCGGGGGGCGGGATGTGGGTGTGATGGACGCGGCATGTGAAGGGGCGAAGCGAGTCGGGGGAAGCCTGACCATCGGGGTCTTGCCGACGGTCAAGGACAAAGTGTCGCGACATGTCGATGTTTCCATCATTACGGAGATGGGTAGTGGACGGAACAATATCAACGTCTTATCCAGTTATGTCGTGGTGGTGTGTGGGTTGACTGGATCTGGTACCGTGTCGGAAGTCGCGTTGGCGGTGAAGGCAGGCAAGCCCGTCATTCTCGTCGCTGCGTCCCCTGCCGACGTCGCCTTCTTCCGCAAGCTGGACAAGCGATTGGTCAAGGCCGCGGACTCACCGGAGGAGGCTATCGAGCTCATCATGAAGTTGATGGACGGGCGATCGCGTCACACGCGCCGTGCTGAACAGGCTCGGTATTCGTATCTTCCCGTGTGAGCAGTGCGCCACGAACGGGCGCTCTCTCCCCGGATCTCTTCCAGTATCCAAGTCCTGTAGTAGGATGTACGGACGGTCTCACTGCCACGACAATAGGCGAGGAGGAAGGAGCCATGACCACTCAACGGCGTCTCACATTGTTCACCATCGGCCTTCTGATAGGCATGACCTTCGCTCTTACGCCGTCAAACGCGGCGCCTGGCGCAGCCACTAAGGCGAAAGCCTACTTTGCCGGAGGCTGCTTCTGGTGCATGGAAGAGGCCTTCGAAAAAGTGGATGGGGTGCTCGCGGTCGTCTCCGGCTACATGGGAGGCACGGTCGCCAATCCCACCTATGAACAGGTCTCGGCCGGACGCACGGGCCATGCGGAAGCTGTCGAAGTGACGTACGATCCCGAAAAGGTCAGCTACCAGAAACTCTTGGATGCCTTTTGGCGCAATGTCGATCCCGTCACGCCGAACGCGCAATTCTGCGATCATGGCAGCCAATATCGATCGGCGGTGTTCTATGCAACGGATGAAGAAAAGCGACTTGCGGAAGCATCCAAAGCCGCCATCGAGCAGGCAAAGCAATTTCCCGTGCCGATCGTGACCGAGCTGGTTCCGGCGTCCACGTTCTACCAAGCCGAGGACTATCATCAGGATTACTACAAGAAGAACCCTATCCGGTATAAATACTACAAGTTCAGCTGCGGTCGAGCCCAGCGGTTGGAAGCCTTGTGGGGAAAACCGTAGGGCAAAGTCGTTCCGGGCCGCATAACCGCGCACGTCCTCCCCATTCTGCCCATGTCCGAACCTGGCCCACAGTTCAGCTCCATGTCTTGCTCACCATCCCGTCTTGAATGCTCAGAGAGCGTCCGCCTTTCTCACCCTCAACCAGGGGCCGAATGGCCTCGTCTAGGGCCATCTTCGGGGCTTGCGCGTCTTCAAAAACGGAGTAGAGTCAATCACGTAAGAACTCTCCGCGTGCAGGTGGCGCGGCGACGGTGAAGCTCGTGGGACAGCCATTCATCTCGTGTCAACGGGCTTGAGGCCAACCGCTGACGATCAAAGATCCTGTGAACAACATCACCACCTTACCTATGATGCCGCCCGTCGCCTGCTGACGATCACCGATGCGCGAGGCATCACGTATCTGACCAATACCTATTGCACCAGCGGGGGTGGGATCGCCTGTCCGCCCGATCCCGCCGTGGTCTCTCAAACCCAGACGGATGGCGGGGCTATTTGTACGGGAATTGCTGCCAACATAAGGATAACGTGTTCGGCGAATTACAACACGTGTAGAGGTCAATGTTGAAAGTTCTGTTTATGTTGAGTTTGATAATTCCGTCGATGTCTGGATTGAGCAGTCAGGTATGAACTTCAAACTTCTTATTGGGTATCTCATTTTGGTAGGTGCGACTATATTCCTCTCGCTGGCTACCATCCGGCTAGCTATTCACCAAGAGCTAGCGCAGGTCTACTTGGGAGGATGGGCTCTGGGATGGTAGGTGGATACTTTATGTCTCGCCATGCTTGGCGCTCTATTCAGAATCTTGTCACAACCCGCACGCAGATGAGTCCTCGCGAGGGGAAAGAATTGTTAGGTCATCGGATCTATCGTTGGGTATACGAAGGATGGGTTGTTCTCATATTTGTCTTCCTTATTCTCCCGATAGAGTCACCTAACTTGGTCTTCGACCTTCTTACCCTTCTAAGTGGAACACTTAGTGGAGCCCTCGTCATCTATTTTTTGCTCCTGTCCGTCTTAACTTTGTGGCTAGAGCGACAGCTCAAGAGAAAGATCGTCATTACGGTCGAATAACTTAATGTTCGGTCACGACCACCGATCCGCTGACCTATGCGACCACCATCGCTTACAATCCGTTTGGTCAACCAATTACCGTGACGGACGCGCTGGCCCACACCACAACGTTCGAGTACAACGACGTGGGCGATCTCATTGCCACCGTGGATCCGCTCGGCAACCGGATGCTGCGCTTCTATGACGCCGTCAGCCGGTTGATCGCCCTCGTCGATCCGCGCGGCAAGAGCACCACATTTATCTACGACAGTCTCAATCGGGTCAGCGAGATACGAGCGACGGGGTGACCAGCTTTACGTATGATCCGAACGGTAATCTGCTCACCGTCACGGACGCGAAGAACCAGACGACGACGTATACGTATGACAATATGGACCGGTTGGCGACAAGGAAGGACCCACTGCTGAAGACCGAGAGCTATCTCTACGATGGGAACGGCAATCTGACCAGTGCCACAGACCGCAAGGGCCAGACCACGACCTATCAATACGACGGCCTCAATCGCCTCACGCTCACGACGTATCATGGCGGGACGACGAGCACGACCTACACCTACGATGCCGGTGATCGGCTGACCCAACTCGTCGATACTGTGTCGGGTACGATCACCCGCACCTATGACAATTTGGACCGAGTGACGAACGAAACGACGCCGCAGGGGACAATCGGGTATACCTATGATAACGCGAGCCGCCGAGCGACCATGACGGTGGGTGGGCAAGCGGCCATCAGCTACGGGTATGACAATGCGGATCGCCTCACCACCATCACGCAAGGTACCAGTGTAGTTGGCTTTACTTACGATGCCGCTAATCGGACGACCCAGATCGCGTTGCCGAACAATCTCGCAATGGTCTATGCGTACGATAATGCGAACCAGTTGACCGGCATTACGTATAAGCAGGGAAGTACAACGTTAGGTGATCTGACCTATGCCTATGACACCGTTGGGCGAAGAACGACGGTAGGGGGAAGTTGGGCTCGCACGGGCCTACCCGTGGCCGCACCAGCCACAGGCATCACGCTTAATGCCAACAACCAGGTGCTGACCTTTGGGGGCACGACCCTTACCTACGATCTGAACGGAAATCTGGCCACCGCGCAGGATGCTTCCGGCACCGCGATCTACACGTGGGACGTGCGGAATCGACTGACGGGCTTAACAGCACCGGGCTTCAGCGCCAGCTTTACCTATGATGCCTTAGGCCGATGAACTGGCAAGATGGTACAGGGCGTCACGACAAACTTCGTGTACGACGGCTTGAATCCCGTGCAGGAAAAGAACGGGGCGACCGTCACGGCGAATTTGCTCACCGGGCTGGGGATTGATCAGGTGTTTACAAGAACGGATGGGACCGGCACGCGGGAGTTGTTCACCGATGCGCTAGGCTCAACCGTCGCGTTGGCCGACACCAGTGGAGCCGTCCAGACCAGCTATACCTATGAGCCGTTCGGAGGCATCACGCAAAGCGGCAGCATCAATTCGAACAGTTACAAGTACACAGGTCGAGAAGACGATGGGACTGGCTTGATGTACTATAGAGCGCGGTACTACTCGCCACGGCTCCAGCGGTTTATCTCTGAGGATCCGATTGGGTTTGATGGAGGGGATGTAAATGTGTACGCCTATGTCGAAGGCAATCCAATTTCGAGAGCGGATTCATATGGCTTGTATTGGCTTCAGCAGCCGTGGCAAGCGATAAATCCTATCGTAGGCCGTGAGGGCACGATCATTGAGCCAGGTGACCCAATAAGTTCGTTCATTGAAAAGTATGTACCGGCAGGACGGACGCTTGCTGAAATACATGACCCGCTTGTCGATTCGCTTACAAAGGCGGGTATACCTGACCGCTTTGCCAACATCCCAACGATACCTTTCTCGTATCTTGCGGCAGTCAACCGGGAAATCCGGCGGAGCTTGGGACTTACAAAGCAACCCACGCCGCCGTGCAGACCATGATGATAAAACATATTCTAGTGTGTGTGAGATGGCTATTAGCACTGTTGGTCGCGTTGTCCAGCGCGTTGGAGGCGAATACGGCAGCGGGCAATGAGGGGGCGATGATCGGGCAACAATATGAGATTGTTGGAGAACTCTATGCTCATAGTGTGGCCGATGATCTCAACTCAAGAGTTGTGTCATTCATTTCCTTGGTGCCACTTCAACTCACAGGGCCTGAGATAATTTCGCGCAAAGTAGTTCCCACTGGCAGCATACTCACCATCGTCGAAAAGGCACCGAAGAGGTTCTTAGCTTTTCTCTACCCTGATCGATATATTGTCCGTGTCAATACCCTCGATGCGCCAGCAGGGATTCCGGTTGTTATTAGCCTCTCTCGTGGAATTGAGGGTAAATCAACGGCGCTCAATCCGCTAATTTTCAAGCCACTCTTCTGAGTTCTAAGAACGAAGAAAAGGAGTCGGGATGGACTTCCCAGCCTTTTGCGGACCCATCATTAAGCCCGCATCGAAATTGCTTCAAAAGCCTCCGGACTGACCCCACTGAGATGGCTGTGTCGCCGGGTGCGATTAGAGAACAGTTCGATGTACTGGCAGACCTCGGTCGTGGCGATCTCCCGAGTCGTGTAGATGCGCTTCTTGATCTGCTCCTTCTTCAAGCTGCTAACGAACGATTCGGCCACCGCATTGTCCCAGCAGTTGCCGCGCCGGCTCCTGCTGGGCTCCAGGTGATGCGCCCGGCAGAAGCACCGCCACGCATCGCTGCCAAATTGAGACCCTTGATCGGAGTGAATCAGGACGTGCGTTGGCGTACGGCCATGAGAATTGCGTCCAGCACAAGTTCCCGGCCCATTGTCGGTTTGGTTGACCAACCGACAATTCGGCGTGAGTCGAGATCCATCGCGACGGCCAAATAGAGCAAGCCTTCCACGTGCGCACGTACGTCATGTCGGTGACCCAGGCGGTGTTGGGACGGGGGACGGTACACCCTCGCGGCAGCGTATGAGACGTCAGGAATGATGTGGGGCCTCCGGCGTACCGAGGTGTTCGATATCCGTGGAGGGCGTTGAGGTGATGGGCCCGCATAATCCGCGCAACCCGATGTTTGCTATAGGTCTCGCCCGCTTCGCGCAGATCGAGAAAGATCCGTGGGATCCCATAGACGCCGTGGCTCGCTGTATAGGCCGAGCAACCGCTGATCTTCCCGGGCTCGATCGGAGAGCGGGTTCCATAACCATTGATAGAACCCGCTACGCGAGACATCGAGGAGCCGACACATGACAGCCGTATCAAACTCGCCACGATGGGCTTTGATGAACGCATACTTCACTCTGATGCTCTGCGATCTGCGCCAATTGCTCATAGGTTCTCCCCTGTTCGAACGACCACCCATCACAGGTGTCCTGTGAAACCCTGGGAAGTCCACACTTGTCAATAAGGCTACAGAGCTGATCGTCCGTGCGTCAGTGGCAATCTGTGGTCAGATGATCGAGTTGAAAGTCATTCAGCCCAACACAAGCGCTGCGGGTTCTTACGAGGTGAAGTGCGAAAGCCATTCCACTATTCAGGTCGAGTTTCAATCCGGAAAGAAACTCCAGAAGGAAACAGGATATGTCACGACTGGGATGGACATCCAGGATAAGATTGAGGTCACCGATTCTGATATTGAGATCACCGACACCAAGTTATCCTCTCGATATGGCAGATAAGGATACGGCGACTTTGAGGGAAAAAGGTCGGGAGGCATTGTTGGATGGCCTGATTGTATTTAAAACTCCCCACCTTTTTCTCCGACTCTGGCAAAACCGTCCAAGGCGTGACAACCAATTTTGTCTACGACGGATTGAATCCCGTGCAGGAAAAGAACGGAGCCACGGTGACAGCGAATCTGCTGACAGGCCTGGGGATCGATCAATTGTTCACCCGGACCGACTCAGCGGGCATGCGGAAATTCTTCACCGATGCGTTGGGTTCAACGGTAGCCTTAGCTGACACCGCTGGCACTGTGCAGACGAGCTACACATACGAACCCTTTGGCGGGACCACCCAAAGTGGTAGTGCCAGCACCAACAGCTACAAGTACACGGAGCGGGAAGACGATGGCACGGGGCTGTACTATTATCGGGCTCGGTACTATTCCCCGCGCCTGCAGCGATTCATCAGTGAGGATCCGATTGGGTTCCGGGGAAGAAACATAAACTTATATGGGTATGTATCTAATAATCCAATAAACAGGATAGATCCTTTGGGCTTATGGGAGCTTCAGTGGGGCAGACCTATCCCCAAACTAACAGGGCCGGCCCCCGATCCTCTCCAACCCTTTCGTTCTCCGTCTTCTTATCCGGCGGTTCCGCCCGTCCGTAATGCGATAAAAGACAAGATCAACGATCTAGCAGATTCAGTTAATCAATGTAAGACTCAGAGGTTTGATGGTCTGGACGACGTAACTGTTACCATAGACCCGAGCATCGGTGTGAAGTGGGATTTCCTAAGCCCGCTAAACTTGCAAATCAATAGTGTGGGTGTATCTATCGGAATCAGTTACTAAACGAGGGGTACATGATCACTAAGCCTGTTCTGGTAAGCATCGTAGTGGGTAGCGGATTGTTGCTCGCGCAATCAGCTGGGGCTGCAACGGCGGTGGTAGAACTCCCGTATCGGAACGGCTTTGAGTCTTCACAGCATCTAAAGTCCGCAATAGACTACGCCATAGCTCATCTCGAGTCAGAACTCGAGAATCAGCCGAGAAATGTCGAGATGCAATTTGCTCTTGGTAGTCTATATTTCGAGTTCCAGCCGGACAAGGCTAAGCAGCAATTCCAAGAAATTCTTCGTATTGACCCGAACCATGCAGAGAGCAACTTTTTGCTCGGCATGATTGTTTTAAGTGAGAAAGATCTCAAAGGTTTTGCTACCCACTTGGAGAAGGCCATCCAGTCTGATCCCATACATGTCCAGGCGTATAACACGCTCGCAATGTGGTACGCGAAAACGGGTCGGCTTGAAAGGGCGGTGCAGCTGCTAGAGCAAGGAAAGGCACACGTCGCAAATGAGGAGTCGTTTTACTTTAATCAGTCGTTAATGCTTCTCGATAGCAATGGGCAGTATGATTCCATCATCAAGAATATGGAGACGGCAATCAAGTTGGCCCCTAAAGAGGAGTACTATTTTATCCTTGGTTGGGCATACCATAAACAGCGTGCATACGACGCTGCGCGTGTGACGATGCAGAAGGTGATGGAGTTAAATCCTAAGAATGTAAACGCACTTATGGTGATTGCTACGACGTATAAGGAAACTGGCGATTTGGAGAAAGCCCGTACTCTTGTGGAAGAAGCTCTTACAATAGACCCCGCTAACAAAACCATTCAGGCCGAACTCCAAGAATATAAAGAAGAATACAAAAAGTTAGACAAGCCCAAGAAGAAATAAATGCGCAGAGGGGTGGATTGAGGTGCCCTCGAATTCACAGACACGTGAATTAAGCCTCATTCTCCTGCTGCTCGAACCGTAAGCTCCCCGGTCAAGAGCCCAGTGGGGTCGGACTTGAGCTGTGAGCACTACACCACCTGAACCAGTTTATCGCCGAACCGGCCAAACCGTCCAAGGCGCCACAACGAATTTTGTCTACGACGGGCTGAATCCGGTGCAGGAGAAGAACGGAGCCACGGTCACGGCCAATCTCTTGACGGGCCTGGGGATCGATCAGCTGTTCACACGGACCGACTCAGCGGGCACACGGGAATTCTTTACCGATGCGTTGGGCTCCACCGTGGCCTTAGCTGACACATCTGGTGCCGTGCAGACGAGCTATACCTACGAGGCATTCGGTGGAACGACGCAGAGCGGCAGCATCAGTTCGAACAGTTACAAGTACACGGAGCGGGAAGACGATGGCACGGGGCTGTACTATTATCGGGCTCGGGACTATTCCCCGCGCCTGCAGCGATTCATCAGTGAGGATCCGATTGGGTTCCGGGGACGGCAAGCCAATCTCTACGGCTACGTTCGAAATGCTCCAACCGTATACATCGATCCATACGGGTTAATTGAGGGTCAGCTATTCCCGGACATTCCACTGATTCCGTATACACCCAAGCAAGATCCGGTTTATCATGTTCCACCGAGCCCAAATCAGTATGAGGGTCTCAATCGAAAGATCCAAGATGTGAACCAATGTAAGAGATATGATTTTGGTGGGCCTCCGTTGAAATTCATACTCGACGGAAGCATCGATACTTCCGTAAAGCCATGGCCTCCAACTGTAGATGTGAATGGTTTCCAATTTCAAATAAAAATTCCGTTCTGAAGGAACTCCTATGGCTGTAGGGAACGCTTGCCACATCCTTATCGCGCTGCTTGTCGCCTGGGTGCTCTGGCCTGCGCCAGACGCTCGCGCGGGTGTGATTGTGCCCATTGAACCGCAAGGCATGTTCGATTTTGCTGGGACAGCTGAAAAGGCGATCACGTACGCAAACGCCTATCTAAAACGCCAGGCTGCCGAGGGCCCAGCCGGGCAAGAGTTACGTCTACAGTGGTCCTCACAGGCAGCGCTCGACAACCTTGAACGACAGCTCCAGAAGACTCCTGAAGATCTCGAACTCCAGACGGCTCTGGGAGTCGCGTTATTTGGCGTTTCACGCCCGAAGGAGGCACAGCGCCTCTTTGAACAGAGTGCCCGCGCGAACCCATCGTATGCCATCGGGCATTGCTATCTTGCATACCTTGCGCTCCTTGAAGATGACCGGAGCGGCTTCGGGAGGCATTTTCAACAGGCGATTCAGGCCGACCCCACCTATGTTCCGGCTTATAACAGCTTGGCAATATTTTACAACAAAATAGGGAACACCGATGCGGCCCTTCGTATCCTGACACAGGGCATCGCCCGATTTCCGAATGAGGCCTCGTTCTTCTATAACCAAGCCATCATTCATGGGAGTCAGGAAAACTGGGAGGCTGCGCAAGTCAGTTTCCAACATGCAGTGACGCGACAGCCTACAGAGCAGCACCGCTTGGTGCTGGGCACGATTCTATTGAAACGTCATCAGTATGAGCGTGCCCAGACGGTCTTCGAGTCGATTCTCGACACGAATCCCAAGCATGTTGTCGCATTGGCTGGGCTGGCCGACAGTTATAAAGGACGGCACGATTTTGTGAAAGCGATTGCGCTGATCGAACGTGCGATTGCCATTGACCCTCACAACGCCGATCTGCACGATGAACTCCGAATACACAAAGAGGCTTCAGAAAAATGGGAGCGGCAAGCAAAGGAAAACTAAATGAGAAAAGGCTTTCCACAGATTGGAGTGGGTACATCAGGGATCCTCGACGCGGCTAGCCTGCGGTTGGGGAGACCTGAGGTCCGTACCGAAAAAGGATCAGCAACTCTCTTGAAAATCAAGTAGGCTGACTGACTGTGCTCCGCTCCATGCACAACCTTCTCAATCGCATCACCTGACTGTGCTGGACTAGCATGTCGTTCCAATAGCAGATCTTCATTAGCCAGTTTGCACCACGAAGCTTGTTGTTACGGTCGCTCGGCGTTGTTCTGGGCGTGTATCGCACCAAGGACGCACTGAATCGGACAGAAAGCTATCAGTACGATCTCGCGGGAAACCGGATCACGCAGGTGCAGGAGAAGGACTAAGAAAGGACGGTCACGGCGACGATCACCCGCACCTATGATGGATTGGATCGGCTCACACAGGAAGTGACGCCGCAAGGCTATCGCAATCTGCCCCTCCGAATACGTGCTCTTCTTCATGCCATCCTCCTGGGTGAGGAGCACAGGTTAGCCGATCATTCCAATTCTCGCTGGTCCAGTTTTCCGGGGGGGACGTCAAGGTCTCCATTCCCCTCGCCACCAAGACACGTCCGTTCTGCGGCTGAGGGGCACTCGTGGAGGATCAAGCGTAGAAGCGGCGAAGACTGGGGAATCAGACACGCAAGAAAGGGATGGAGAGAAACAGCGCGAGCGATGGGATAGTCAAGGACCTACTCGACATGATACGAGTGGCCTTCTTTCAAATTCCTCCATCACGGCGACAACGCTATTGCCGTGGATGTCGAGATGTGTGCAGAGAGTGGCAAAGCAGGTGTCAGGCGTATGCCAGACCTTCGAGGACGTACATCGAAACAGTTAACTTCAGGGGCGCCTATTCAGGGACGAGTACATGATTAGTACGATTCGCACATTCCTTCGCCTGGAATCGGCCGGCGGTATTCTGCTGATTGTGGCCGCCGGACTCGCCATGCTGTGCGCCAATACCGGCTTGAAGCAGCTGTATGAGAGCCTGCTCCAGATTCCAGTCGGCATTCAGTTTGGAAGCCTCCAGATTCATAAACCTCTCTTGCTCTGGATCAATGATGGTCTCATGGTGCTGTTTTTCTTTCTGGTTGGGATGGAGCTGAAGCGGGAGATCATAGAGGGGGAATTGTCCGATACGGCCAATGTAGGGCTTCCAGCCCTGGGCGCACTGGGCGGGATGGTGGTTCCGGCATTCATCTATTGGTGGATCAATGCTGACAATCCAGCCGGCATGGGTGGCTGGGCCATTCCCATCGCCACCGATACGGCCTTTTCCTTGGGAATTCTCTCCTTGCTGGGTCACCGGGTCCCATTGTCCCTGAAGGTATTTCTGGTCTCGCTCGCCATTTTTGATGATGTCGGCGCCATCGTGGTCATTGCGCTCTTTTATGCCTCGAATCTCTCCCCTGCCATGGTGTGGACGGCTGGCAGCTGCCTGGTCGTGCTGCTGCTCCTGAACCGGAGAGGCGTGACGGCCATTCCGCTCTATGCCTTGGTGGGCCTCGTGATGTGGGTCGCCGTGTTGAAGTCCGGTGTGCATGCCACGCTGGCGGGCGTCCTGCTGGCAATGTTTATTCCGCTCACGGATGCCAGGAACCGAGCCCATTCCCCGCTCCGGACCCTGGAGCAGGAATTACACACCGCGGTGGCCTTTGTTACCTTACCCCTCTTTGCCTTCTTTAATGCCGGCATCTCCCTGAGCGAGGTGTCCCTTGAAAGTCTCATCCACCCGGTGTCCCTCGGCATTACGCTGGGGTTATTCCTCGGCAAGCAGGTCGGGGTCTTTCTATTCTGCATGGCTGGGATTCTGCTGGGGATCGCCCGCCTTCCGAAGGAGGTCACTGCGATCCAGCTCTATGGGGTCGCCGTCCTGTGCGGAACCGGGTTTACCATGAGTCTCTTCATTGGGGCCCTCGCCTTTGAGGAACTGCAGCGACCTGCGCTGTTCGATGAGCGCATTGGTATTCTCTTCGGTTCCCTTCTCTCCGCGATGGCCGGATATCTGGTGCTCTGGTTGACACTCGGCAAACCTCAGCCACGAACACATCGTCGAACATTGCATGCGACACTTGCCCGCACGGAGCAATCGAAACACCGACCCTCTGGCCGTCTATCTCAGCACACCTCCAATGATCATGACGTTTGACTCCTTAGACCCGAGGAACCCTTTCCATCCAGAATCCAACATCTGAAGCCGTCTTGACGAAGGCTGAGCTCTCTGCGACAACGGAGGCTGGCCAAGGGAGATGACATCATGACACGAACGGTCAGTCGACGGATGGCAGATCTCGCCCAATCGGAGATTCGGGCGATGACACAGGCTTGCGCCAGTCTGAAGGGTCTCAATATGGCGCAAGGCGTCTGTGATACGCCGGTTCCTCCGGTAGTCCTTGAGGGTGCGGAGAGGGCCATCAGAGACGGGTATAACGTCTATACCCGCTTCGATGGCTTGCCGGAATTGCGGCAAGCCATCGCCGACAAACTGGTGCACTATAACGGTATTGAAGCCGACCCTGAAACGGACGTGACCGTCAGCGCCGGGGCGACCGGCGCGTTTCACTGTGCCAGTGCCGCTCTCCTCGATCCCGGTGATGAAGTCATCCTGTTCGAGCCCTATTATCAGTACCATATCAGCGCGCTGGTGGCTGTCGAGGCGGTTCCCGTGGTCGTTCATATGCAGCCACCGGCCTGGACCTATTCTCTCCCGCAGCTTGAAGAGGTCGTGACTTCCAAAACAAAGGCCATCATTGTGAATTCACCGGGCAATCCTTCGGGCAAGGTGTTCACTCGAACGGAGTTAGAGACGCTCGCCGATTTCGCGTGCCGACACGATTTGTTCGTCTTTACCGACGAGATCTATGAATATTTTCTCTATGATGGGCGGAGTCACGTGAGCATGGCCACGTTGCCGGGCATGGCTGAGAGGACGATCACCATTGGCGGGTATTCCAAAACGTTCAGCGTGACCGGCTGGCGTATCGGGTACAGTGTGGCCGCCAAGCCATGGGCCGGCGCTATCGGGGCGATGAATGATCTGCTCTACGTCTGTGCGCCGGGGCCTCTTCAAATCGGAGTGGCCCGTGGCATCCGAAGTCTCCCCGACGGTTTCTATAACGATCTGGCGCTCGAATACCGCCGTAAGCGGGACAGGTTTTGTGATGTACTGACGAAGGTGGGACTAAGCCCGTCGATCCCTCAAGGCGCCTATTATGTGTTGGCCGACGTCTCCCGTCTTCCTGGGGACACGGGGAAAGCTCGCGCTATGTATCTGCTGGGAAAAACCGGTGTTGCGGGTGTACCGGGAGAGGCCTTTTTCTCCGGCGATACGGGAGCCCATTTCATTCGCTTCAGCTACGCGAAGACGGGCTCCGATCTCGATGACGCTTGCCGTCGATTGACTCACGACAAGTTCTAAACCGTGATCAGTGACACATCTCCACCGCCGTAACTCGATGCTGTAAACTTTTATTCCACAGTACCGATCCCAATACGGGTGAGGAGTGTGAGTCTCTGCCTCAGGGCGTCGGGACACGATGCACTCGTGGCAATCATTCCCTGGTAGCGAGGCGTGGCCTGGTTGAAGGCTAGAGCGCGGCCACTCCCATCGCAAATTCCTCCACCGCTTTCTTCGATGAGCAGGGCTCCGGCCGCGACATCCCACTCATTCTCCGGTTCGAGTGTGACGAGCCCCTGGATGTGGCCGCCGGCGGTCAGGGCGAGCCCCCATGCGATTGAACGCATCAGGCGACTGTTGACCATCCCATCAAGCGAGGGGAAACGCCCAATGTCCTGTTCCCATGGGCTCATGGCGACGACCGGTTGCCGATCGCCGCGGATCGCTGGTGGCGTGACCGGCTTGGCATCGAGGTAGAGGCCGCCGCCTCTGGTTGCCGTGTAGAGCTCATCCGTCGAGGGGTTGAAAATGGCTGCCACGATCGGTCGGCCTTCCTCAATAAGGGCCACGGAAATACAAAACTCCGGCTCCCCGTTGATGAACGCTTTCGTGCCATCTATCGGATCTACCACCCAGACTCGATTCCTCTGTAGCCGATCTGGATCATCCGGCGACTCCTCTGATAGCCACCCGTCCAGGGGAAAGGCCGATTGAAGGCGTGATTGGAGAATCCGATTCACGGCGAGATCGGCGGAGGTAACCGGGGAAAGATCGGCCTTTTGTACCGTCTCAAACCCATCGACCGCCATTCGTAAGGCCTCTCCCCCGGCTGCTCGAATGGCTCGAATAAGGACATCAAGTTCGTCATGCCATGGCATTGATAAAGAGTACCAACCTTGGGAAGAGAAGAAAAGGAATGTTCGTCTCCCGAACTTGACCTGGAAGACGAATCCGCGTACAGGCACCATGCGATGAAACTGATGCAGGAACGATCACGGAAGAAAGGACTGTCCTCCGGCAGGCTCGTCCACATCGGTGAGAAACGAACCGAAGCCGTCACGGTGACCACGGATCTCTACTCGGTTATGAACGGAGATCAGTAAAGAGCCACGGAGCGTCAGCGCTTCGGCGAGTTTCGTAGGCCGTGATCGCGCCCTCGTGCTGAAGAGTGAGGCCGATTGCGTCAAGCCCTTGATACAAGCAATCTTTACGAAATGGATCGATCTCGAACCGATACGTGACTTCTTTGGGTGTGGTGACTGTTTGACGATCCAGGTCTACCGTGAGCCGATAGCCCTCGGTGTCGTTCACTTCTTTCAGCAGCACGAGCACTTCCTCTCCTTTCAAGACTACTGGGAGGATCCCATTCTGAAAGCAGTTGTTATAGAAAATGTCGGCGAAACTTGGAGCGATCAGACAACGGAATCCCTGATCCAATAACGCCCACGGAGCGTGCTCACGGGACGAGCCGCAGCCGAAATTGTCGCGGGTCAAGAGGATCGTCGCCCCCTGATATCGAGGGTCGTTCAGGAAGAACGATGGATCGGGAGAACCGTCCGGCCGCTTCCGCCAATCGAAGAAAAGGCCTTCACGCAAGCCGGTGCGCTTGATGGTCTTGAGAAATTGCTTAGGAATCACTTGGTCGGTGTCGACGTTCACTCGATCCAATGGAGCGACGAGACCGGTCAGTGTCGTGAAAGGTGTCATGGTGCGAATTTCCTCATATCGATAGACGAATGCGTCATGCCGGAGATTCTTGAAGGATCAATGCCAGTGTCTGATATCGACAAAATGGCCCTCAATGGCCGCAGCAACCGCCATGGCCGGTGACACGAGGTGAGTTCGCCCTCCAGCCCCCTGGCGCCCTTCGAAATTCCGATTACTTGTCGAGGCACAGCGTTCCCCCGGCTTGAGCACATCGGCGTTCATCGCCAGACACATGCTGCACCCGGCCTCCCGCCACTCAAAGCCTGCTTCACGAAACACTTGGTCAAGCCCTTCTGCCTCTGCCTGCTGTTTGACGAGCCCGGAGCCTGGCACCACCATGGCAAGGACCGTCTTCGCGACCTTCTTGCCTTTCGCAAAACCGGCGGCAAGGCGAAGGTCCTCGATTCGGGAATTCGTGCAGGAGCCGATGAACACTCGATCTATTTTAATATCGGTGATCGGCATATTAGGGGTGAGCCCCATGTAGGACAACGCGCGTTCAGTGGCGTTTTTGGACTTGTCGTCAACCATCGTTCGTGGATCCGGCACGCGTTCATCGACACCGCTCACCATGCCCGGACTTGTTCCCCAGCTGACTTGAGGGGCGATGCGCTCGGCTTGTAGAACGACGGTTGCCTCATATGTGGCGTCGAGATCGGTCTTGAGGTGTCGCCACGCTTGGGCGGCTTGTTCGAATTGCTCGCCCTTTGGAGCAAGCGGCCGCCCTTTGATATAGGCAATCGTTTTTTCATCGGCTGCGACGAGGCCGGCGCGCGCTCCTCCCTCGATCGACATGTTACAGAGGGTCATCCGACCTTCCATACTGAGCGAGCGAATCGCATCGCCCGTGTACTCAATCACGTAGCCGGTGCCGCCCCCCGTACCGATCTTCCCTATGATTGCGAGAATAATGTCTTTGGCTGAACAACGATCTGAAAGAACCCCATTGACCCGGATTTCCATTGTCTTTGGCCGCTTCTGCACCAAACATTGAGTGGCCAATACATGTTCCACTTCACTGGTTCCGATTCCAAACGCCAACGCGCCAAATGCGCCGTGGGTGGATGTGTGCGAATCGCCGCACACGATCGTGGTGCCGGGGAGGGTAAATCCCTGTTCAGGGCCGATGACATGCACAATACCCTGACGGATGTCGCTCATGTTGAACAGAGGGATCCCGAAATGTTTGCAATTGTCTTCCAGTGTTTGAATCTGCAGGGCGCTCACGGGATCCATAATTCCCAGACGCCGGTCTGTGGTCGGGACATTATGATCCGGCACAGCCAATGTCGCGGCAGGTCGTCGAGGGCGCCGCCCGGCGAGTTTCAACCCTTCAAACGCTTGAGGGGAGGTCACTTCATGAACCAGCTGGCGATCGATGTAGAGCAACGTCGTTCCATCAGCTTCAGCACGCACGACGTGCGAGTCCCAAATTTTATCGAATAATGTTTTCCCGGCCATCACAGCTCCTGCTGGTTTTGGTATGAAGGGCTCATTATACAGAGACAGACCATGCGGTTGACAAGGTGTCCGTGAGCCTTGTCCTGCTCGGCAAGACGTGATACCACAACGCGCATGAGTACCGCACACTGGAATCAAGCCCGCATCATCCAGTGGAGTCAGCGATTACTGGACAGCTATAGGCATTGGACGGGGATAGAACTGATCGAACGGATAGGCGGAACGAAACACCAGGCGCGCAGATTGTTCAAGGCTCCCTTTGTCGTCGTCTCGCATGGGGTCGAGCTCGACCCGATCTTGAATTATGGAAACCAAGCGGCGCTCGATCTGTGGGAACTCTCGTGGGATCAACTCATTCGGACGCCATCGCGACTCACGGCCGAGCCTCATGACCGTCCTGAGCGAGAATATATGTTGGAGCAGGCAAGGGTGAACGGCTACTTTGATGGATATCGTGGAATCAGAATTTCTTCAACGGGCCGGCGTTTTCTCGTCGAACAGGCATTGATCTGGACTGTCATTGATTCGGCTGGAAGACCGATCGGTCAAGCAGCGACCTTCTCACATTGGTCGAGAGTGCCGTAAATCAAAACGGGAAATAAACCTCTATTCCTCCATAGCTCCCGCTGTGAAAGGAATTGCTGTTTTGGTATCCACCTTTGGCCAGAAAGAAAACGTTCCCAATCGACACCTCGACAATCGGTCCTGTCTGGACGGCACGAAATTCTCCGTTGCCCATTCCTGCAATATCCCATCCAGTGTAGAGGGGACAGCAACCCTGGCCGGCCCTGTACGTTAACAATTTCCCACGCAGACGGCCCCAGAAGAAATTGTCGAGATCAGCATAGGATCCAATCGCGTGGAGGCTGCCTTTCTCATGCCAATACAGCGCTTCAATTTGGCCGAAGAATCCGACCTGATGATCGATCCTCGAACTTGCGTTCAGCCGATCTTCCTCGATTCGGCGCAGTTGCGGACCCGCAAGTGCGAGGAATGTCCACCTGCCGAGTGACTGTGCAATCCCGAGGGATGGGACGACAAACTGCACGTTGGCATCCAACAGTTGCCCATTGCTCTTGAAACTATATCCAAGGCCAGCTGTCATTGCTTGCGCAAACATGGTTGTTCCACCCGACATGAGCAAGATCGGGGTCCGTACGCCCAAATAACCGAAATATTGACGCGTATCGTCGATCTGAAATCCGGTGAACGCATCTCCTGCTTCTGCGCGGCCCGGTACGATCGTCAGGACAAGTGTCGCGAGTAGGAGTGCGATACGTCGCGCCATCGGATTTCCCCTTCTAGAACCAGAGTCAACACTAAACAAAAAACCAAACAACGGTGTGGCGACACTCATGAACGATACCGGGCGCCAATGACCATCGCTTTATGTTTGACGAACTTGATATAGCTAGAATAGGACACGACACAGATAAGCAGGAGAAAAATCAGAAAATGGGACGAGATATCCGTTGTAGGCCAGATCTGGGGCGACACGACTGATCCACCCTGGACGATGATCTATTGGGCTGAGTCAAGATGACGGTCGTCGAATCATCTTGAGCAGAGGGCTGCAAGATAGAAAACGATGCAGTGGCACGGTGTTCTTCATAATCGTCTCCACTGCTTCTGGTGCAGTTCTCGCCAGTGCTGTTCACCTCGCTCGATGCTCTCGATCCTGAAGCGGACACAGGTCGTGCGGAAACGGTGTGTGACCGATACAGGGCTAACCTTGAGGGTGGTGATGCGGGGGAGTTCTAAGAGAGCTCCGACTAACGACCCCTTCGGAGTTGAAGGGAAGAGGACACTCACGCCCGTGAAGGACATATCTGCCAACCTCCCGGATATCAAAGACGCCGACGTGCTTAATCGGCAAGAAGTCGCATGGGGGACTCGCAGCATCCGGCGCCGTTCCCAATTGAAGGACCGCCAAGGAGCTGTGAGAGCATAAAACAGTGATTGTAGACTGCTAGCGATACCGGGTTGGAATCGATCACTCTCTTCCCAGAGGGTTGGATCACCAAAAATCTTATCAATGAGTGCCGCTCTAGTCACGTCATCAAGTTCGAAGAACTGAAGCCCGGCTCCTACGCCGCCGGATGGCAACCGTTCCTGTCTAATGATTCGTCCAGCTAATCGTACGATAGTGCCTTGAGAGGATGTCAGAAGGAAGGTCACGGTGTCCCGTGCAGTAAAGACGGGGTGTTCAAGTGACAATGCGGCGCCGTGCTCATTAATATTCAGAATACGCGCTGCGACGGAGGAGTCTTCCGCAAACAACTCGCTCACGAAATCTCGATGAAGCCGGAACGCCTGTCGATCCTGCGGTTGTTCACTGGCGACGAATATGGCGATCATCAACAGCAAAAGGTTGATGGAACCCCAAAAAAGACTGACCAGAAGACTGGGATCTCCAGTTCCGTGGCGAAGATTCTGAATCCCTAAGACCAAACCTCCGGCCAACACTCCAAATGTCAACAAGTGCGGCCAAGCCAAGGTCAATTCAGCAGACGAGCTTCTTTTGATGCGTTGCCCTTTCGGCGTTACCTCGAAGGCGCGCTCTTTACGAGGAGCGGCGAAGACCTTTAGTGCCACAGCGCTGAGCGCAAAACACATGGCGATTTCATAGATGTCGGACCAGAATGGGTTGCGCGAGCCACGGCTCACTGGGCGCACGGCTAATGCTGATGCGATGTAGAAAGAGAAGAAATGAAGACTAAGCTGCAGTACGTTCGCCTGAATCGGGGGCGTGTGGAACAGCAAACTTGAAAGCGGAGCCACAAGGCAGATCAGGCGTGGAAGGCCAAAAAAGAAGTAGAAGATCGAGCCGAAATAATCCAGGCGCTGCGGCACTGTCAACCCGCGTTTCGTCAGCGGATTGTCGCGAAGGAGGATTTGGATACAGCCCATAGCCCAGCGCTTTCGCTGCTTGAGGTATCCCTCAAATGTCTCGGGCATCAGACCAGCGGATAGCACACGATTGAGGTAGCAAGATGTATAGCCTTTCGCATGGAGATTCATGCTCGTATGGATGTCTTCCGTGATGGTCTGGGTTTGGAATCCACCGATTTCTTCGAGCGGTTGGCGACGGAAGAGGCCACCACTGCCTGCAAAGAAGGCACTGTTATGAGAATCTCGCCCGGCCTGCAATGAGTGGAAGAACAACGCTTGCTCGTTCTTGACGAGATCGCCGACCCGCAGGTTACGCTGGAAAATATCCGGATTGTAGAAGTGGTGGGGGGTCTGCACGATGGCCACATTGGGGTCATCGAAGAAACCAACGGTCTCCTTCAGAAACGTACGGGCCGGGACATGGTCCACATCGAAGACGGCTATGAGGTCGCCATCGGTCGTACGAAGTGCATGATTGAGATTTCCGGCTTTAGCATGGCGGGGACGATCCGGGCGCCTGATGTAGCCACAGCCTAGGGCGGTCGCGAGCTTCTTCGCTTCAAGCCGGTGACCGTCATCGAGAACATACACCTTGAACCGATCCTTGGGATATTCCTGCGATAGACAACCCATCAACGTTTGCCGCAGGAGCGAGAGTGGTTCATCCACGACGGTGACCATGATGTCGACAGTCAGGTAATTCGTGATCGGCGCCGGTTGACGGTCAGTAGGCGACCAGGATTGATACGTGAAGAAGCAAAATTGACAGAGTCCATACAGCTCGGCGAGATACACGATCCCTCCGACGATCATGCTGTTCATGTCTTCGGTAGGCAGTGTGTAGAGCGTCCGCCAGACCATGTAACGGACGTACAGGAAGAGACTCAGAGCTAGGACCCACCGACGCCCTCGTTTCTCCTTGAGAAGAAGGCCAATCGCGAAGAGGATCAGGCCGGAGACTCCTGCTGCAACAGGGGTGTCGAAAAATGTGTCGAGGAGTGTCATCGTGAAGGTGTTCTCGATGTAAGGTTTCAAAAGCCGATCTCGTGGGGGTCACCGTATTACAGAGGCACCCGTTCGCCTATCCCTACGGACGGGGTCGACCTTTTGAGGGGGATCAAACCAATCAATTTGATGGCATGGGGAATCTCACCACACGTCGAGATCAGAACGTTTCACCAAAAGAGGGGGAATCTAGGTCCAGAGTTCGAGTGGGCCGTGGTTGGCGATGCCTTGGAGCAAGTCGTGGGTTGATAAAATGCCGACGAGAAGCCGGTGATTGTCCAGGATTGGAACAGCATGAATTTGTTCATCAAGCATGACGCGCGCAATCTCTCGGATTTCCGTCGTGGGCGTGGCCGTGATGACTCTGGAGATCATAATTTCAGCTAATCGCTTTTGCGCGGCCTGTCTCTTGTCGCCTGCTGTAATCAGTTCCGGGACGTGCAGGAGCAAATCACGATACGACACCATCCCTACCAGGGTGCCATGGAAGGAAGTTACGGGAACATGGTGAAAACTCTTCTGAGACATGATCGCCCAGGCATCGAGCAACCTACTGTCGGATGGGAGAGAGAGGACCGGAGATTTCATTAAATCTCTGGCCAGAACCGCCGGATTTGGATGTTGTTGGATGCTGGCTTGACGGTAGGCAGTCTGCGCTGTCAAAGCGGAGTGATCCAATGACGGAGGGTGTTGATCATGAGATTCACGATCCCCAACAGGGTTAGCCCGGTTAGGCCGTGAGCCCACCTGCTTTGTCGGATAGATCTCGGTGATTCCATTGACCGCCAGATTAATAGGCATGGGGAAACTCTCCAACGTCTATATCGGAACGCTTGGGAAATACTTAAGCAGGGGCCGAGTTACGCTTAAAAAGGTGCGAAAGCAATCTCTGAACCCAAGGAGTTCCAATCTGTTGCTTCCGTTTTAACCCCTGTGTTATAAGGGTTGCCTCGGTGCGTGCTGAATCGTGATGAAGCTATAAAGACAACAGGTACATAACTTAACGGGAAAGCCTGCACGTCCTCCAATTTTTGGCGGCACATATTCACAAGCCTCTATTTATCTCTTCTTTTCTTGCAAGGGGGTAGTCATGGGCAAGACAATGTTGGCGGTTTTCCTCGGCCTGGGAGTGATATTGGCTGGGGCATCCGGTTCCTATGCACTGCAAGCGGGTGGTGTTGAAGTGGGTGATTTAGAAACTGGATCTGTGGTGGGCCAACCCTTTAAGGAGCTGACCGTGGATGCCTCCTTCTTCGCTATCGAAATTGGCAACATGAAGGTGTGGTATCCTCCCACGACAGTCATTGATTTTAAGGGGCGTCCTGGTGCTCCGGTTCTGATAAAAGTGACGAATAATTCCACTGCCGAACATGGCTTTCAGCTGAGTGCTGCGGTTAATCAATCGGGGCCGTTTGTCTTGGATTCCAAGCTAGTGCTCAAGCCGGGAGAAACGCGTTACATCGGTGTTCCAACCAGCGATCTGTTTTATGCAGCGGGGAGTGTCCTTGAATATCGATGTCATCTGCATGCAGGGCATGTCGGCGGTAAATTGCTAATGCTAAAGTAGCCCATTCGTTTACATGGGGAATTGAATTAAAAAAGCCTCGTTGAAGCTCAACGAGGCTTTTCTTTTTGCAAAAACAAAAGCCCAGGTTTCAGACCAAACCGGGGCCTCTCCTAGAAGCCAAAAGGCAAGTACCAAGTCAGTTTCTTACACCGCTCCAGACTTTGGCAGCATCTATCTCCTTATCAGGGTTTAAAGTCTTCGCCTTTTCAAGAAGTACTTCTGTCGCCTCAGGGTAGGCGGGGTCTGAGATACAACAATTATCGACGGGACACACTGCCGCACATTGAGGTTCATCAAAGTGACCGACGCACTCGGTACACCGATCATGGGCGATTACGTAGATGTTGTCACCGACACCTTGCCCATCACCAACGTGATTGCCTTTACTTTCGGCGTCGCTTCTGGTCTCAAAGATTGCTTCATTCGGACATTCCGGCAGGCATGCGCCACAAGAGATACATTCATCCGTGATCAATAAAGCCATGACCAAAGCCTCCTTCTCACTCTCAAAGACTAAACAACATTGACAAGTTCACGCCATTCCAACCATAGTGCGCTTGTCATGGTAAGCATGCGTGTGAAAAGATATTTTATTCTGCGATTCTTTTCTAAGTCAACAGAAAGCCCTCAGATCAGAAGGCCTAGGTTGGTATTAGGGATGGGCCATTGGGCTCAGCAGGAAAAACAATCGCCGGACCTCACGGATGGCATCTAGTCAGATACAACTCGGAAATCGGGAACAGCGAAACAAGCGGATCATCATGATGGTCTTGCTCGCGCTTCTTTTGATGAGCGCGTCTGTCTTCCTGGGCGAACGCAAGGAATCAAGCATTATTGTCGTTACATTCCCCAGTGGGATTCAGCTCGAAGCTGAAGTGGCGGATACTCCGGAGCAATTGCTCTTTGGGCTGGCCTTTCGCGATACACTGCCGCCCAACGGGGGGATGCTTTACATTTTTGAGCAAAACGGTTTACACCGGATCACAACCAAGGAATACCGATTCCCCATCGATATTCTTTGGATAGACGAGAGTCATCATGTCATCCATATGCTGGAAAACGCGGAACCGTGTAGGAATGATCCCTGCCCGTTCCTTGGGCCGCCACCTGAACCCGCTCGCTATGTGATACAGGCTGAATCGGGATTCATTCAGAAGGCGAGAGTCGCCGAAGATGATGAACTCAAATACACGCTCCGCATGTAAGCACTGAGAACCGAGATAAAGGATACATTCTATGACAAATAGCTTCCAGAAAGTTGCGCAGATCGAAGAGTTGCCGCAGGGCAAGTCGAAGATCGTGAAGGTCAACGACCGGCCTATCGCATTATTTAATGTTAACGGCACATTTTACGCCATCCATAACAGCTGCCCTCATGAGGGCGGGCCGCTTATTGAAGGGAGACTCAAAGGATATGTCATTGCCTGTCCGTGGCATGATCTCGCGTTTGATATTCGAAACGGCCAAGGTACGGATGGCGGTGGGTACTGTGTGGGCAGCTACGAGGTCCGGGTTGAGGGAACCGACATCATGATCGGTCCTCGGAAGAAGATGTAAACAAAGAACAGCCTCAACGAGAGTTCTCACGAAAAGGAACAGGTGCGAGCATTTCTGATACAGACTACAATCCAACCCTGGATGCTGCCGATTACCGCAAGGTCGTCGTTGAACAGCCGTTCGTCATTCGTATGTGGGAAGATCGGACCAGAGGTGAACAATGGGTGCTGACCTATGACGCAAAAGGACTCGCGCTTCTGAGCGATGAATTCCTCCGCATCGCGAGTAACAACGCGGTGGAGAATGGGCAACGTATATTTGAGCTCAAGGCCGTCCAGCCGGGTGTGTATCACCTGGTTTTCGAAAAACGCATGGGGTGGAAATTTACCGCGGAAGAGCGGCGAGTCTTCAGAATAGAAGCACAATCGGTCATTGGGGGTTGAGGGTATGCCTGATGTCGCGTTCATCAATGGTCGATTTATTCCATGGGAGGATGCGACCGTTTCCATTGATGACAGGGGATTTCAGTTTGGTGATGCCGTCTACGAAGTGATCAGGACCTATCGCGGTACGCCTTTTCAACTAGAGGCGCATCTCGTGCGACTGGATAGGAGCGGGAGAGAGCTCTTCATTCCGCAGCCATATTCAAAGGCGCAATGGAAGCAGTGGATTCAACATGGACTCAGCCTTGCTGGATACCAAGAGGCCAAGATCTATATCCAGATTACCCGAGGTGTGGCCCCCCGGGAGCACAGCTTTCCCTCTCAAAGCCGCCCGACCATCGTCATGACGGTTCGAGAGTTGCGGGGCCTGCCATCTGAGATACGCCGAACCGGTATCACGGCATGTACTCGGGAAGACCTCCGATGGGGACGATGCGATATCAAAAGCGTCAATCTCCTTGCCAACGTTCTTGCGCGGGAAGAGGCTAGAAAAGCCGGGGTGTTCGAGACTATTTTTGTTCGAGATGGCTTTGTGATGGAAGGAGCTCTCAGTAATGTCATGGTTGTTCGGGACGGAGTGGTTATGACGGCTCCCGAAGGGCCCCGGATCCTGTCCGGTGTCACAAGAACCGCGGTATTGGATTTAGCTAAAAAGGAGGATATCCCGATTGAGGAACGGTCCGTACCACTCGATGAGCTGTACAAAGCGGATGAGGTGTTCCTGACCGGGACTACACTCGAAGTGCTCGGGGTGGTTCAGGTTGATGGGAGGACAATTGGCTCCGGCCAGCCTGGTCCAGTCACGAAAACATTGGCTGCCCGGTGGGCGCTTTTGACCGGCTAGCGCTCTTGCTTTGCTTACAGGTGCGTGATATGGTGCTGCCTCTGTAAGTGGGCTCATGCCCACTTTTTTGTTTGGACACATGTCAAGGAAAGTTTAGGTTGAGCATGCCGGGTGATGGTTCGCAACCGGTTGCCGACCGGTTGCAAGAAATTGTTTCGCCGATTTTGTGGACGCTTGGGCTTGAGTTAATCGACGTGATCTGTGTCGGGCAAGGTCCTCGCTCGGTCGTTCGTGTTCTGATCAACAAACCCGGTGGAGTCACCATTACAGATTGCGAGCAAGCACATAAGGCGCTGGGGCCGGCTCTTGATGTAGCCGATCCCTTTCCCCATGCCTACACCCTTGAGGTCTCTTCACCAGGTCTGGATCGGCCATTTAAGAGACTTCAAGACTATCAACGGGCGATTGGGAAAGAGGTGAGTCTCAAGCTTCGCCGCCCACTCGAGGGTCAGTGGAAGATTACAGGACGGTTAATGAATGTGGATGAGCAAGCCGTCGTACTGGATCTCACCATGCCGAAGATGGCGCAGGCGATGAAGCTGGATCGAGAGATGATCACCGAGGCAAAGCTCGTCGTGAAGCTGTAGGCACGTGAAATCTAGCGTTGTAGATGGTAACTGGATGCAGGAGCGTGAGGTATGAACCGAGAACTGATTTCAGTCATCGATGAAATCGGGCGTCAAAAAGGGATCGACAAGGCCCGAGTGATCGGAGCCATTGAATCCGCCCTGCAGACAGCCGCCAAGAAACGCTTCGGTCAGGCCGAAAACATTCAAGTGGAAATTGATCCAAAGACCGGAGAAATTTCCGTCGTCTCCAAGAAAACGATTGTCGAAACGGTGAGCAATCCAAAAGCTGAAATTTCACTTCAGGAGGCACGTCACTACGACAGTGAAGCTGAAGTAGGGGACGAAATCGGATCGCTGATCGAAATGAACGAGTTGGGGAGAATCGCCGCGCAAACGGCGAAACAAGTCATATTTCAGAAAGTTCGTGAAGCAGAATGGGAGGCGGTTCAAAAGGAGTACTCCACGCGCCAGGGGGATCTCGTCACAGGGATCATTCTTGGTATGGAACGCCGCAATTATCTCGTAGATCTTGGAAAGACGGAAGCCATTCTGCCGATTCAGGAGCAGATTCCTCGCGAAACATATCGGCGTGGCGATCGCGTGAAGGCCATGCTGCTGGAGGTCCGTCGTACACCGAAGGATGTTCAAGTCATATTGTCTCGGAGTCACCCGCAATTCGTGGCAAAACTTTTTGAGCTCGAAGTGCCGGAAGTGATGGAGAAGATCATTGAAATCAAGTCGGTCGTTCGAGAGCCTGGGGATCGGACGAAAATCGCGGTCACGTCACGGGAAAAAGCCGTGGACCCGGTTGGAGCCTGCGTTGGGATCAAGGGGTCCCGTGTTCAGGCAGTCGTGCGCGAGTTGCGAGGAGAGAAGATCGACATCATAACTTGGACGCAGGACCCTCGTGTGTTCATTGCTGAAGCGTTGAATCCGGCGACAATTGAAAAAGTCGGGATCGACGAAGAGAAAAAGTCGGCCCTCGTCGTCGCGGCTGACTCGCAATTGTCACTGGCCATCGGCAAGAACGGACAAAACGTTCGACTTGCCGCGCGATTGACCGGGTGGAAAATCGATATCATCAGCGCAACTGAATACGAAAAAGAAAAAGTCGAACGCGATAAGGAAATTAAAGCGGCTCTAGCAGAAGAGGCGGAGGCACAGCGACTCCAGGAAGAAGCGCGTCAAGCTGCCAGAGCCGAGGAAGCGACGAACGGATAACGGACGGAACCATCCGATGGCCATGCGTGTATACGAACTTGCCAAAAAGTTAGGAATGGAAAATCGCGTGCTCATCCCCGAGCTCAAGAAAATGGGTGTGTCGGTATCCTCTCATAGCAGCACCCTTGATGACGTGATTGTCCAGAAGGTGTTTGAAACGCTCGCTTCCAAATCAAAGGGGCAATCATGGGCGGCCGAAGGAGAGCACGCTGCAAGGTCAACCCAAGAAGCGACGCGCGGCAAAGGTATGCCGACCAGGGAGCAGTCGTTGGAAGCCTCCCCTAAGCCTGACAAACGTCGTATTCTGATCAAACGCAAGAAAGAGGATGAACCGATCGAAGTATTTCCTCCCTCGCCTGCGATCGAAGGTGAGCGTTCGGACCAGATCGGAACAGTCAGCTCGAAGCCCACCTCCCCGGCGCCTGTGGATCAACCCAGTGTAGACGTGGAGGCTGAGCAAACCCTTCAGGTGGTGGAGGAAGCTCAAGATAAAGACAAGATGGTGCCGACGGCTCCATCTCCCATAGTTCCACAACGGGACGAGACGTCATCAAAGCCGACGGTGCCTCCACCAAGCCTCGCGGCAGGAACTGTGGAGTCAGTGGCTGCCAAAAAGAAAAGCATGGCGTTTGAAGCCATTGAAGCCGAGGGACAGAAAGATAAGCTTAAAAAAGTTCGTAAGCCTGGTCGCCCAAAAGACGATCAGCAGGATGTGAAATTCCGTGAAGATGCCGCCCGCTGGCAAGATCTTCGCGCAATCCCGGTGCAGCGACGTGATGACCGATCCAAGCACGTGCACCATAGTGCGCCCGCTGAAATCACGAAGCCTCGTCGAAAAAGCGTCAAGGTCACACCGCGGACAACGGTGAAGGAATTTGCCGAGTTAATCGGTCAGCGGCCAGCAGACATCGTTCGCAAATTGATGGACATGGGCCAAATGCTGACTTTTCAGCAGCCGATGAATCTGGATGCGGCTTCGATATTCGCAGAAGAAAGCGGGCTCAAAATTGACATAGCGATTGAACGGGGAGGAGAGGAATTACTGCAAGATCTTGTCGAGGCGGGCGAAGACGAGCGGCCAGAACCTCGACCGCCGGTCGTTACTATTATGGGCCATGTCGATCATGGCAAAACCTCCTTGCTCGATGCGATTCGCCAAACCAATGTGGCAGAGGGAGAGGCAGGCGGCATCACGCAACATATTGGCGCCTATACGGTCTCGGTGCATGGAAAGCAAGTGACGTTTTTGGACACCCCTGGCCACGAAGCCTTCACCTCGATGCGGGCTCGCGGAGCAAAAGTGACAGACATCGTCATTTTGGTTGTTGCCGCAGATGACGGGGTCATGCCGCAGACGGTGGAGGCTATCCATCACGCTAAAGCTGCCGGAGTGTCCCTGATCGTTGCGATCAACAAAATTGACAAACCCGGTGCCAACCCGGACCGAGTCAAAAATGCCCTCTCTGAGCACGGCTTAATTTCAGAAGCTTGGGGCGGCGATACCATTATGGTGGAGGTGTCCGCGAAACAGAAAGCGGGGCTTGATACCCTGCTTGAGATGATCCTGCTTCAGGCCGAGGTGCTTGAACTCAAGGCGGATCCATATCGACAGGCTCGAGGCACCGTGATCGAAGCCAAAATTGAACGAGGCAGGGGGCCGGTTGCAACGGTATTGGTGCAAAGCGGGACGCTCAAGGTAGCCGACGCATATGTCGTGGGCTCATTTAGCGGTCGCGTCCGGGCCCTCATCAATGATCGTGGCGAAAAGGCTCAGCAGGCCGGACCGTCGATCCCTGTGGAAGTGATCGGATTGCCAGGAGTTCCTTCGGCGGGAGATGTCTTCCATGTCGTTTCGAACGAAAGAGTGGCGCGAGAGATTGCCGAAGAGCGAGCGCAAAAGCGACGAGCCGCTGAATTAACCGGCACAGCGAAGGTTTCGCTGGATGATCTCTTCGCGAAGATCCAAGAAGGATCGGTCAAGGAATTGGCCATCGTGATCAAAGCCGATGTTCAAGGTTCGTCGGAAGCGCTCGCAGGGGCCGTTGAGAAGCTCTCGACTGAGGCCGTCAAGCTCCGTGTGATTCACAACGGAGTCGGGGGTATCATGGAGTCTGATGTGCTCCTTGCCGCTGCGTCACGAGCGATCATCATCGGTTTCAACATCAGGCCTGAACCCAAGGCAACTGCATTGGCCGAACAGCAAGGCGTGGATATTAGGCTCTATACCATCATCTATGACGCCATTGCCGACATCAAAGCTGCAATGGAAGGGTTGCTGGAGCCTACGCTTAAGGAGCGAGTCTTGGGTCGAGCCGAAGTGCGGCAGGTCTTTATGATCCCCAAGGTTGGAGCGGTGGCTGGCGCGTATGTCGTCGATGGCACGGTTTCCCGATCGAGCGCCGGGGTACGGGTTATTCGGGATAATGTCGTGGTCTATCAGGGCAAGTTGGGTTCGCTGCGGCGGTTCAAAGACGATGTGCGAGAAGTCCAGCAGGGGTATGAGTGTGGCTTAAGCGTTGAAAATTTCAATGATGTCAAGACCGGAGATATCGTAGAGACCTATGCGATCGATAAGATCGCAGCAAAGCTCTAACCGGAACTCACGATTACACCACGAGCAGTGTCGATGCACAGTAGAAAAAACCCATGGGGGGATGACCTTGTAGAGACTCGTCGGTTGTCTGATCTGAATGAGCAGTCGATATGGTCGTGGGACTCTGCACCGTGGAACTATTTATGGCGGGGAGCCAGTCGCTAAAAGACAAGCGACAGGTGCTGCACTCGCTGAAAGACCGACTTCGAGGCAAGTTTAATCTCTCCATTGCCGAAGTGGATGGTCAAGATCTCTGGCAGAAGGCTGTGCTTGGTATGGCGTGTGTCGCAAATGACGGCGGCTATGTGAATCAGGTACTTGAACAAGCATTAAATGTGATCAAGGGCATGCCGGCAGTGGAAATTGTGCGGGCCAAACAGGAATTGCTCTAGCCCTCATTGTGATGCGTGTGATCGTCAGCGATACGCGGGCAAGATGTCAAAAACAACCTACAAAAGAGCGGATCGGGTGGCTGACCAGATCAAAATGGAGGTGGCCGACATCCTCATGCGAAAAGTCAAGGATCCCCGGGTGCACAATGTCACCGTCACCGATGTGGACCTGACAGGCGATTTGCGCACCGCCCATGTGTTTGTCACGACCATGGAAACAGGTGAAGCCGAGCGGAACATCTTTTCCGGGCTCTCAAAGGCCAGTGGCTTTGTGCGAGCGGAATTGGGGAAACGACTGTCACTCCGATACCTTCCCGATATCATCTTTAAAAAAGATGTCAGCGGTCCACGCGGTGATCGCATTATGCAGTTGCTCGAAGGACTGCATCGCGAAACCCAGCGACAAACGGCACATGATACTCAGAGCGGGAGCGAGAGTACAACGCACTCTTAGGAGTATGAAGACGGCAGGAATCACAATCGATCGTCGAGACGAGCTAGACGGTGTCCTTGTTGCCCACAAGGAAGCCGGATGGACTTCGCATGATGTCGTCGCCAAGGTTCGGAAGTTACTCGGAGAAAGTAAAGTCGGTCACGCTGGCACGCTGGACCCGACTGCCACGGGTGTGCTTCCCATTATGGTCGGTCGGGCTACAAGAATTGCTGAGTACCTCATGGATTGGGATAAGGAGTACCGGGCGGTTTTGCGGCTTGGGGAAACGACCGATACGCAGGATGCGTCCGGCCGGGTGCTGACGAAACACGATCCGTCTCGGGTGGATGAAGGTGAGATTCGTATGACCGTGGCCCAGTTCGGAGGTGTCCAACGGCAAGTGCCTCCGATGTATTCGGCCGTGAAGGTAGGTGGGCAACCGCTGTACAAAGCGGCCAGAGCGGGCAAAATCATCGAAAGGGGCGAACGGTCCGTAATCATCCACGAACTCGAGATTCTGGACATTGACGGACCTGACGTGACACTACGTATCGTGTGCTCGAAGGGAACGTATGTACGCACATTGTGTGCGGACATTGGTCAGTCCTTGGGTGTCGGCGGGCATCTCTATGCGCTGGAACGGCGTCGTGTGGGCCCCCTTTCAATCGATCAGGCGTTGACGATCGATCAAATCGCAGGTCATCTCACAATGGGCACGCTCCAACACCAGTTCCTTTCATTGGACCGCCTCTTATCCCAGCTCCCGGCGGTGGTCGTTAACATGGAACAGGCCCAACGGGTGGTACATGGAAATCCGGTTTCTCCAGCCGGAATCAACCAGCTGCCGGTTTCCCCTCATCCTGTGTTTGTGCGGGTGAAGAATGAAGCAGGTCAGCTACTGGCGATCGGCACACACGATCCCACTGGTTTGGGACCAATTAAAATTCGCAAAGTATTCAGTCTCGTGACTCATTAAGACGGAAGGAGCCGCTATGGCATTACTGAAAGAAGCGAAGACGGAACTCATCAAACAATTTCAGCAGCACGATAAGGATTCGGGTTCTCCAGAAGTTCAGATTGCGGTGTTGACCAACCGGATCACGTATCTGACCGAACATTTCAAAACCCATAAGAAAGATCACCATTCCCGTCGTGGACTCTTGCAACTGGTCGGACGTAGACGACGGTTGCTCGACTATCTTCGCGGTGTGGATGAAGCACGGTACCGGGCTGTGATTGATCGCCTCGGCATTCGAAAGTAAGCAGTCGCACAACAGCCGCGTGGGCTTGTGCCATAGTCGAACACACATAATCCCACAGATGAACACCGACATGCGTTCTGACTCTGCCATGTTCGATGCCGTCGGGTCAGTCCTTTCGGTAAATCAGTGAACCCGTTTCGTTCGAACGTATCTCAGTGGGCATCTGTGGATCTAACCAGAGGAGACCATAGATGGTACATGTTGTAGAAGTGGACATTGCTGGCCGCACACTCCGGCTTGAAACTGGCCGGGTTGCCAAGCAGGCTGACGGATCAATTTGGGCCACGTACGGTGACACGGTCGTCCTGGCGACAGCCGTGGCTGCGCAAACGGCCAAGCCGGGCACCGACTTTCTTCCGCTTACCGTCGACTATCAGGAAAAGGCCTACGCGGCGGGAAAAATCCCCGGCGGCTATTTTAAACGCGAAGGCCGGCCGGCGGAAAAAGAAGTGCTGACCAGCCGATTGATCGACCGCCCCATCCGCCCACTCTTCCCGGAAGGCTACTATTTCGAAACACAGGTGATTGCCTCGGTGCTCTCGGCTGATAAGACCGGGTCTTCCGATGTGATCGGAATCACCGCGGCATCCGCCGCTCTCGCGGTCTCGAATATCCCGTTCAACGGCCCGGTCGCCGGCGTGAAGATCGGCCGTATCAAGGGTCAGCTTGTGGTCAATCCGGACATTGAATCAATGGGGCAGAGCGACCTTCATCTGGTCGTCGCTGGTACTGCCGATGCGGTCATGATGGTCGAGGCTGGAGCCAATGAGTTACCTGAACAGGCGATGCTCGAAGCACTAGAGCTGGCTCACTCTGAGATCAAGAAAATCGTCAAGAAGATCGATGAGTTGGCCCACAAGGTCGGCAAGGTCAAGCGAAAGGTGGCGGCTGAATCAATCGACCCCCAATTACAGACCGAGGTCAAGGCACTGGTCGCGCAGCCGATTCGCGATGCCATCATGATTTCCAACAAGACCGCGCGTCAAGAACGACTGGATCAAATTCTGGCGGACGCTGTTGAAAAGTTGAAGAAGCCGGAGGAACTTTCACGTGAACGGCACGTCAAGATTGTATTCCATCAGCTCGAGTACACGGAAGTCCGGAAGATGATCCTAGAGAATCAGTCTCGAGCCGATGGGCGAGGTCCTGCAGACATTCGTCCGATCACCTGCGAAGTGGGCGCATTGCCACGAGCGCACGGTTCAGCGATTTTTACTCGAGGCGAAACCCAGAGCCTGGCGGTCGTCACGTTGGGAACAACGGACGATGAACAACGCATTGATGCGCTGGAAGGTGAGTACACCCGTACATTCATGCTCCACTACAACTTTCCGCCCTTCAGCGTCGGTGAAGCGCGGCCACTGCGCTCGCCGGGCCGACGGGAAGTCGGGCACGGCGCGCTGGCCGAACGGGCATTGAAGCCGGTCATCCCGACCAAGGATGTGTTCCCGTATACGCTACGGATTGTATCTGAAATTCTGGAATCAAACGGGTCGTCGTCGATGGCGACGGTTTGTGGGGGAACATTGGCTATGATGGACGCCGGCGTTCCGATCAAGGAACCGGTTGCCGGTATTGCGATGGGCCTGATCAAAGAAGGCGACGACGTCATCATTCTGTCGGACATTCTCGGTCTTGAAGACCATTTGGGTGATATGGATTTCAAGGTCTGTGGGACGAAAAACGGCGTCACCGCACTCCAAATGGATATCAAAATCGGGGGAATTACGACGGCACTGATGCAGCAGGCGTTGGAGCAGGCTCGCTTGGGACGATTGCACATCCTTGGTCGCATGTCGAAAGCCCTTGCCGAATCCAGGACCGACCTTTCACCATTTGCTCCACGGATCCATACGATGAAAGTCAAACAGGATAAGATTCGAGACATCATCGGGCAGGGTGGGAAAACGATTCGGGGTATTCAGTCCGATTGCGGAGTCAAAATTAGCGTTGAAGATACGGGTGTCGTCACCATTGCCTCCTCCGATGAAGCGTCATTACAAAAAGCCAAAGACATCATCGGCCGCTTGACCGAAGAAGTGGAAGTGGGCAAAGTATATATGGGGACGGTCAGAAAAATCATGGACTTCGGAGCATTTGTGGAGGTTTTGCCAGGGACAGATGGGTTGGTCCACATCTCTCAGCTGGCGCATCACCGCGTGAAAGCGGTGTCCGACGAAGTCTCAGAAGGGGATCAAATTCTCGTGAAAGTTCTGGAAATCGATAAGCAGGGTAAGATCCGGCTCAGTCGAAAAGAGACGATTCCTATGCCGACAGGAAGCGGCACCAAGGATTCTTCCGGCGAGTAACTCTTGTACCGCAAGCTTATTCTCGATAACGGGATTCGTCTCGTCACAGAGCGAATCCCGACCCTCAAATCCGTCACCATAGGTATCTGGGTCGATACGGGATCCCGCGACGAAAGCCCGGGCCAGGCAGGCTATTCCCACTTCGTCGAACATATGTTCTTCAAAGGAACAGCCACTCGCTCAGCAACGGACATCTCGAGAGAAATCGATGGCTTAGGGGGCGAAATCAATGCCTTCACCACACGTGAGACGACGACGTTCTACGTCAAAGTATTGGATCAACACCTGCCTCAAGCCCTCGATCTTCTGTCGGACCTCTTTCTCCACTCACGGCTCGGGAAAAAGGAAATTGAGAAGGAAAAGCAGGTGATTCGTGAGGAAATTCGTATGGTCCAAGATGACCCGGAGGATCTGGTCCAGGACCTTCATACGAAATTGATTATGGGACGACATCCTTTGAGTCGCCCGATTCTCGGGAGGCAATCAGCGATCGACCAGATCAATCGGCAAGATCTCTTGCGATACATTGATCTGCACTACCGACCCGAAAGAATCGTCATCGCCGTCGCCGGAAATTTTGATCAGCCGAAACTTGAAGCCGCTATCGTCCGTGCGTTCGGAAAGTATGGGTGTCCAAGTCGAGCGGTGCCCTTCAAGCGCTGGCCTCCCGAACTCTGCAGCGGCGTGACCATCACACAAAAGCCATTGGAACAAGTGCATCTTTGTGTGGGACTGCCAGGAGTTGCAGCCGGTCATAAGGATCGCTATGCAGTCTATGCCCTGAATAGTGTGCTGGGTGGTAGTGTCAGTTCAAGACTTTTTCAAGAGATACGGGAGAAGCGTGGCTTGTCCTATTCGATCTACTCCTTCTTGTCGGGATACTCTGATGGCGGCACCATCACGATTTATGCCGGAACTCAAGCGCGAGAAGTTGAGCGCGTGCTCGATCTGGTTTGTCGCGAAATTCGAAAGCTGGCCAGACAGGGCGTCGACCCCATCGAACTGAGGCGCACGAAGGATCAAATGAAAGGCGGTCTCATGCTCAGCCTGGAGAGTTCTCATAGTCGCATGAATAAGCTTGCTAAAGATGAACTCATAGCGGGGGCCCATACGACCCTGGAAGACATGATCCAAGAAATTGATGCTGTGACGGATCAGCAGATTTTTCGGGTTGCGCGGGACTCATTCATTCCAAATGGAATGGCATTGACCGCCCTAGGGCCGCTTTCCTCTCGCCAGGTGCATGCGTTGAGTGCAAGATATGCGTGATCACCGGCAGATCCGAGATATGTGACTATGTAACTCATTGTTTATTAAATTATTTTATGGCACCAGTTCTCCAGGTCTATTCGGGCAAACATTTTCTTGACTTGACATCGCAGTTTCAGTACCGTTCCGATAACATCGGTTGGGTTTTGTGCATAGTTTTTAGAAGCTTGTACAATCCACAGCGAGCAATAAATTCATTGTGTGGGTACACACGAGAACTGAATAATTATCGCCTGGTAAACCTATCGTGTTCAATTTGATGAAGGAGGGATGAGGTATGAAGAGGACTGTCGTTCTAGCTGCCGTGGCAGTGTTTGCGGGGGTCGGCTTGCTAGCGGCCGAGTTTTCCTTCGCCGCAGGGATCGAAAAATTGGGGCTTGCCGATGCAGTCGTCGGAGGGAAACCGCTGAAGGCAGAAGCTGGGGTTAAAACGCTGCAAGGACGAGTCTGGTCACAGTGGGCCGATAATCCCGATGGAGAACTTTTGTTCGGGATTCAGTATTGGAATACCGGGGAGCCAGGATCCGGCGACACCGGAGGGCGATCTTCGACCATGCTCGACGTGAAACCACCGGATCCGTTGTTCAGTTGCTGTGCGTGGGGTTTCTCCGGTGGAGCCGAAAAAAACTCAACCTATTCAGGGTGGTATCACGCGGCTACGACCGTCCGGCTGGCGGTCAAGGACAAGGCGCTGATGGATCAGATCATCAAGGCCTCACAAGAATTGGTGGCGATGGAGGTCACGCTGAGTGGTCGAACCATTACCGGTTTTAAGGTGCTCACGGATTAGACACTCCAACCCGGGAAAGAAGTTTTTAAGGAGGATGTGATCATGATGTTGCAGAAGCAAGGTGCAGTCATTCTTGCAGCCGTCGCACTGGTAGTCGGTATGGTTTCGACGGCCTCAGCGATTGAGTCATTTCAAGAACGATTCGAGTGGGGCGACATGAGCAAGCCGACTGCCATCCAGGGAAGGGTGATCGTGCTGGATCCCTATGAAGAAGCGGTGTGGATCAATGTTGCTGTGTTCGGTGGGAACGCTGAAAGTGGATTGTATTGGCAAAAAGTTCATCCAGGGAAGACGCTGAAGTTTTATGCCGAGAAATCCGCCTGGCAGGAACTCAAGAAGATGGGGCGATCCCATGCGGGACCGGCAGCCGCGAAAGAAGTGCCTCCTGGCAGCACCACGGACTTGATTGAATTCGTCGCGACCGAGGTTGAGCAGAACCGTCGTGTCATCTCATCGGTGAAGAGGATTGCCGAGGTCGCCGGTACCATGGGTAAGCCTCTAAGCATTTCCGGCCTTCGTTTGAAGGAATGTGCTGGAAAAAACGAGTTTGACTCAGCCTGTTCAAAGGCCAAGACAAGTCTCAACGAATCCCCGGTAACACCGGATGGGAGTAACGTAGGCATGCAATATGATGTGATGCTTCCTGGTGGAAAAACAGTTGGTGGCTTGATTCCTTGGACTGCGGCCTATAATCAGGTCCGCTAGAAGGTCTAACGAGGTAATGCACAGGGGGCGGCTTTCCCTTCATTGTGGGAGCCGCCCTTTTTCTTTCTGTCATCAAGCAGTGATTGGCCTACTGATTCAATGTCTGGCTGGAGTCCTGCTTCGCCATGCGTTGTAACTCGGCAAGGCGATTCATGGCATCAAGCGGTGTTATCGAGAATAGATCGATCTGCTTCACCTCGTCGATGATGGGATGAGGCTGAGGGAGAGGATGCGCACTCTTGGACGGATGTTCTTGCAGGTACTCAGAATAAGCTGACTCGGGCTGTTCCAGTTGGCATAGGACGGCTTGTGCCCTATCAATAACATCAGTCGGTAGCCCGGCGAGTTTGGCCACGTGAATACCGTAACTGCGATCCGCTTTCCCCGCCACGATCTTTCTAAGAAAGACGACATCCCCGCCGCGTTCCTGCACCGCCACGCGATAATTTTTGATCCCGGAGCGTTGCTCTTCCAGGTTGGTCATTTCATGGTAGTGTGTGGCAAACAACGTACGTGCCCCTAACCGAGTACAGTCATGGATGTACTCAGCAATCGCCCATGCAATGCTGAGTCCGTCATAGGTGCTGGTGCCTCGGCCGATTTCATCCAACAGTATCAAACTCCGCTGTGTGGCGGTTTGTAGAATGTGCGCGGTCTCGACCATTTCAACCATGAATGTGCTGTGGCCTCCGGCCAAATTATCCGAGGCCCCCACCCTTGTAAAAATACGGTCGGTGACCCCAATTCGGGCCTCTGTTGCCGGAACAAAGCTCCCGATCTGCGCCATCAGAACGATCAGCGCCACTTGTCGAAGATAGGTGCTCTTCCCTGCCATGTTTGGTCCCGTGATGATCAAGAGGCGGTTCAGGTCCAGATCCAGGCAGGTGTCATTCGGGACGAAGGCGGAATCGACACAGAGGCGCTCCACGACTGGATGGCGACCTTCTTGAATAGTGAGCGTTCCATCTTCAGTGACAGTTGGCTTCACGTACCGATGGAGAGCGGCGACTTCTGCCAGCCCTGTCAC
>JAHBWT010000032.1 GCA_019636815.1 Nitrospira sp.
CCGAGGTATCCCGCCGGTTAGGCGGAAAACGATTCGACCGGCAAGTGTCGAAAACAGCCGCGAGGGTCGACCGGCCACCTGAAGACGGTGATCGATGTAGGCCACGGTTTCATCTTCTGAAAAACTCTCCAGCACGTACTCCACGCCGATCCGTTGCGCGAATTGCACCATATCCGGCCCTTTGAGAAGATCCCGCAAGCCCAGCTGCCCCGACAAGAGAATCTGCAAGGACCGACGGCGCCCATCGTTCAGATTCGAGAGCAATCGAAGCTCTTCCAACATGGTCGTCCCGATGTTTTGCGCCTCGTCGACGACCAGGAGCACGCGACGCCCGGCGCTACGCTCTTGTTCGAGAAACCGAGCAAATTCATGGAAGGCGTCCGCCTCACTCTTGTCTTTGAGCTGCAAGCCGAACGAGGCGGCAATCCACGGCAGCAGTCCGTCGAGTCCGATGTGGGTATTCGACAAAACGCCGATGGTCCAAGGATGGCGGGTCTCGCTCAGCAGCCGGTTCAACAGTGTGGTCTTCCCCGTCCCCGGCTCTCCGGCCATGACGATAAACGCGGACTCGTTCGCCAAGCCATACTCCAAGAGACTGAGCGCCATCCTGTGTTTGGCGCCCAAATAGAGAAATTCGGGATCCGGCAACAACGTGAACGGTTTCGTCTTCAAATGATAGTGCGCTTCGTACATAGTTGCTAAGAGGAATGAGGCCGTAGCAACCGCATGGCTTGCCGCCGCGTCAATTGCTTGCGTCCGGATTTATTGAGAACGCCCCCAAGGATCGGGACGCTGCCCGCTATGGCCGCCACGGCTTGTTCGACCTCGGCCGACGACGTCCGGCCTTCCTCCACCACAAGCAACACCGCGTCGATGTGGGGACCGAATCCCAGCACGTCGGCACGGGACAAGAGCGGCGGCAGATCAAACACGATGAAACGGGAAGGGTACCGATGCTTGATCTCTTGGGCAAGGGCGGCCATTCTGGGAGACGCCAGGGCCTCTGCGGAGTTCTTAATCGAGCGGCCTCCCGGAAGAAAGACAAGCCGGCCGATCCCGGGGTGAACCAGCAGTTGCGCGAGCGGCGCCTGGTCGAACAGGTATTCCGTCAAACCCCGGGCATGCTCCATCCCAAACATTCGATGCACGGCAGGTCGGCCCATGTCGGCATCGACCAACAACACCGTGTGAGCCAAGTCCATGGCGAGGGCGAGGGAAAGATTCACCGCCGTCAAGGTTTTCCCTTCGTGCGCGGTGGGGCTGGACACCCCGAGTACGTTCCATCCTTTTTGGCGAAACTGCTGCATGACCTGGGCTCGTAACCGTTTATAGGCGTCGACAAACGCCCCCTCGTCGTACCCGGTAATCAACCGATGGGCCCGCATCGCCTGCTCGGAGAGCTCAAGCCTCCTCGTTGAAGAGTAAACCAGCGGAGGAGCCTGAGTCGACAAGTGTTCGGACGGACGGTGCAAGCCGGAACCTACGGAACCGGATTGTTGCCTGAACCGCTCCTGAGCTTGCTGAAGATATTCCATCAGCGGTCCCCCCTCTTCGTCATTATCGTCATCTCAGCCGAGCTTTCGCAAAATCGTGTACCACAGCACATCCAGCGGTTTCCATGCCAGATGCAGCACCACCACCCCAAGAAGCACGACGCCCAGACCGGCAAAGCCGACGACCGCGCGCCGGCGGCCGAGCGACGCGAGTTCATGCTCCGAAGGAAGATAGGGAATCACGGCCAGCGGCACACCCTGCAAGGCTCGCCCGAACTGTTCGGGCGTATGAATCGTCCGATCGACATTGTCCACCGCCACACCGGCCCCGATTCCTCCCCCGACGGCGAGAAACGCTCCGAGCAACAGGATGGCGAGACGATTGGGCCGGTCCGGCTGCTCCGGCAATTCCGGAGGATTGATCAGCGAGAATCGTTCTCCCTTTCGCTGCACCTCCAATTCCGCGGAGACCTGAGCTTCCATCAGACGAGAGGTGATCTCTTGATGTTTATGCACGGAATTTTCGCGATCTCTCATCAGATCGAGATATTCGGGCTCGATCGTCGGCGTCGATTCCAACCGTTTTGCGTACTCCGCCATCCGGCGCTTGAGGTCCGCGCGGGCCGATTCGAGCGAATCCAATGACGCCGTCGTCGAAGCCAACTGCGACTGAATATTGATGTACGCCGGGTTCTCCGGCTTGATGCTCGGAGGAACCGCCGGGCGGAGAGTCATCGCCTGTAATTCCCGCTCGAGTGACGTCACGACCTCTTGGGTGCGGATCACATCGGGATGAGAGTCGTTCGCACGTTCCCGGAGATCGGCCAACGCCGCACGCTCCGCCAGCAGCCGCTTCGACAGCTCGTCGCGATCGTCGGTGCCGCCGGTTTCCTTCTCGAGCGAGGCGATCTCTTGTTTCAGCTTGACGATATCGGGGTGATCGGGCAAAAGGTACGCCGATGTGCTGGCGTACTGGGTGCGCAATGACTTCAGCCTCTCTTCCGTATCCAATAGCCGCTCACCACTGGTACTGATGATCGGCGTATGGGGCTTCAATGTGGCCAGCTCGCCCTCCAGATACGTCTTGCGTTCGCGAAGACTTCGGATATCACGATCGGCATCGATGAGTTCCCGCTGCGCCTGATTCATCAGTTGCATATTGAGCGTCACCAGCTCAGGCAGGGCTCCTTCCGCTCGCTGCTTGACGTTCGAGATCTTCTCCTGCAGCTCCAGAATGTGCCGAGCCAGGTTCTCCGACTCTCGTTTCAGGAATGCCGTGGTTTCATGGGCGCGCCGCTCTCGCGTCTTTAAATTCTCGCCCAGAAACAGGCTTGTCAGTTCATGCGCGACTTTTTGCGCTTGTTCCGGGGTCTCACCGTCATACGCCAACGTAAACGCGATCGTCGCCTGAGTCGGATTCTGCGTTCGACGATCGATCACCTTGACGTTCATCACGTCGATTTGAATATCCTTGGTGAACCGGTTCAGCACTTCCTCCGTCGGGCTCCGCTTGCGAAGTTTTTTGTAGAGATCGTACTGTTCGACGATCCGCCAGAGCGTGGATCGACTGAGTACCTGTTGCTTGATCGTCTCGATGCGCTGATCGACGTAGGTCGCAATGGCCGAGCGGACGAGATCAGGAGGAATTTCCTGCTCTTCGATCAAAATCGTCGCGGTCGAGCGATAGACCGCCGGTAACAGAAATGCCAGGGCGACGCTTGCGACCAGCAGCGATGCGCCGACCGCCAGAATGATCGTTCGTCGGCGGTGCAACAGGGCAAGATAGTCGGAGAAGGTCCGCGTGTGCACCATCGTCCGCCCCTGCGGTCTTCGCTCCTGACTCATCGAGACACCGACCATTTTTCCCCTCCGTAGGTCAACGTGATGAACGTCGAATGGGCATCGTTGTGTTGGTCAAGGTCGTCGACGGCCCGCTCCGCATAGGTATACGCGACCCCCAGCGTCCACCATTGGGCGAACTTCCATGAAAGGCTCGGGCTGACGGAAAAAAACCTGGTCTCGACGAGGGCGCGACTTGCCGGATTGGTCGCGAGACCCGACACGAAATTGAGGTTTCCGGCGAGCGACGCGGTGAGCGTCTCGGTCAGATTGTGAACGAGCACACCTCCCACGCGGTCTGTTTGCAGGAGGCGTCCAAAGCCGCTCGGATTGATCTGGCGGCCGCCCTCGACTCGGATCGTCGTTCGTTCAAACCGCTTGCTGAGCGAGGCATTGTACACCCAGACGATCTCATGACTCGTCACGGATCCTCCTCCCTGAATATCCTGGTCCGCACTGACCAGCCGCCCTCCTCCCGATACCGACCCGATCAGCTCATGACCGAAGTCATGCGTCCATCCACCCTGCGCCCCATAATACGTCGTGGTGAGTCCGATGAACGGCATGCGTACCAGCGTGTATTCGCTGGTCACTCGAAGTTGATCCAACTCCCCCACGTTATACGTCAACCCGGTGGTTCCTCCGTTGACCTGGTAGTCCACGAGACCGAGCCGAAGGCCGTCCTGATAGCTGGTATCCGCAAACTGATACCCGCTTTGCCAGGACAGCCGTTCCGTGATTCCCACCGTCCAGGTGGGCATGGCCGTCCACATACTCCGCTGAGTAAAACTCAAAACCAAACCGGTCTCCTCCAATTCACCCCGTAACGTATTGTCTCGCGTAAAGCCGCCCTCAAACCCCAAGGTGTGCCGGTCCGAACGATACGACGCCCTGAGAGGGAAATACAGATTGGTGAGCTCCCGGTCGACATCGCCATAATAGTGCACGAAGTCCGCTCGGGTTTCTCCCTCGACGTCCAACGCTTCCGTCGCTCCTTTGAACTTCACCGCCGGCGTCACCCAATATCCGATCACTTCATTGTTCCCGTTATTCAGCAGCAAGTTGCTGTTATAGACGCCTTTCACGCTCAGCGACGGAGCCGCCGACCATTCAGCGGCGGTTACCGGACCTTTACCGACCTCCAATGTCAGCGCCGACAGGCTGCACAGCCCGGCCAGTGCCCAACCCCACGCTCGAACCCGGGAAAACGCCCGATTGTGATCGGCATACGGACGCTCCATCCCGTCACGGCACCATCACCACATCGCCGCGCTGCAGCACGATGTTCTGTTCCAGATCTTTTCCTTTTCGCGCGTCGCCGTAGCGGAACGGAAATACTACTTCCTTACTGCCTGGGTTTCGGCGAATGATCTTGATGTCGTTCTCCGCGGCATAGGGCGTCAATCCACCCGCCATGCTCAGGGCCTGCAGCACATCCGTGTGGTGGCCGGCCTGATATTCCCCCGGTCTGTTCACGCGCCCCAGTACGTAGATGCGATAGCTCTGCACCTTGAGCACCATCACCGTCACATTCGGCGTCGGAAGATATTTCGTCAGACGCAGCGCAATCTCACTGCGAACATCTTCTACCGTGCGACCCGAGGTCTGGACCTCGCCGATGAGAGGAAAGGAAATCATCCCGTCGGGCCTGACCACCAGTTCCTGTGTCAACTGCTCATCTTTCCAGACAGCCACCTTGAGTATGTCTTCGGGGCCCAACAGATACGTTGGCTCGGCGTTCGTTGGTTCAACGTTCACCGGCTCTGCCAAGAGCTGCCGGCTGTCGGCGAGCATCAGGCACCACGCGCACGCGATCCCGACAGCTGCGCGACCAATCCGACTTCCGACCCAGGGTTGTACCATGCGCATCATCCCGCTACTTCTCCAAGCAATGTTTTGGCATCATCTAAGCCGTCGAAAGGAGTCCCGGAAGATACGGCTTTTTTCAGATGTGTGATGGCGTCCGATCGCCTACCCGCTTTTACATACGCGGCACCCAAGTGATAGTTCAGAATCGGATGATCCGGAACCAGGGTGGTCGCCTGCTGGAGGACACGCACCGCATCGCCTCCGCGCCCCAACTTATGATACGCCCATCCCAGCGTGTCGAGGAGGTAGGGATTCGGCTTCTGCGATTCAAACCCGCGGCTTAACGCCAAGGCCCGTTCGAGACTCTGAGAGTCGCCTTTGTGGTCCACCAAAACCGCCGCCAGGTTGTTTGCGGCCAAGACCGATGAAGGCGTTTTCCGAAGGATGGTTTCGTACTGGTCGATGGCCTCGTCATAGCGACGCTGCTCCGCCAGGCTCATGGCCAGCAAGAGTCGCATCTGCTCGTTCTCATGGGCGGCGTCCAGTCCCCTCTGCAGCACCGCGTCGCCCTCGGCCATTTGCTTCTTCGCATATCGGGCCCGTGCCAGATGGACCCATGGAGTCGTCCATTGGGGGTTCACACGAGTGGCTGTTTCAAAATGGGACATGGCCGTCGCCGATTCACCCTTCGTCAGCAACAGTTCGCCGAGAAACCCGGAGGCGTACGGATGATCCGGAGATTTCGTGAGCAACTCCTCCAAGCGACTCTGCGCTTGGACCAGCCGACCTCGCCGCATATCCAGCTGCACAAGCGCCAAGAGCGGTTCAGGCGCGGACGGTCGTTGTTGAGCCGCCTTGCTATAGGCGGATTCGGCGGTATCCCACTGCTGCTGCCCGAGCGCGACGTGGCCTTCGGCCAGACTTGCGAGAGCTTCATCCGCCCCGGCCCGGCGCAACTGCTTCAACGTATCCCGACTCTTGCCCCAATCTTTCTCTTGCAGCTGCAATTGAAACAGCATGCCGAGAAGCGCCACATTGCCCGGCTCCTGAGCAATGAGCAGATCCAGTCGCTGCCTGGCCTCCTTGAGCTGGCCGCCCGCGGCATCCAACCCCACCAGCAAGGTCTGCGCTTCCACCATCTTCGGTTTCAAGACGATCGCCCGATCCAGGCTTTCGCGAGCCAGCGCCGGTTCACCGGCCATCAAATGGGCTCGGGCCAGAAGCACGTGCCCTTCCGCCAATTCCGGCTGATCCTTCAGGACGGAACGGAAATCGAGGATGGCGTCTTTCCCGTTGCCACGCTGGAGGGCGATTCGCCCACGCAGCATCAAGGCTTCAGCGGATCGAGAATTTTCCTTCAATACGGCCTCAATCTGCCGCTCGGCTTCTTCCGCCTTTCCGGACGCCCAATCCATTCCCGCCAGCTTGACCTGAGCTTCCAACGCGTCCGGCTTGCCGGCGAACTCAGTCTGGATTTCACGATACACGTCGCGCGCCTTCTCGCCCCGCTGCGTCGATTCGTAAAGGCGGCCGAGCGCGAACCGCAATTTGCCGGAACGCGGCAGCTCCTTCTTGGCTTGTTGCAGCGCGGCTTCCGCCGGCTCGACGCCGCGGCGCTTGGCGATATACTCCACGAGCGCGACCCGTCGCTGCTCGTCATCCGGGTTCGATCGGACCGCCTCCTGCAGAATCGATTCGGCCCTCTCATACTGCTGCTGGTGGTCGTAGAAGGCGACTTGCCGCAAACGGTGGCTCAAGACCGTCGGCTCCAGCTTAGTGATCTGTTCAAGCGTGGACTCGGCGTCCGCCATCCGCCCCTGCCTGATCGACGTCGTCGCCAGTGCACCCAACAATTCCAGGTCGGTCGGATTCACCTCGAGCGCCTGGCGCAGATGGGGTATCGCCTCCGCCGAACGCTGCGTCGACGTGTACAGCGAGGCCACGAGCAATACGGCATCGGTTTCCGTCGGGGCTTCGGCGACAAGTTCTTCAGCCTGCCCGACGGCCCTGTTCAGATCACCCGACAAGGCGGTGACGGCAATCTTGATCGCCCGACCCTGGACATGATCGGGTCGGCCGGTCAGCAGCCGGTCTGCGATTTGTCCGGCCTGTTCCAGCGCCCGCATCTCCAGATAATACTTGGCCAACTTGACCATCGCGCGGTCATGGTCCGGACTCAATTCGATGACCTGCTGATAGGCTCCGACGGCATTTCGCCAGTTCCGTTCTTTTTCCTCGACCTGCGCGTACAGAAAATACGCTTCGACATCCTTGGGGTCGATTTGAAGCACGTTTCTGAGCTCGACACGGGCTTTCGGATAGTTGCCCTGTTGAAAATATTCCTGCGCGCGGAGACGGTATTTCTCCTTGCGCTCCTCAGGTCCGCCGCACGCGACCATCCCTGCGAACAACACGACGGCCGACCCCAGCACAACATACCGTTTCATCGATCCCGCCTCCTCCCTGATCATGGCCACCAGGCGCGCCACATGATCCCGGTCAACATCGCCAGCGAAACCGCGCCCAGGCGGACCACCGCGGACGATCGCATATACAACAACAGCTCAAACGCGAAGAACAACACGACGGCTTTGGCCATGAGCGGACCGACGGGCACATCACCGATCGTCATCTCCGGCAGAAACGGCATCGCAACGGCCAACAGCGCGATAAGATGGTCGAGCGGCGTGGTCTGAAATCGGTCTTCTCCCGCCCATCGAATCGCGAGAACGACCAGAGCGGCCAAGGCCGCCATCCCCATGTTCATCGGTGTCAGCACGGTCGTGGCGGTGGCGCGCGGAAACGCCTCGCCGTAATACAGCAGGCACATGCTGCCGATATAGAGCGCCGCGCGCACGACCCACGAGATCGCACAGCGGCTCAGCAGCGAGCCGATGACGGCGAGCGCCAGACACCCGGCGATCGTTCCGCCGTCGGAAGGAATTTCCCTCGGTACCGTAATGGACCAGGCCAGATAGAACGGAACGGCCACGTACAAGAGGTCGAGCGGCCAGTCCCCCATCGTCCAGCGCCCGGAAGAGCTCGCAACCGCCCGGCGCGACACGGACGATGAACGTTCTCCGAGCGACTCCGCCTGCCCTTGCTGCCGGACAAAGAGGAAGAGGATGACAACCACGAAAAGAAGATACGTCGCCACGAGCACCGCGTCGGATTGCCACCGTAAGAAATACGCACAACTCACCATGAGCCCGTGCATCAGATAGATGACGCTGACGGCCTGGCCGTGCGTGAGGCCGAAAGAAAGCAATTTGTGATGGAGATGATTCCGATCCCCGACGAACGGAGACCGCCCTTCCATCAGGCGTTGCCCCATGACCCCGACCGTATCGAGCAACGGAACGCCCCAAATGAACAGGGCCAGCAACGGGCTATACGGTGTGCGACTCGCGTCGGTCAACAGAATGGCGGCAACAGCCAGATAGTGCCCCAGAAACTGACTGCCGGCATCGCCCATGAAGACGCGGGCGGGGTAGGTATTGAACCGGAGAAAACCCAGCAACCCCCCTAAGACGGACACCATCAGCAAGACGAGAAGTGGTTCGTTGACCTGATACGCCAGATAGGCGAGACCGGTGAAGCTGATCAGCGACAACCCTCCGGCCAGGCCATCGAGTCCATCGGAGAGGTTGACGGCGTTCGTCACCCCGACGATCACGACCAGGGTGAGCGGAACGGCCATCCAGGACGGAAGCAGCACGTCGTCGAAGAACGGAATCGAGGACAGACGGACTCCGACCACACCCATGGCGATCGATGCGGCCAGCACCTGACCGGTAAACTTGACCCGGTAATGAAGGCCGACCCGGTCGTCCCAGACACCGAAGAGCATGATGACGGCCCCGCCGAGGAGGATAGCGGGGATGAACGAATCCTTCGGTGCCCACACCAGCACCGCGATGAACGTGGCCACGGCGAAGGCAATCCCTCCCACCTTGGCGATCGGCTCACGGTGCGCATGCCGTTGGCGAGGGACATCGACAACCCGCAGACGGGCCGCCGATGTCGCCAACACGGGAATCAACGCCATGCAGATAATCAACGACCCTATGAAGCTAAAGAATAACGCCGAGCCCATGTCCTTCCATGCCTCAATCGGGAACATAACGGCCTAACAACGGCGTCACCAACCCGGCCATCGCCTGCAGGCGCTCATCGACGATCGCTTCGCTCTCTCCGGCATGGACCGCGGAGGTTAAACGCACGAGCGCCCCATCGGCACGACGCCGGGTCAAGGAATCCCAGAAGAGAAAGAACTTCACGAGGTATTCGCTGGTGATCCAGCGATCGCGCTGCTTGAACCAGTAATAGACGATCTGCTTGTGGCCGCCCTTCTGAATGACGACGCGATTGATTTCTTGCCCCGACCTTACCCCGGGCACATGCTCGACCTGCCGGGGTTGAAACGACATGATGTCCCATCCCCCCCCCGGAATACACTGTTTCGGTGAGTGCGAGGACCGGCCCTTTTTGGGAGACTGATAGTACGCGACGTAGACATTGACAGGGAGTCGATCGGCTGCGGTGTAATCAGCCAGCACATAATCGTCCAACTCCAAGGCGTTGAGATACTGTCGCTCCATGGGAGAAGCGATGCCTTTCCACGCACCGAGTTGCGACGGAAAATCGACCAGCGACTGCCGGGCAGGCGGAGGGGGGAAGTCGTCCGGAGCGATGGTGGGAACAGCCACCGTCGCCATGGCGAGCAATCCTCCGGCGACCACCACAGGAGCCACAGCGATCCGGGCGGCGGGCTGAGCAATGTGGGGAGGCGCTGCGACACCGGCCTTCGGCAGGCCGATCAATTCCGCGAAGGGACGGCGAGACGCGGATGAGCCGATTCGCGCGAGGACCCACATCTCCGCGCAGAGCAACGCGAGACTGGCGACGAAGAAAATCCATCCCTCGAAGAAATGGGTAAACCCTTCGGCTGCGGTCTGCCCATAGGTGCCTACCAGGACACCGATGACGCCGATCCGAAAGCCGTTCAAGAGAATCGAGATGGGAACGCTCGACAGAACGAGCACAACTCGCTTCCAAAGCGATTCACGGTAGAGATACGCGGCGAGCAAGGTCAGCGCGGTAAGCGGGAACAGATACCGAAGGCCGCTGCAGGCTTCCACGACCTGGAGTTGGATCGGTCCGAGGTCGATCACGTTGCCTTCTCGGTAGGCCGTCGCACCGACGGCATGCAGGAATCCGACCCCTAAGGCCGATGACCAGAGCTGGAGCCGGCTGGACAATTCAAACTGCAGAAAGATCGGCAGTGGAATGGCCGCAAGCAAATAGAACAACGGAAAGGCCAGCCGGCGAATGCCGGACAGGCCGATGGCGCAGCCGAGCAATCCGACGATCACCATCCACAACGAGACATGCGCCACGGCCTGCATGGCGGCGAACTCGCCGACGACATACACGAACAACCCGGCACCGACGATCGACAACCCCCACCAGGAGCCTCGATGCTCGACGGCGTCAAGCGACCGCCATCGCAACCAGATCATGTACAGCGCGATCAAGGGGATAAAGGGTCCGTGGCTGTTGTTATCTTCCAGCCAAGCCTCCCCCAAGAATCGCAGACTATCCGCGTAGAGATAGCCTAGGACCATCATGACGACGGCAAGAATCGCCCACAGGACCGCCGCGTTCCTGTTCATCGAGGATTGACTCAACGGCGGTCCAGAAGAAGAAGGTAGCGACGTACCCAGAATCGTAGGTTGAATGCTCATGACGGGTCCACCCTCTTGACGGTGAGGTAGTGTACCGGCTACCGATCCATCATGGGCCACATCAATCTCAAGTTTGTGTTAACTGATTGTTAAAAACGGACGGGACGGCGATGGTACGAGGGCTGAATCCTTCCAGGAATTACTCTCCACGATCTACCGGACCCCCAGGTTGCCGGGAGGCACTGGAGCGGAAAAGGGGGCATGTCGCTCCATGAATCGCTTCGTCACTCGCCACCAGGGGGCGTTTTCATCCCAGGGCGCCGGTTTTTTGTCGCCCCATCCTCCCCAGATCACAACCCCATCCGCATGTTGGTAGACGGTATTCAATTGCAACTCCCAATAGTCCGGTTCGATCGGCTGGAGGCCGATCAGACGGTTTGATTCGTGATACTGCGGCCAGAGAAACGCGTAGACCGGTTTTCCCCCTGCCTTTCGGCGAGCCTCGGTAATCTGCGCAATCGCATAGGTCACCCAGCCCTTCCGGTCCGGATAGAAGGTATAAATAGAGGGGAACAGCACATCGACGTGGGCCGCGATCCCGTCCAGCCGGTCATTTTCCCGTTGCCAGGCTTGATAATCTTTACTCGCGGGACCGCGAACCGCCCGCCAGTAGTCCCGAATCGGCACGGTACCGTAAATTCCGACCGAGACATTGGGCGCTTCGCTCTTCACCCAGGACAGTACCGAGACGAATTTCTCGATGGTCGCCTGTACCGCCCTCGCCTCTCCCTTCACCGGCCATCGCTCGATGTCGACGACCACCGGCTCCGACGGCTCGCCCAACTCCTTCGCAGCGGATCGGACCGTATGCTCAGGCGGCACGGCGGTCGGAGACCGGTCATTGAGAAACAAGCGGGACTCGTAGAGCACCCTGATCGGACGAATGGGATAGCCTTCAAAGGACGGCTTGTCCTTATACAGCGTCGCGTCGAACACGATGAAGGGGCGTTGAACGGCGGCAGCCCTCGCAGCCTCCGCATCGGCCGGAGAGGAACGCCCCAGCGCTCCAACCATGGCGAGCCCGACTGCCAGCAACCCGACGCCCCTGAATCTCGCAGAGCGCATCACTCTCGCCCCACGCCAACCGGCTGCCTCAACGCCTCCTCGACGCTCGACGAAGGCACGCCGGTCGATGCCGATTCCAGCAACAGGCGCCAACTATCAAGGGCGTGGAGGCGCGAATATTTCCGGTCGAACGCACGGCGCGCGCAGAGCCCCGCGTCGATGACTTCACGCCCTCCCCGAGCAAGCTGGAGAATACAGGTCGCCAATGCGTCGACTTCGCCGACGCAGAAACTCCACCCACAGCGTTCGCGCTCAAGTATGCGAGCGATTTCTCCGTCGGGATCGCCGATGTGGATGATCGGACGCCCCGCCGCCGCGATCCCGTAGAACTTGCTTGGAACGATCAATCCCTCCAGCGTCGGCCGCAGCGACACGAAGTGCACGTCGGGGACGCTCAAGCTCCATTGCAAGCGATCGGCGGCCTGGTACGGATGGAACTGCACGTTCGCCAATCCCCGCCGAACCACCTCCGATTCCAGCCAGCGGCGGGCAATCCCGTCGCCGATGAACACAAACGCGATGTCGTCCGCATGCCTCAATTGTTCCGCTGCATCGATCATGGTCTTGAATTCATGCACATGGCCCATGTTTCCCGAATACCCCATGACAAATTTACCGTCGAGCCCCCATTCCTGAACAAGCGGGTTGTCTTGCCTCGAGATCGGCTGAATGGCATCGCCATCGGCCCAATTTTCGATAATCGTGATCCGGTCGGAAGGAATCCCCTCGTCGCGAAGACGCTTGGCCATGATTTCGCCCAATACCACATTGGACCGGCCCAGCCGTAACGATTGATTGCGCAGCCGCTTGAGCATGGGAGCCGCGAATCGCACTCCGTACACATCCATGGACGTCGCGACTTCCGGGAACAGATCCTGGACCCAGTTGACCAACACCCCCCCCTTGAGCTTGACCGCCCACGCGGCAGGGACGGACATCATCGGCGGATCGGTCTTGGCCACGACGATGTCCCCCCGTCGAATCATGCGGAGCAGCCTCCAGGTCGCCCCGAGGTAAAACGTCAAGTAATCGACCATCCGGCCCCACAACGTGGCCCGCCCGAAACGCGATGTGCGCACTCGATGCACACGAACACCGCGGATCGATTCTTCGGCGGGAAGAGACGCGAGGGGGTTCCCATACAGTTGGCAGCCGGTGACCACGTGAATATCCTGACCGCGGGAAGCGAGGTCGAAGGCCAGATCGCTCAAGAGCTGGCTCGTCGCCGAGTAGTCGGGGTAGAAGTAGCGGTTGACAAAAACGGTCTTGGCCATATCGTTCGACGACACGCCGAGTCGCCTTCTCCTCTCTTCTTACAGCGGAAGACCCCGCTCTTGCCGCTCAAGCTCCCGCATCTTGAGCACGATCATGTATTCATAGAACGACTGCAGGACGCAGTAGGTGAACCCCGCCATCCCATCGAGCCACCCTCTCTGCCACAGGTACAAGTACCAGAACTTGATGAACGGTCTGCACGGCAGCCGAAACGAGAGGTTTTTCAGCGCCCGACGACGGAGCGCGCGATCGGAACTGAAGAGCCCGAGCCCGGACCGGTCCTGCGACCGCTGGTGGATTACCTTGATGCCTTCCAATGCCTCCAAAGAGGAATACCGATTGTGCTTGTCGATCCATTCGGCAATTCCCTTGCTGAAATTGTAGTGAACGAGCAGGCCCTGCAAATACCCGTGCGAACCGTCGATCACAGGGACGGGATTGACCAGCCGCTGGAATCGCACAAACGGTGGGCGGAAAAATCTCATGACCATGCCGGGAGGCATCGCATGTTTGATCCAACGGCCCATGAACATGTTCCGCCTTCCGCAATAGTAGGCCACCGGAGCGCCGCCCTCTTCGTTCGCGACGGCGAGAAGCTCTGCCTTCAACTCTTCCGTCATCCGTTCGTCCGCGTCGAGATAAAACACCCACGGATGCGCGAAGCGAATCTCCTCAAGCGCCCAATTCTGGTGTGCCGACCAGTTGTCGAAGCGACGTTGGACGACCCTCGCTCCCATCTCTTCCGCGATCTTGACGGTCCGATCGGTGCTGAACGAATCGAGCACGACGATGTCGTCCGACCACTTCACCGACTGAAGGCAATCCGGAAGATTGGCCTCTTCGTTGAGCGTCAGAATGAGAATCGAGATGCTCATCATGCACAACCCTGTTTCGGCGACACGCGCCATTCAACCGAGTCGCCACTGGGAAAGATCATGGGTCGACTCACCATCACTCACTATGCGCCGCACCGCGTATGCACGGTTACCCTCGCATTTAGGGCAGTCTACCCTTTCAGGCACTGCCTCATCGCAACGGCAATCTCAAATCTGTGTTATCTGAACGTTAAAATTGAGATACGCCTGAGCCCGAAGAATGGGTTGGTTAGAAGCCTGGCGAGGCCTATCCAAGGGAAAGATGAGCACGTTGCGGGAGGAATGACGATGCTGATTCGCGTAAGACGAGCGTCGCTACCACTCGCGCCGGAGCGTCTACGGCTTCTTGGCAACGGCGATCAGTGATTTCGCCAGTGCGGGCACCCGGCCTACCCTTGTAAACGAGAGATCCCGAAAGCCGGCCTCCAGCAGCAGCGTCTTCAGCGTTTTCATGGACCAGAACTTGATGTGCCCGTGATCCCACAGCGCCGTGAAGTGGGCGTCCAACCGCCCGGTCAAGGCAAGGGCCAAGTTTTTCCAATAGCCGTGGTAGGGAGTGGAAACGATGGCCGTCCCCGACGGTTCGACGAGATCGTACAGCGTCTTGGCAAAGACGCGAGGCGCGTAGAGATGCTCCACCACTTCCAGACTGACAACGATTGGGAACTGTCCATAAGTATCGGCGAGAGGATCGTAGACCGATCCCTGCCTTAGCAAGAGATGGGGATGACGACGCTGAGCCTGCTCCAAGCCCTGCGTCGACACGTCGACGCCGGTAACGTGATATCCCTGCTTCGCCAAGACTGCAGCGACTGCGCCGTTCCCGCACCCCAGTTCAAACAAGCGCCGCTGATTCGACGGAACGGATAAGGACGCCAGAATATCCAACAGAGACGGGACGAGGTAGTCGTGCGACTGATTGAGCTCCCCATCCTCATAGGCGTAGCCGGAGATATCGGCCGCTGCGTCCATCACGATTCTTTCTCCTCGGATTCATACTTTCTGATGACACGGGCCGGATTTCCTCCAACCACCATCCAGGGTTCGACGTCACGAAAGACGCTCGCTCTCGCGCCGACGACGGCCCTCTCTCCAACGGTGACACCCGGCCCGATAAACGCATCCGCTGCGACCCAGGCTCGCTTGCCGATCGTAATCGGGGCGCTGACGACCGGCATGTCCTTCACTCGATAGTCATGCCCGGCGGTACAGAGAAACGAGTATTGGCTGACCGTGGCGTGCGGCTCGAGCGTGACCCGGTCGACCGAATAACACTGGACATGATCACCCAGGCAACTCCCCTCACCCATAGTCAGATTCCACGGTGCCCAGATCCTCGCCGAGGGATAGGGATGAGCCCCCTGTCCGATGGCAGCGCCGAACATTCTGAGTAGCGATCTTCTCCAGCCGTGCAGTGCTCGCGGACTCGGCCGGTACGCCAACCACCAGGTCATCCCCCACAGCACCCGGCGGGCCTTGTTACCGAAAGTTTGAATATCCGGCCGAGAACGCACGATAGACCACCTATCAATCCCGCCTGCTACACCATGCTGACACAATCCGGACGGACGGCGGCTCCACTCATCCACGAATAGACCGAAAGCATCTGCTCCGCATACGAAGCCCATGAGAACTGACGTTCCACGAGTTGCCTGCCACGTCCCCCCATCCTGGACCGCTCCGCTTCCGACATCTTCATGATATCCGCTAAGCCGCGGGCGATCGCCGGCGCCGTGGTGTCGATGCAAACAGCCGCTCCGACTTCGAACCCTTGCGGGAGGTTGCACTCTCTCGTCATAGCGACCGGCAGCCCGTAAGCCCAGGCTTCCAATACGCTGACCGGCAACCCTTCGCTGAAGGACGGCAGGACAAACGCCGACGCCGATCGAAGCAGGGAATCTTTCTCGGCTCCGAATTTCGGACCGACAAACTGAACGGAAGACTGCAGACCATGCTCGGCACAATACTTCCGCAGATCCGCTTCGTGACTTCCCTGGTCCCATCCGGCAATCGATAGCTTCCAATCCACCAATGCGGATATTCGGTCAGAATGAAGCAGCCGCCAGGCCATCAATAAGTTCAGCAGCCCCTTTTTGGGATGGAGGCGCCCGAGAAACAAAATCATCTTTTCTTGTTCTTGTCGGGCACGGCTTGCAACATCCTGAGGAGGAAGGTCCACGCCGCTAGGAATCACGCACAGAGGATTCGAGAGCCCATAGCCCCGAATCGCGCCCGCTTCCGACGAACACAGCGCGTGAAGGCAGGCGGCATTCGAGAGATGGCGATGCTCGTACATCACTCCCGCGATCTTCTTTTTCCAGTAAGAGTGCGCGATCGCCCAGGGATCCAGCATGCCGTGCGCGCTGATGATGTACGGCCTTTGAGTACGTTTCGACCACCTCGCCGAAGCGACCGAGGGATACATCCACAGGCCGTGATTGTGAAGAACGTCGGGAGCGGCAGAGCACAGTGCCGGCAAAAGATCGGGAGCGTAACCGAACGGCTTGTAGCCTCTGTTACGAAAGACGTTGACCGCGACCGGTTTCCAGGTGTCCCGATCCTGCTCGAAGCTCTCATCACTGAGCCCGAACACGCTGACGCTGGACCCTCGACGATGCAGTTCAAGCGCGCTTCGCCGCACGACCTCGTGGATGCCTCCACCGCTATGGGAGACCGAGGCGGTCACCATTCCGACTTTCATAGGCTCACCTAAGGCCGCGCACCCGCGCTCGTGCGAACGAACGTCGTGTTCCATCCATCAACACACGTCAACCGATAGCCTTGGGCTTTGACATGCTGGACCATGTTCAGGATCCGCGACAGATAATCGTCGTCCATGGGATGGTATCCTTCGTCGAATTCAACGCAAAGCACAACCGGACGGACGTGCCCACTCAGAATCGACGCGAGGATTTCGTACTCCGCCCCTTCGACATCGAGCTTGAGCAGCGACAGTTCCGTATGGTCCAGTGTCTGCATCACAGTTTCGAGCGTTCGACAATCTGCCTCGAAGTAGTCGATCGTACGCTGCAAATTGACGATGGAGTGCGAGACATGCGCCGGATTCTCCGGTGCATAGAAACGCATGGGGCCGTCCCGGCTCCACAGACCGAGGGCATGGAAGTGAAGCCGCGCCAGGCATCCCGGGTCGACCTTGTAGTAGAGATTGCCGGCATTGTTGATGGAGGTCTGGACGCCGTTGATGGTATTCCTGTGCAGCAGTTTCACATGCCGTTGCGCCCGCGGGGTCGGGTCGAAACAGTGAACCTCGCAACCGTATCGATTAATGAGTTCGATCTCGAAGCTGATATCCTCACCGGCGCCCACTCCGTAACAGAGCGATCGATCGCTCAGGAGGCTGGTTGGAACAAACCACCCTCCATAGCCTGTGCCGACCTTTTCGTGATGAAAGGACACCGCATCTCGAAGGCGATTCAAGTTGTTCTGCGCAATGCGCTGTCCGACTCGCTTGTAGAATGCCCGCGCTTTTTTCATCAGCATGGTCACGGCCTTACCTCACAGAGTGCTCGAGCGGCCCGGACTGCAGAACGGCATCCTGAAGAGGTTGATCTGTCCCGCCAGGCGACGCGAACGGGCAATGCTTGGCGATTGCATCGACGAACAGACCGGCGTGGGTGGTCGTATTATATCGATCGCCGATCATCGCCCGACAAGCCGCCGCCATCGCGGGCTTTTGCGGGCTGGGGAACAGCGCGTCGATGACCTTTTCGGCGCAGTCCGCCACGTCACCGTGGCGATAAAACCATCCGGTCTCCCCTTCCTTCACGGCTTCCCATTCCGGAAAGTGTTCTTCCACCTTGTCGTGCAGAAGCACGGGCGTGCCGTACGCGAGCGCATGCATGACCGAAAGGCCGGCACCGGATGGAACGACAGCCAGATCGCTGGCAGAAATGACGAGACCGAGCCGAGCCTCGTCGTACGATTCACCGAGAAAATGGACCTGATTGGAGAGTCCCAAGTCGGCTGCCAGCGACTCCAACATCGACCGTTCGCTTCCATCACCGACCAACACGAAATGGGCGGTTTTGCCTCGTCGGGCGACGACGCTCAGAACTTGCAGGAACCAGGGCAGCCGCTTCACCGGCTGGAGACGACCGGTGAAACAGATCAACCGCTCCTGCGCATCGATGCCGAGTGAACGGCGGAACCGATTACAATCCTCGGAGGTAATACGTTCGGATACCGCCGATTGTTCGGCGTCGTCCAAGGAGTTGTAGATCACATGTAGTCGATCGGTAGTAATCCCTTTGAAAATCAAGAGCTGTTTCGCGTAATCACCATAGAGCAGCAACCCCCGGGACAGTCGAAACAACCATGATCGAACCATCCACTTCACCCCGGATTCTTCGCCTTGAAGCCCGTGGGTCCACAACAAGACCGGGATACCGAGGATGCGCCCGACGAGAGCCAATGCCCAAGCCGTCAGATCGTACGGGCTACCCTGCGCGATCATGACGTTGGGACGGTCTCGAAACATTTTTCTTACGGCCCTGGGCTGCCAGGAAAAAGACAACCGGAAGGGTAGTGTGATGACATACTGTTTGGCCGGTTCGAATTCACATCGGTCCGGCACCTCTGACAGCGAGAGAAAGGGAATCTCGGTCGAAGGATCCGCGAGAACGAGAAAACGGAATCGCGCATCCGATCCAATCCTCTCAAAAAGCTGCCGCCGGTAATGCGGGATACACGCCTGCTGCAGCATGACGAGAGGCGCGCCTCCGGTCGCTTTGGGCTTCATCATGAGCGTCATGTTTCACCCCGCATTTGCAGCGTCTTCCTATCGTGATAGCCCGGAGACAAGCTCCTCGTCGTCGCCCCCGTAATAGTCATGCATGGTTGGTCCAGCCGGTTGCGCCGCAGCATGCTCGTCGTCGGAGAGGGCCGGGGCCAGAATGCTCAGCAGGAACAGGAGCGACGTCGGATTCCCCGCGTTGATGAAGTAGCGCTCGAACACCGCCAGCACGAAATACCCGCAAGCCAGCCCCAGGAGCACGCTGTGGCTGAATGTTTGAGACGGATCTTGATTGCGGCGCCAGATTTTCCACACCCCGGAGAGCGTCAAGAACAACGCGGCGCCAAAGCCGAACACGCCGATCTCGGCCAGCAGCGCCAAGTAGCCGTTATGCGCCGATGTATTGATCTTCAGCATCGCCTCGTGCGCCCGAAAGCCGACGCCAAGAATCGGATGGGACAAGAAGAGATGCCACACGGCCTTCCAGGTTTCCAGACGTCCGGATCCGCCTGATTCCAGCCCCCGATGAGGATCCCGAACCGCGAAGAAGTCGGACACCCCGCGAATGACCGCGTCACCGTAATAGGCCGACACAACAATGCCGACGAAGAGACAAAGCAGCAGCACCACATACCCATTGGCTTCCGTAATCCGCCGGCGGGCCGCCAGTGTAACCGCGAACCCCACCAGTGCCGCCACGGCGGAGGCTCTGGCTCCGGTCAAGTAAATCACCGCTCCCATCGCGAACATAATCGGGATCCGTATGAAAACCCGTCGGATCGTCATCGCGGCAATGAAAACGGACATCGTAACCAGCGCGAAACTCGCCGGGTTCAAGATTCCTTTTCCGCCTCCCAGCCGATGTCCCGGCACATAATCGTAGGCGGCAAACCCCGACACGACTGCGGCCATGAGGACGGCATAGGACTTCAGCCCGACCTCGTACTGCGCCGCATCCAGATTGGTGTTGAACTGGAGCACCACGAAGGCGGTCAGCATCGTCAGCATGGTATATTGCACCGATTCGAGAGGAGTTCGACTGACAAACGACGACAGGCCGCAGAAGAGGCCGAACAACGTGAGCGCGGCGATGGTGGCAGGGTTGAACCCACCGGGGAAAAAACGGTTTCGACTGAACAGAAAATAGCCGGCCGGCCATAAGAGCGACGCGAGCATGATCGCTTCATAGACATGATTTTGCTTGCCTTCGACCCATCCAAAAAGCGAGCCAACGAACACCCCCGTCAGCCAAAGGCTCATGACGAATCCGATTCTCGTTCGGTCGTCTTGACGGGACGAATCCTCCGGATCGGTCAGTGACGTCATACACCCTCCGACAAATCGGCAAGACGGCGTCGCAGGAGCCAGCCCATCACGCCCGTATCGGTCGCTTGAGCCGCCACGGACGCCACAGCCAGTCCATCGACACCCAAGAGGGGGATCAGCCAGCTTCCGCAGAGGAGGAGCGTCACCCATTTGATGCCGTAGCCGAGAAGCGGTGTCCGATAATCGGAAAGAGAATAGAAGGAGTTGCGAATCACCCCATACAAACTTGCGAAAGGGAGTCCCCAGACCAGCATTGACAAGATATGGGCCGTCAGCCTGGCATCGGCCGTTGTGAATTTCCCCCTCGCCAAGGCCGCTTCGATCAGCGGCTCGGAGACGAGAGCCAGAAGGACACTGAAGAGAAACGTCACGCCGAACAGCATCGCTCCATATCGGGCCAGCACCTGACGCCCTTCATGGTAGCCGGCATGGAACGCCCGCACTAATTTGGGGAACAGCGTCGTGTTGACCGGCGTGGTGAACAGCGCCAGAGGCGCCGCCACGACGGAACCGGCATAGAAAAATGCGGCGATCTTTCCGGTCCCGAGGCCGGACGCGAAACTCCGTTCCGTCATGACGACCGCCTGAAAGAGGAACTCTCCGATCAGCACGATCAGCACCGGGCGCCACAGCTCCCTGACTCGCACTCTCTGATCTTGGGCGTTCGTCACTGGAGGCGGAACAGGACTTCTGCTCAGTACGATGGCGAACCAGACAAGGACGAGGAAATGCCCCGTCGCGAATCCCCACACCATGGCATCGATTCCCCAATGATCGGCAAAGACCAGCACCGACACGATCGTGGAAAGCGAGACGACCGCCCCACTGAGAAATATCGGCGCAAAGCTCCCCGTTACCGATAGTCCGCCCCGCATGAGGCCGGCCAATCCGGCGCAGGCGATCGGAAACAGCAATAATCGGATTAAGCGAACCCCCGTGTCGCACTGATCGACGGTGAACTGAGGGAAGATCGCCTGGAGCACGGATCTCGACCCAAAAACAAGGACCGTGAGGGCGACCACATTGATCGCGAGGAGGACAAGCGAAGCCCGTTTGATCAAAGGCCTGATGCTTCCCCCATGTTGCGCCGCCGTCTTCGACACGAACACATGTTCGATGGCATTCCCTACCTGGACTCCGAACAACAGATGAAATCCCATGACCGCGACCAACACGTCGAGGTCCCCGCTCAGGCCGAATGTCGACGCAACGACGACTTCGCGCACCAAGCCCGCCAAGATCACGATCCCGGATGCCACCGAATAGATCGGGATCCGCCCGAGCAGCCCCATTTCCTTCGCGCTGGACTTCAGGCTGACCCACCAAGGGCCCAAAGTGGAAGCGGTTAACATTGCGGTACCATCTCGCAGCACCACCAAGTACGGGGGACCATACCTTCGCTCACTAGGTAAACCGATTCGCGACGCGTCCAAGGTCGTGCGTCGATGATACCCATCATGCCGCACAATACCGCACAGGAAGAACAGTCCTTCCCCGGGCCGAGCCAGTGTACGGCCTGCCGGTAAAGCCCATGATACAGCCGTCTCAAATCTCTGTTAACGAATCGTTAATATGGACGTACCAGGAAGATTTTCCGTGAAACGTTATGCTACGAGACTCGGCGACAGTACGACGCAGATTTGACCAATACCAAGTCGATTGAGGAGCAGAGATGCGACATTTCAGCCATCACAAGAAAAAGGGCGTCGGGCATACGTGTTTCGGGGTGCTCCTCGCGATCTTGACGTTCGGCCCCCTGCTGTCTTGTGGAACAGGGGATAACCAAGGGCCGTCGCCGACCAATCAGGCCGCCGGCCCACCAACCGGCTCGCCGGTGACTTCTCATCAAGTCCTATGGCAAGCGGATGGATCCGGTCCGACTCGTGGACCCGCGTCGATTCACGGTTGGCCGAGACTCACGGGCGGCACGGCAAACTGTGACTTAAGCCAGGTAGAAGACCACAGCACCTTGCCCGCTCATGCACCGCTGGGAGGAAGCACGACGCTGCACTACATCAAGGCGGTCTGCGCAGGAGGCGGCAGCGGCGGAAGAATCGAAATTCTGGTCGACATGGAGGACCGTCCACTGAACGGCATCGGCAACTTTGGATTATTTTGGTATCAGCCATCCGTTACGGCCTTGCCGTCCATGAGACTCGATCTGGCGACATCCCCCGGCTTTTCCCAATATTTCACCTTCCAGTGGTGGAGAAACCTCATCGGACAGCGAATGATCGACGGGTGGAACCCGATTACCTGGCAAGCCGGCGACCACGTCAACAACACCGGCGAGGCCTCGATGGCCGACACATTTGTGGCGTTTCGGATTTTGCTCGACCTTCAGCCGAACAGCTCGGGCACGTTTTATTTCAGCGACCTTATCTACGGCTATTACACCAAACCGCAGATCAACATCTTTGGCGAGAATAACTTTGCGAGTTTTTACACCCATCTTTTCCCCGAGGCCAAAAAGCGAAACCTGATCGGCTCTTACTGCCCGGTGACCGAGATGCTCAAGGACCCCGGTCGCGTGGTGTTGGAGGGGGGATTTACCAACGACCAACTGAAAGAAATGGTGGCAGCCGGTTGGACGATCGGCGGAGAATCGACGGAGGGACTCAATTACATAGATTTTCACACGCTTGAGAGTGCCGCGGTGGATATGGACCAGCACCTCGCCGACCTCCAACGCCTCGGCTACAAACGCCCGATCTTCTGGTGTTACGAAGATGCCAAACACAACGCCGCGCTCGATGCCGAACTGGCGAAACGCGGCGTGGTGGCCGCATACAACGGCAATATTTTTTCCGACAATACCGGACGCTCGCTGTATGGCGGGCTCACCAATCCATACAATCTGTGGGCGGTGTCGGGTGACGCTCGGTCATTGCCCGAGATCATCAAGGCGATCGACCATGCGGTCAAATACGGCGGGCAACTCGGGTTAGAGTGGCAACGGTATGATCAGGACTTTCCCCCGGTCGCCGACTATCTGGTCAGGCTGCGAGCGGAGGGGAAGATCGAAATCGTGACGGTCGAAGAAATGATCGCCCGCCATGGCATCAAGACCGGTTCTGCGCCTGCGCCTCCGCCACCTGGCTCCCCGCCACCTGGACCTCCATCAGGTGGACCCCCGCCGACCGCTCTGCTGCCGTTTGATCAAGTCGAACATTCCTATACCCAATCGCCTGCGCTGTTCTCCGGCCTCTGGGCACAGGCGAAGACCCGCACCGTCCGTATTGCGTTGCTTGGCGATTCCCAGGAAACTTCACCGGAAGGGAAAGGCGACGTGTATGTGCCGCGCCTCCAGTACGAGGCATGGAAACGCTACCAGAACGTGCCTGAAACCGTCGTAGCCGGTTACCATGCTTACGGTGGTGGCGCTCCGTTTGGTGATTGGTTGCTGAGAGGCGCCGCTGCCAGCCCTGGGGCATCAGTAACCCGCATTAGAACGGACAGTCTCTTGCCAGGTATCCCGGCAGCGGCCCACGCCGCACCGGCAGGACCTCAGTCGGTGAACGGGCAGTGGTACGGTCAGCTCATGGTTCTCGATCCGGACGCGCGCAGTCTCAACCCGGCAGCGGAAATTCCGACAACCACCCGATACTTCTGCACCCAGGGTTCAGTACGGGCCGAGATTTTTGCGGCGACACATCCGCAGTCCGGAGGCCTTCTCTATAAAGCACGGCCGTCGGATTCAGCGCCTAGTTATTCCGCAACGGCGACGATCGAAGAAACAGCGCCGCTCGCACTGGCTGATGCGACGTTTATCGTAAAGTCTTTCACAACGGTCCCGCTGCCTCTCAATGGAAAACAGAACCTCCAGCTGGAACTCCTCGGCAGCATGACGTCGACGATGACGGATATCATCGGCGCGCGTTTTAAGAGCGAGCAATGTCCGCATGGCCTCGTCATCCAGGATCTCAGTGCCGGCGGACTGTCCACCAAGGAGTTTCTGAGCACCTACCGGAACGCCGGACTTCTGTTTCGGTCCATGGGTTTCGATGCGGCCATTCTTCATTTCGGCGCCAACGACATCGGTGAAGGAGCGACCGCAGAGTCATTCCGAGTCGACACGGAGCAGCTGATCACGCGAATTCGCTCGTGGATCAATAATCCAGGTTTCCCCGTTATCTTGATGAGCGATCCCTACCGAAAGGGGTTGGATCCGGCGAAGGAAGCGGAGTATGCGCGTTATCCCGGCGCCCTGCAAGCCATCGCCGATGCCGATCCCGCGGTGCTGGTCATCAATTCACGACGATTGATGGATGAACGCGGGTGGAAAGCCGATCCGCCGAACCGATTGGATGACCTGCTGATGGATGATGTGCACTACACGCCCCGCGGAGCCATCGAATTGGCAGAAGAGGAAATGAAGGCACTCCTAGGTCCATAACGTTCCACCAAAGCTCGAAGAGCATGTCGGTCAATGGCTCTCCGCCGACGGGATGACCACGCCGAGGCTGGCTTTCGCGCACATGCCTCTAGGGCCGGATGGTCTTAAGATGCAACTGTGGTCGTTCCTCCGGACTCCTTAATGCTTAATACTCCTGTAACATAGGGAGCGTATGCTGCGTACATCGCTGGTATAGGCCGAGCGACTGCGAGGGAGAAACCGCGTATGGCGGCACAACGCCCAAAAAAAATTCTGATCGTCGAAGACGAGCCGGAGATCGCGCAGTTGGTCAAACACTATCTTGAGAAGGAGGGATTTCACCTCTGCATCGCCCAAAGCGGCATAGAGGGGCAGAAGCTCGTGGCAAGCGAACACCCCGACCTCGTCATCCTTGATCTCATGCTTCCCGAAATGGATGGATTGGAAGTGTGCAAATCCATCCGGCAGAAGCCGGAAACGGCATTGCTGCCTATTCTCATGTTGACGGCGAAGAACGAGGAGTCCGACACCATCGTGGGGCTGGAGCTGGGAGCCGACGACTATGTGGCCAAACCGTTCAGTCCCAAAACATTGGTGGCTCGGGTGAAGGCCCTCTTCCGCCGCCTCGAGCGGACGACCGATCACAAACCGACCTCCTTGATCTACGGTCCTCTCCAGATGGACCTTGTTCGCCATGAGGTGACAGTCAAGGAGAAAGAGGTCTCGCTGACGGCGAAAGAGTTCGGGCTGCTGGAGCACTTCTTGCGTCACCCAGGCCGGGTCCTGACGCGAGACATGCTGCTCAACGCCGTGTGGGGATACGATTACCACGGGATGACTCGAACGGTCGACGTCCACGTTCGGCGCCTCAAAGTGAAAGTGCCGTTCCTCAACAAATCGATCATGTCAGTCAAATCGCTTGGCTACAAATTGCTGGACCAGCCCTTGCTCCAGTAGCAACTCGCAGCCCGTGCTTCGATCCACCATCTCATCCTTGCTCGCCTTGATCTTCCTCAGCCTTCTCATGGCGTCCTGTCGGCACCAACCGCATGTCGAAGATTTCGAGACGAGCATCGGTCGCATGGACCAGGACGAACTTGTGCGTCGGTTCGGATATCCGCAGCGACTGAAGCGACTTGGATCGGGAACGGAGGTATGGGACTACGAGTTCCTCTCCGGCAATTCTCGCTGTGTCGGGTACCGCGTTTTCTTCGATGAGGACCGGCTATCGCACAGGTGGGAACATATCCCCTGCCGGTAGACACTTTAACCGTGGCCACGTGCAGATCGTCCCGGCGACCTCCCGACCTCATCAGTCGGGCTTTTACACAGATTTGATCTCATCGTGAACATCCGTTGTCATGTGTCCTGTATGAATACCGCCAAAAGGAGGCTGCACATGGCACTCACGACTCAACCACATCAACATCAACCAAAATCGCGATCCCGTCAGCCGAAAAATGGTCCGCCGTTCATGCAGGTCTGGTCTCCAGAAGTGAAGCGCACGCGATTGCGAGAGGAGCTGACCCGACAGCGGGCCCTGTTGCTGGCGGATTGGGACTTGTCCTTCATTCCGCTTGGGGAGCCGGCGCATTGTTCCGATCCTTCCGATCAGGCATCCAATGATTTCGACCAGAGCCTGACCTTCCAAGTCAGAACGCGGGTGATCAAAAAGCTGAAGCGCATTGAGCGCGCTCTGCTTTTGCTTCAGACCAAGCACTATGGATACTGTCGCCGGTGCCGTAAGGCGATTCCCGATGCCCGGTTGGCCGTTCAACCCGATGCACGGTTCTGCGTTCCCTGTCTCGCATTGATGGAGAGTCGAGCGTCGCGAAATTAGCAGGAGCTGAAGGTCGTCCACCCGTCATCAAGAGTGTATCGCCCATGATGCGACCCATGTTGATACCAGCGGCGGACGCGCCGGCCGAACATGACGAGGAGACATTCCATTCACTGTTGGACTTCGAACATCAGCGTTGCCTGCAATCCGGGCAGGCCTTTCATCTCTTGCTCTGTCGTCTCTCGACTCCAGAAGGGGCTCGGCTCCCGATGAATGAGTCGGTCAAGGGCATCATGGTGTCGGCGATGAGAGAATCGCTTGGCCGGACGGATCAGATGGGTTGGTTTCTCCAAGATCTTGTGCTGGGTGCACTGCTGCTGAGCGTGGACACAAAGCAGTTGGTTGTGTCGAATAGCGCCGGAAGGAATCGCATTCGACGGCATATCGAAAGCCGGCTCGCGCACGCGCATCCATCTTTAGTCGTACAGCTCTACAAATTTCTTGATCTGCCTCGCGTCAGAGGAGACGTACAAGTCCGGACTTTTGCGATGCCCTGCTAAGGAGGACCGTATGCGATGTGTGCGCTGTACCGGCATAAAAGTACCTGAGGTCATCACCGAGGGAGGGGCCAGAGCGTTGGCGCTGCGTTGCCTTCTTTGCGGAGATGTCACCGACCACGTGATCGCCAGGAACCGCCAACGATCACGGCACATACGCCCGAGTCGGGCTCGGACACCGGTCTATGGGAGTCGTAAATGGGATAGACTCCGCTCTTGGGAAGAGGTCTATCCGGATTGAACGGCATAGAAGCGGTTCCGATACCACCTCGTTAATTTTCCGACCTTCGCACTTCGAGCGACACAGCCGTAACCGTACAACTCAGGAAGCATGGCATCCGTACGTTTCGGAGAATAGGAGCCTCCGTACTGGCCGCCCGATAGCACCGACTGTAATTGATTGAATCCTTGGGCAGGTGAGCAGACAAAATGCGGGCCCCGGATTATCGTTCCAAGGGCCCGCACCATACTCTTTGCAGCGTCAGCTGCCGATCTTGCCGCCGTCGTCCTTGGTAATCACGATACAGGCGGAGCGGGGCCGCCCGCCTGATGGACCGTCCGGCCAGGAGCTGAACTGCTTCGGGTTGGCCGGATCCCCGGGGAGATCGTCCGGCCGTTCACCAGGATGCTGGATCCCGACGAACATCGCTCTTTCATCCGGCGTCACCATGACCCCCGTCACTTCGCATCCGGCCGGTCCCACCAGGAACCGGCGGGTTTCCCTCGTCTCCGGGTCGACGGCAAGCATCACGTTATTGCCGAATCCGGCATAGCTGCCGGAATTGATGGTACTGGCCGAGACATCGGTTTGGACCCAGAGACGGTCGCTGGGATCCACATAGATACCGTCCGGCGACCCGTACTTGTCGCCGACGATCGTGGAGCCATGGGCCGGATCGGCCGGATCCCCGCAGAAAGCAAAAATGTCCCAGCCGAAGGTCGGTTCGGTCCAGTCCTGACGGTAGAACCAGCGAATGAGGTGGCCGTAGTTATTGATCGCGCGTGGATTCGGCGCATCCACCGGCGGACGCGCCGAACCGGCGGCGGTCGACCCATCGGGATTGTTCACCGAAGGGGGGGTGGAGCCACGCCGGTTATTGTTCGTGAGCGTCGCGATGGCGGTAAGGCTCTTCGGGAACGTATCGATCCACTCGGGCCGATCCATCATGGTCGCGCCGGCCGCGTCGGCAGCGCCGCGTGTATTGATCAGAATGTCGTTCAAGGACCAGCCGGCCAGTCGTGGATTATCCGGCGTCAGCGTCAGCCATTCTCCGGCTCCGTTCTCATGGAATTTGGCGACGTAGAGGATCCCGTCGTCAAGAGGGTTGATTCCTCGAGCCTGAGCCACGCGCCAAGGCAGATTGGAAACGTAGCGATAGATGTATTCGTTGCGTTCGTCGTCTCCCGTGTACACCACCACGCGGCCGTCGCGCGCGACCTGCACCCAGGCGCCTTCATGTTTCAACCGTCCGAGCGCGGTGCGTTTCACCGGCGTCGAGTGAGGTTTGAATGGATCGATTTCCACCACCCAGCCGAAGCGGTTGGGCTCGTTCGGCTCCTCGTCCACGCGGAACCGTTTGTCGGTCGTATGCCACAGGTAGCCGAATCCGTCGGCGGTTATACCATAGCGCCGCTCCAGCGGCGTCTGCGGGCCGTTCTTCCGAAAATAGCCGTTGAAGTTTTCTTCGCAGGCGAGATACGTTCCCCAGGGCGTGAAGCCCATGGCGCAGTTGTTCAATGTGCCCAGCACCCGGCGCCCGGTGGAATCCTCGCTGGTCACGAACCGAGGATCGCCCGCGGCAGGACCGCCGATCTCGATCGGGGTCAGGCCCGTGATACGGCGGCCAAAGTGGGAGGGGCGTTGCACCAGCCATTCCCCGCTGGTCGTCCGCCTGACTTCGACGACCGAAACCCCGTGGGCGTTGAGTGATTTCTTGGTTTTCTCCTCATTCCAGTTCGCTACCCCGTCCGGAAACAGCAGCCCGTCGTCGGTGTATTCGTGATTCTGCACCAGCAATCCGCGCTGAGACCCGATGAGAGGGAAATAAACCAGGCCATCATGGTGCATGCCGACTTGCAGCGCCTGTTCCGCCGCGCTGTTGCTCGCATCCTGCTTGAAGGCCGGTCCATTCGACACCGGATCGCCCCAAGCCGTCAGCACCTTCGCGGTGTACCCTTTCGGGACAATCACCTCATCCGTCACCTGAGCTGGAACACTTTCGAAACCGAGCAATGACTTTCCCCCCCCTCTCTCGACATTGCCACGGGCCGAGGCAGGGACCGATCTCAGCAAAGCTTCGACGCCGCCCAGCGAGAGCGCCGCGGCAGCCGCGAGCCCTTTGGTCAGCACACTCCGCCGAGACAAACGAGCCTCGACCACCTCTCGGAAATGTTCATTGCCGGAAGTGTTGCTCCCACCTTCATCATCGATGATCGACATAAACTCCCCTCCCTGTTTGAATGTGAATGAATGGCCCGTTGACGTTGCGTCCAAGGCGCCTTCGGACGCGCGACCACTTTCACAAAGGGTGATTACAGGGCAGTCACACGCTGGTCATCCTTTCGTTACAGGCTGGTCATCCTTTCGTTAACCGTCGCCGGACCGGACAGTGGACGTGTGACGTGCATCGGTGAGTAGGAGCACCCATCCATGAAGGAAGGACGATAATGTTAGAATCATGGCAACCGAGAAAGCTGCGATGCCTGAACGCGTCACCATCACCAAGGGAACCTGCTTCGCTTTCTTCGCCTACGACGTCGGCCTCTCCATCAACTTGACTGACGCGGAGCAGCGGACCATCACCGGAACGGAACGGGGGCGCTTGCGCCACAAGACTCGGGCCCCTCAGTACTTCGAGTACCGGCCGGCTCCGCTGCGGCTCGTTCAGGAAGGGAGCGTATTCGACGTCAGTCGGTATCAGGCGAGTCCCACCGTCGAAGCCATGGTGTACGACTTCGGGGCGGTGACCGTCATCTATCGCTTCCCGCTCGACGGACCGTTCGACCGGTTGCTGGAGCTGAGCGAGTCGCTCTACGAGAACGATCGACTGCTGGCCGAGTCGCGTATCCGCGTGGAGCAGCTGGTTCAAGCGCTGCGGCCTGCGATCGAGCGGCCGTCCATTGCAGAGGAGGTGGAGGACTACATCATCTTTTCCATCGAGTCGTACACGCCGGCAGAGAGACCGCCGCCGTGGACGAGCAACGAAACCCACTTGGCGCATATCCTGCGTGCGGAACGGACACCGCTTTCGGAGCAAGAGGTGGCCGACGCCGTGTCGTGCCGGATCTCGTTCGGGCAAGAAGATGCTGCGGTCATCGACTGGCATTCAGCGGTGCTGTTCGGCAAAGAGATGGATGACGTGCGCGCCGTCTTGGAGTTCGCCAACGTCGAGTTGCTGGAGATGCGGATGCTCGACGAACAACTCGACCGGGCGCTGGACGAAGGCTACGAGGCGTTGTCTCGGAAGCCGCGCCTCCTGTCACTGCCCGGCTCACACGGAAAAGACACCATGCACATCGCGCAACTCCAAGTGGACAGTGCCTTGCTCTTCGAGCGCGTCACGAACACACTGAAACTGTTGGGCGATCAGTACCTGGCGCGTGTGTACCGGCTCGTCTCGCAGCGCTTCCATTTGGAGGCTTGGGACGCCAGTATTCTGCGGAAATTGCAGACGCTGGAAAGCATCTACGGCAAGATGTCGGATCGAGCCGGCACCAGGCGAATGGAGGTGCTGGAGTGGATCATCATCATGTTGATCGCGCTCTCCATCGCGGTGTCATTGCTCTGATGGGAGCGCGAAGGGGATGGGATGCGGAGAGATTCACCGGCATAAGTCGACGGCACATGTGAGTCTCCGGCTATGGCCGAGATTTCCAATGACTCAAGAACCATTCCTGAGAATTCACAGCCGCGTCACCGTCTGCCTGGTGCGTTCGCTCATAGGTCCCGTCGGCGAGCAACCGTCTCGCTTGCACATTGTCCCGTAGCCCGACACCGAGCATGTCATTGATGATGACCTCGCGCCATCGAGGATCTTCCACAGGGAAAAGCACTTCCACCCTGCGATCCAGGTTACGCGGCATCAGATCAGCGCTTCCCATCAACACCTCGTTCTGCGCACCGTGACGAAAATAGTAGATCCGCGCATGTTCCAGAAAACGCCCGACCACCGAGGTGACGGTGATGGTTTCGCTGACCCCCGGGAGGCCCGGTCGCAGACAGCAAATACCCCGCACCTGAAGATCAATCCGGACTCCGGCTTGCGACGCTCGGTACAACGCTTGAATACACTGCGTATCGACTAACGCGTTCATCTTGAAAGCGATATATCCATCACCGTACCGGCGGTGGCGGGAGGTCTCGCGCTCGATCCGATCAAGCAATTGTTGTCTGAGCGTCGTCGGTGCAACGAGTAACTTGGAATAGGAGTTCTTGCGGGAGTACCCGGTCAGGGAGTTGAATAGATCGGACACGTCGCGGCTGATGTCGGGGTTGCACGTAAAATAGCTCACATCGGTATAGATGCGCCCGGTGACGACGTTATAGTTTCCGGTGCCGAGATGGACGTAGCGACGGATTCCATCCGGTTCGCGCCGGACGATGAGACAGACCTTCGCGTGTGTTTTAAGCCCTCGTACGCCATACACGACATGCACACCCTCATCCTCAAGTTTTCGGGCCCATTCAATATTATTCTCCTCGTCGAAGCGAGCTTTGAGCTCGACCAAAACCGCAACTTGCTTGCCGTTGACACGGGCCTCCAGTAGTGCCTCGACAATGGGTGATTTCGGATTCACGCGATAGAGGGTCTGTTTAATGGCGAGGACGTCGGAATCGTTGGCGGCCTCTCGTAGAAACTCCACGACCGGCATAAAGCTGTCATAGGGATGGTACAAGAGCACATCCTGTTGACGGACGGCGGCCAGGAGACCGCCTGCTTTGCTCAAACTGGAAGGGATGGACGGAACGAACGTCGGATCCTTGAGGTCGGGGCGATCGAGGGCGTACAGTTCGCGAACCTCGGCCATGCCGATCGGGCTGTCTCCTGCGTAAACGAGGTACGACGGCAGCTGAAGGTTTCTGGTCAGAATCTCGCGGATGTGGCCCGGTGTCGCCGCATCCAATTCCAATCGAACAGCCGACATGAACTCCCGCTGATCGAGTTGCTCTTCCACCGCCTCAATCAGATCGGAAGCTTCGTCTTCCTCAATGGCCACGTCGGCATCTCTCGTCACACGGAATGGGTATGATGCGACAACCTCCAGACCGGGGAAAAGATCGTCCAGGTTATGCGCGATGATCTCCTCCAGCCAAACAAATTGCTGCACTTTCCCCGCTCCGACCAATCCCATCTGCCGCAGGGCGGCATCCTCGTCGGTAGGGATGGGAACCAGTCGAGGGAAGACACCGGGCACTTTGACACGCGCGAAACAATCACCACGCTCAGGGTCCCTTACCAATACGGCAAGATTAAAACTCAGACTCGAGATATGCGGGAAGGGATGGGTGGGATCAAAGGCGAGCGGAGTCAGCACGGGAAATATTTCGCGCTGAAAATACTGTTGGATCACCTCTCGCTCCCTCGGTCCCAACTCCGCATAATGCAGGATACGAATGCCTGCCTCTCGCAAGGCCGGTAAAACATCCTGCTTCCAACAGATGTCGTATCGTTCATAATGGGCGCCCAACTCATGGTTGATGGCCAATATTTGCTCAGATGGCGTCATGCCGTCCGGCGTTGTTCCTCCTGTCCCGGTTGCCACCTGGCGGCGGAGGCCGGACACTCGAATCATGAAGAATTCGTCCAGGTTCGTGGCGAAGATTGTCAGAAATTTCACTCGTTCCAAGAGGGGATGCCGCCTGTCTTCGGCTTCTTCAAGGACCCGCAGATTGAATCGCAACCAGCTGAGCTCGCGATTCAAGAAATGGTCCGGTTTCTCGATGACTTCCGATTGTTCAATGGCCGGATGTCGCTGTTCCGCAGAATGATCGATCGTAGGAGATGGTGCCAGCACGTGCATTTCGTTCATCGAGAACCCTCTCAAGCGAATCGGAACTCGTCGCAGGCAGAGCTGACCTGCATCGTGAGCGGTGAAGGACTCACCGCGAACCCAGAGAACCGGCATCATGCCGAACTCTAAGGGGCGAGATTCTAGCCTGTCCAAGATCACAACATCGTTACAGGTCGGTTGCGGGTGTGTAATATTTGACTCTCCTGCTCCGTCGGAAACTTGACCGGACCATGAATGTGGAATGTGCATAAAAACTCTTCCCCGCTTGTATTTGGTTACTTTTCGCAGCCGCTTTTGCTCTGACCCGGCCCTTTCATCAGGCATCATCGAGGCAGAGGTCCAGTCTGAAGAGGCTGTATGGTTAGAATCAGGTCAGGCCGTTGCGACGAGCCTTTTGGGCGGCCGGATGGAAATCCCTCTCGGCGCTCAGGAGGTGGTGATCGATTCCGGTACGAACGGGATCAACGGGCTGGTCGTGACATCCCGTCGACCGTTGAGGTTTTTAAGCCGTGCTCTGACGTGGAGTTCGAAAGTGTTGGACCTCAACGAGAAGGTCCTGGAGGAGAAGATCTTGCCGACGTTCAGCCTCATCAGGACAGAGCGGCCGCTCCGGCGTCCCTACCTCTTTGCCCGACGACGCACCCGCAAGAACACGGATGTGTGCGACCGCTTGTCGTACAGATCCTGCAATCGAAGCCAGTACCGTGTGGTCGTCTTGAATCTCATCGCCAGTCTGGCCGCGAGTGGCATGGTCACAGATCGTTTCCCGGCTATGAAATTCGCGAGTTCCTCGGGCAAGACATCAATCGATTCCGCTAAATGACCCACGGTAACCGGAGGCTCGACCGGCTTCATGTAGACTTCGGCCAGCACTTCCCCAGGATGGATGGGTTTTTCGGATAGATCCGGCAATGGACACCTCGTTCTTTTACTTTATTGATCATTGATCGTCTCTTGCAACCCCGAAAAGACCCTTGAGAAGACCAAGTGAAACTCTAGGGAGACTGGTAAAGGATTTCGCCAGATTTTGCCCCGTGACCGTTCAACACCACTCCCACTCGGAGACACCTAGCAGTCATCGATAGCCGGATTACAGCGCTCCATCGTTATTGTCCAGGGTTTGTACGTGAGCGCCTCCAGGCCTTCAGAGCAGGCTGTGCTGCTCGGTAACCGTGTCTTGAGCCGGAATTTACGGCTTCTGCATCCTTTTTATACCCGTTTGCAACACACCCGCCGTATCTTCCGTCGTAGAGACTGTTGCCGTGCTTCGGCACCGGGGCGCGTACGCGGCATCGAAACGCCATGAGGCTCGCCCTCCTTTATGGGACGATCCGGACGAAAGAAATTCCCGTATGGATACCCGCGGTATCATCCTGGAGCGCATCGCTCGGCTCGCCGTGATGGGTACGCTCCATTTGTGCGGCATCTGTACCATCCTACCGGTCGGAGCCGGGGCTTCAGTCGAGCATCATTCCCACGAGTTGGACCGCGACGACGAGGCCGACGATACTATTGAGGCACGGCAGGATGCGGGTCGAAGGCTGGAATGGCGCAGCTCAGAATTCCATCCGGAAGAAAGGGACTCCCACCTCCACGTACAGTTGCTCGCGATCAATGATTTTCACGGCCAACTCTCGGAAGGTCGGCTCGTGGCGAACCGTCCGGTCGGAGGAGCGGCGGTACTGGCCGCCTATCTCCACGCCGCGCAGCACGACCCGAAAGACCGAGACTTATCGGACCGAACCTTCATCGTCCATGCGGGCGATCATGTCGGGGCCACACCTCCTGAATCGGCGCTTCTCCAGGATGAGCCATCGATCGGGTTCTTGAATCTTTTGGCCAATCGGTATTGCCGTTACGAAGATCGCCGGGAGGATCGTGATCGTCGGAGAGGGTGGGAAGATGATGAGGCACAAGAGGACCGCCGCGATCGTCGCATGCATCCGAAGTGCAATCTCGTAGGCACTCCGGGCAATCACGAGTTCGACGAAGGCAAAGACGAACTTTTTCGACTTCTGAACGGCGGAAATCACGCGTCCGGTCCTTTTCTGGAGAATCCCTATCGTGGCGCGCGATATCCGACCGTCTCCTCCAACGTCGTCGATCAGAAAACGGGCAAACCGATTCTGCCGCCGTTCGGCAACAGCCTGGTGCGCATGGAGCTGACCGGCCAGCAGATCTTCGCCCTGCTCAATCAACAGTGGGCCAATCAGTCGTCCACCCGTATTCTGAAAACATCCGGCCTGACGTACACCTGGGATAATAACCGGCCGATCGGCGATCGCATCGTCGAGGTGCTGCGTAACGGATCGCCGATCGACCGGCAAGCAACCTTTTCCGTGACCGTGAATAGTTTCATGGCAGCGGGCGGGGACAATTTCACGGTACTGCTGCAAGGGAAAAACCAAGTGGGCGGACCGTTGGATCTGGACGCGCTGATCACCTACATCCAAACCCTGCCCCAGCCGTTTTCTGCCGCCATCGAGGGACGGATCATCAGGCTCAACTGACGAAGGGATGCTGTGGAGAGGACGCGCTCAGTGGTCGAAATGAAACTGTCCCAAGACGGCATGGTGCAGCTCGTGCCCACAGACTTCGAAATCCATTTTGGGACAATAGATGGTCCGGGTACGAAAATCATAAAACCCGAGTACGACTTCTTCGCGCTTCTGAGTTTCCAGTACAAGGCGAGGCGTCATCATGAAGGCCGATTTGCCGGTGACCTCCTCCCACTTGGCCTGTATTTGCGGCGCGTCGAGAAAGACCACCCGAAGGGACGGCAGTTCATACTCTTCACCGGATGGAGGCTGGCCCGTCATACAACCGGAGAGGGCCAACAGCGCAATCCCGCCCCCGAGAATTTGCGAACCCCATCGTCGAATCGGATTGTAAACCACCGGCATTGTGGCAAACACTCCCAGCGACTGAACGATCGGCGGCGGCCATCGACCTGAGCGCAGCAGACAGCCGCCCGTGGCGGACCTGCACCGACGGAAAATACTAAGCGTAGCAGGGGTTTACGGACCGTCAAGCGGCGGTCACGGACGCGGGGAATCTGCATATCGATAAGAGCGGTGCACATCCCACCGCGTCCGTTAGCGGACTGAGGAAGCGAACAGAGACTCATCACCTGCGCTAAAACCAGCCGGCTTATTCACAGAAAACTTGCACATTCATAATCTAGCCGTAACATATCTTCTGTAGGTCTAGATGGAGTCTGTACGGACCTATCGGCAGGCCGAAAAGCCAGGTAACGTAGATCGGGCGCTTAAGATTTTTGGGGAGACAGTTATGCTGACGATGATCGTCGAAATGGTCGTGCTCAGCGCCGTCGTTGTAGGCTTACTGCATGCGGCGCTTCACCCTAAGCCTACGGATGGCGAATAAACGCCAACCCATTACCGGTTCCAGCGGCGGGAAGAGAACCTTAGCCCGGAGCGACAGCAACGCGTGGAGACACACCAGAGGATGTGCGAACTCGTCCGGCTCAGCTCATGCTGTCGTAGCGGGGATTCCCTTTCAGGCGATCACACGAAATTCTCTTCCGTTACAGCCACTTCTGCCTTTGCTTCGATGATAAGACCGGACTTGGCATCCACATGGATCTTGACTCGCTCACCGTTTCGTACCATTTTGACTCGCCAGGTGACCCTCTCATCGACTTCCTTGAGCCTCATATCGAAAATCGTCCCTCCAATGTGAGACACGGCGGCGATCGCCTGATCGATGGACACAGTCGCATCGTTTACAAGCCCAACGGTTCGCTTTATTTTCATCATCCGGTTGTAATTGGATTTCATCGGCACACTCCTTGTTTTAGGATCTTGCCTGAGCGATGACGAAGGAGTGTAGTATGCCGGAGATACGTAGGTCCAGAGGCAACACCTATGGGACGCGTATTCTCTCTCAAGAGGCGTCATGCATCACCGACAGTTTGTTGCTTCCGTTCGATCGCGCCTCACCAGCGAGCCGCGCGCGGTCGCTCCACCGGTCAGGTCTCATGACCATACCGAGACTGAAGATGGCAACGATGATCAGGAAGAAGGCCGGTGACGCAAGGAGAATGAATCCTGCGCGGAGCTCGGCAACTATGATGTTGTTCTCCCTGATTTGTGACATGGCCCTACGGTCATGTTCGACATCCTACGCCCTCTGTATCACTGGCTCATTGCCGAATCGTTACCGCCCGATAACCTCTTCCGGGCTCTTCTCTCTTTACCGGCTCGTAACCCCAGGCTGATGCCGGCGCAATGCCCTTGGAGTACGCTCACCAGAAAGAGCACCGTGCCAAACAAAGGAGGATACAACATGGCGACAATCGGCAGCCTAATGGGAGAAGAGCTCGTCACGGTTGATGCGGGCACCTCGGTCGTCGAAGCGGCCAAGTTGATGAAAGCGCGTAACGTCACACGCGTTCTGGTGGCCAGTCAATCTCAGATCATCGGCATCGTGACGGAATCGGATGTCGTGAAAAAATTTGTAGGCGCCGAGAAGGCGATCTATTTCGTCCCCGTGGAAGAGATCATGAGCAGTCAATTACCGATCGACATCACCGACCGAGTCTACGCCCGGAGTTTGTAGCCGACCCCTCGAACCGTCACGATGAGTCTCGGCTCGGCGGCATCGATCTCGATTTTCTGGCGGAGCGAGTGGATATGCACATCCAAGGCATGTTCTTCCAGTGCATAGCCCTCACCCCACACACGGTTGAGCATTTCCTGGCGGGAGAAGACGCGGCCCGGTGCTTCCATGAATTGCTGAAGAACTTGGAACTCCTTCGGCGTCAATTCGACCTTTTGCCCGCCGACCGTGACTTCATGGCGGTCGAGATCCATATGGACATTTCTTGCACGGAAGTGTCTCTGGAGTTGGACCGTCGGGACACAGCGCCGCAAGATGGCCCGCACACGGGCGACGACTTCACGAGGAGTCTGATTGCACAACACGAGATCGATCTCATGATCATAATCTTGCAGCCATTCCTCGTCCCGGCAATGTCCGCTCCCGTTTACCACGGCCACGATCGGAACCATCACCGAGGTTCGCAGGTGACGCAAGACAGCGGCGATTCCGTCCTGTCGCTCGATGATGATGAGCGAAGGCGCCGACTCCTTCACGGCCGCGTATGCGGCCGTTTCGGTAGACACCAATGAGACTCGGTACCCGTTTGCGACAAAGATCTTCTCGAGCGATTGGGCGAACGACGCTGATTGCACGAAGATGAGGATGGATTCTTGAGCGCCGGTTATGTAGGGTGAGTTCAACATCGGGGGGCCATCGTATTCAAAAAGATAAAAACTGGTCCTTAGAGTGGTGTAAAATTTACGTTAACACATCCGTCGCTCACTCCTCCATCGAGCGAGTGGTCGAATCGCTTGAGTTAACCCATGGTTAACAATCCGTTGATCCTTTCGTAATACTCCGCATTTAGACTCATAGGCTCACGAGATGAATGGGATTCTCGAGGTATAGGTAAGTTATAGTAGGGGAGGTCGGCCATGACGTTTTCTCGATTGGTCTTTACCTTTTATCTGGCTGCCACAGTTGTACACGTGTCGGTCCCTTCCATGAATTGGGGCCAAGTCCTCCTGGCTCCGGATCCGGATGTCCCTTCCTACGTCTCTCCGGACCATGTATCCGGCAAACTGACCATATCCGCTCCTGAAACGATGAAGCCCTTGGTTGGCGCCTGGGTCGAGGAGTTGGTTCGGCGCCATCCGGACCTGAACCTGACGATGGTGAGAGAGGGGTCGGATACCGGCTTCGCCGCGCTGCTGGAGCACCGGTCGGAGATCGCCGCCATGCCTCGCCGCGTCACCGCCGACGAGATCGCCGAGTTCGTCAAGGAGTATGGGTATGAACCGACGGAAATTCCGGTGGCGGGTGACGCCCTGGCGATCTTCGTTCACAAGGACAATCCCGTGACCGGCCTCTCCCTCGACGAGCTGGATTCGATGTTCTGTGAAGAACGCAGGCGAGGGCTGAAATATATCGTAGACTCGTGGGGGTTGGTCGGAGTGATGGATGAATGGTTCGAAGCGCCGGTGCAGTTGCACGGGAAGAACGGCAAGTCGCGCTACAGTTATTTCTTCCGCGAAGAGGTCTGCAAAGGCGGGACATTTCGCCTCCAGCTGACCGACGCCCAGGGTCCGGCCTCCGTCGTGCTGGATGTGGAGACAGATCCGAAGGGCATTGGATTCAGCGCCATCGGATACGGAACATCCATGGTGAAACCGGTCCCCATTGCCTTGGTGAAAGGCGGGAGATATATCGAACCATCCATACAGACCGTGATGGACGGCTCGTACCCCTTGCGGCGAAACTTGTACCTCTATGCCGCCAAGCCGCCCAAGGCGGAAGCCACCACGGCCACGATAGAACTCATCCGTTACATCCTGAGCCGGCAAGGCCAACAAGAGGCTCTCGATCTCGGATATTTGCCGCTGCCTTCGGACCAAATCACGCGCCTCATATCGAAGTGGTCCAAGCAGCCCACCCGGGCGGCCCGACTGGAGACCCCGAATCGCCCTGTGATCGAATAACCCGAGATCGTGAAGGCCGTATCCATGCTATGAACCGATCATGTGTCCGGGCGTGCCGCCAAGGGCTCATCCTTTCGTTCACGGCGCTCATCGCATGCGCACCCCAGCAGTTTACGACCCTCACGGTCTATGAAAGCCCGCACGCGTTCGTCCGCCTGGAAGTCGACCGCAATCTTGCCCATAAAACGGGCCACAGCCACCCGTCGGACATCTCCCCGGAACAGATGGCGGCGATTTTGAACGGGCTCGTCTTCGAAGAACCGGCAACGAGACTGCCGTTGTACGATGACCTCAGCCGGCCGAGGCGGCATCCGGCCTTGACGGAGCCTGAAGTTGCGCTGCTCGCTCCATTGCTGGCGGACGCCCTGAAGAAAGCGGGCCCGGCGGAGATCGTGACGTTCTATTCTTCCACTTCCCGTTCAGGCGGCCAGCGTCTCGTCACGTCGGGGGGCCTCTTCGTGGAACAGGACGATCTCCACCTCCTCCTCGCCAACTACCGATCGCCCACGAACTTCTTCCCCGATCCCGGCGTTGCCGACACGATGGATGAGCGGCTCACGCCGCTTCGCTCGATCGCGCCCCAGGTGGGGCGGTTGGAGTTCGAGCCCCGCAGTTGGGCGGGAACGCCGACCAGAGGGACATTCTCGGCGTGGCTGCAACCGAAGCGGCGCGAGATCATCGTGCGTTACAAGCTCGTCCAGCCGCCTCCCCTCAACCAATCATCGCCGACCGCCACGCCATAAGGCGCCCGGCGGAGACCGGAAGAAGAGCGCCACCTAGAAATTCCATTGCAGCTGAAATCGAAGCAGGCTCCCGCTGTGGAGTTGATAGGGCGTTTGAAGACAGGGACCGAAACCGCTGCCGGCGACGCCGCAGGCACCGGGCGGATTTCCGGCAGGGAAGAAGGCTGAATCGGGCGTATTCCGCTGGGCCCAGCTGTAGGAGACGGTGAACTCGATCGCCCGGTTCAGCTGGTATTCCACGCCGAGTTCCCATTCCCGGACGGAATTGCGCGGCGCATTCAACTCCGACTTCCGTCCGCCGAAGTATTCCTGCACTCGGAAGAACGGAATAATGCTCTGGCAGAACGTATCGCACTGATACTTATAGAAGACCTGCACATAGCCCCCGCGCAGGCTCCCCAGCACGACCTCGGTTCGATCCTGATTCAACTCCGGCCCTCTCCCGATCATGTACTCGGCCTGAAACCCGAAGGGCTGCGGGAACAGCGTCACGGACCACGCAATCCGTTCATCGAGATAGTTTCCGTCGTTCGTCACCCGGGGGACGAAGGCTTGCCCGAGGACGATCGGGAGGGTCGGAACAACGGGCGCCGTGGCGACGTTGTACTGTCCGCGGTAGGCATCCATCCCTATCTGCACGATCTGTCCGTTCGGGAACTCATAGGGATAGGCGGCATGGAACACGATATGTTTGTCCTTATTGCGGTCGCGCACATTGACGCCTTGCCCGTTATAGACTCCGATACCGAGCATGCCGTAATCGCCCGCGCCTTTGAGCCCGCTGTCGACCAGCCGGCGAAAGCGTTCCCGCACGTGCGTCGGCGCATAGTAGAGAAAGACGCCGAGATCACGTTTGTTCGGCGTTGCGCTGTCGAGGGCGTCGCTTCGATCGAAGGCGATGCGGTTCGGAGTGGACTGCATGTTGTCGAACCCGAAGGGGATCGGGGAAAGCCCCAGCCGGACACGCCATTCTTTGTTTTGCGTAAGAAACAGATCCGTATAGAAATCCCGCAGCGCCACCACTTGCTCCGCTCCGCCGACCAAACCCGCAAACTCCGGCTGGATATAGATGAATACCCGGTCATGAGGCTGCCCGCTCAAAATCAGGCGCGCGAAACGGAGAAAGAATTCGTTGTTGCCGGCGATGGAACGATCGCCCAGGTTGTTGGTAAGAAAATCGTTGTCGATCGTATGATTGTACCGGAACTGCGCAACCCCTCGAATGTTGATCTTTTCATACCAGCGGGCGCGGACCGGCACGTCTCCGACTCCTCGGGATTCCTCAAACTGCTTGGCCTGCCGTTTCTCCTCATCGGCCTTCAAGCGAATCCATTGTTCGGTCGTGATTTGTTTGTTTTCCAGCAGGACGTCCTCCAGCTTGCTGGCCCATGAAGTCGATGCCCACGAGCAGAGCAAGCCGACAATCGCACCGCAACTCCAAACCCACCTGATAATCGCCGTTTTCATTTCTCCCCCCTGTACGGACATTCGCGCCCGGGGGATGGTAGAAGGGATGGATTACAACGGAGTTATGGTGAAGTCAGGGCTTTGTTAACTCCGTTAACTCACCGGGGACGTGAGCTGCGGAAACGATATCGAGAGCGGGAAACGGGTGGTGAGGAGGAATTGTTGAAGCGGTGTCTGTGTCCACGCCCACCTCATCGAGAGAGGGGCGGGCGTGGACAAGCTGAAGGCAGGAACGCCAGACTGGTGTTAGGCAGCCACGGGAAGGGTGGTGGTGCGGCGGCGCCACCAGGTCCAGGACCCCATCCCGAAGAGG